>CADEEH010000004.1 GCA_902826305.1 uncultured Burkholderiales bacterium
GATCGACACGATCATCAACCAGAAGGGCAAGGACCTGATCTGCGTGTACGTCGCGGTCGGCCAGAAGGCCTCGACGGTCGCCAACGTCGTGCGCAAGCTCGAGGAATTCGGCGCGATGGCGTACACGATCGTCGTCGCGGCTACCGCGTCCGAGTCGGCGGCGATGCAGTACATCGCGCCGTACTCGGGCTGCACGATGGGCGAGTACTTCCGCGATCGCGGCCAGGACGCGCTGATCATCTACGACGACCTGACCAAGCAGGCGTGGGCCTATCGCCAGGTGTCGCTGCTGCTGCGCCGCCCGCCGGGCCGCGAGGCCTACCCGGGCGACGTGTTCTACCTGCACTCGCGCCTGCTCGAGCGCGCGGCGCGTGTGAACGCCGACTACGTCGAGGCGTTCACGAAAGGCGAGGTCAAGGGCAAGACCGGTTCGCTGACCGCGCTGCCGATCATCGAGACGCAGGCCGGTGACGTGTCGGCGTTCGTGCCGACCAACGTGATCTCGATCACCGACGGCCAGATCTTCCTCGAGAGTGATCTGTTCAACGCCGGCATCCGCCCGGCCGTGAACGCCGGTATCTCGGTGTCGCGGGTCGGTGGCGCCGCCCAGACCGACCTGATCAAGAAACTCGCCGGCGGTTCGCGGATCGCGCTCGCGCAATACCGGGAACTCGCCGCGTTCGCGCAGTTCGCCTCCGACCTCGACGAGGCGACCCGTCGCCAGCTCGATCGCGGCCGGCTCGTCACCGAGTTGATGAAGCAGCCGCAGTACGCGCCGCTGCAGGTCTGGGAACAGGCGCTGACGCTGTTCGCGGCCAACAACGGCTACTACGACGGCATCGAGGTCGGCAAGATCCTCGCGACCGACAAGGGCCTGCGCGACTTCGCCAAGAGCAAACACGGCGCGTTCGTCGACCAGCTCGAGGCGGACAAGAAATACGGCAAGGACATCGAGGCGAAGCTGCACGAGCTGCTGAAGGACTTCAAGAAGACCGGCGGCTTCTGATCCGGCAACCGGCGTCGCGCCCGCCGCTTGCGGCCACCCGATCCCGTCGCCACGCCGACCGCACCGCCCGAACGACCGTCCTCGAAAGACACCCGCATGGCAAGCAGCAAAGAGATCCGCACCAAGATCAAGAGCGTGAAGAACACGCAGAAGATCACCAAGGCGATGGAGATGGTCTCGGTGTCGAAGATGCGCAAGGCCCAGGAGCGCATGCGGCACGCCCGGCCCTACGCCGAGAAGATCCGCAACATCGCGGCCCACCTGGCCGGCGCGAACTCGGAGTTCCGCCACCCGTTCCTCGTGCGCCCGGAGGTGATCAAGAACATCGGCGTGATCGTCGTGACCAGCGACAAGGGCCTGTGCGGCGGCCTGAACACGAACATCCTGCGCGCGACGACGACCAAGCTGCGCGAGATCGACTCGGCCGGCGGCAAGATCATCACGACCGCGATCGGCAACAAGGGCTTCGGCTTCCTGAACCGGGTCGGCGCGAAGGTCGTGTCGTACGTGGTGCAGCTCGGCGACGCACCGCGGATGGACAAGCTGATCGGCCCGATCAAGGTCCAGCTCGACGCGTTCGAGCGCGGCGAGATCGACGCGGTCTACCTGGCCTACACACGGTTCGTGAACACGATGACGCAGGAGCCGGTCATCGAGCAGCTGCTGCCGCTGCCGCCCGACCGGCTCGACGAGACCTCGCGCGAGTATTCGTGGGACTACATCTACGAACCGGACGCGCAGACCGTGCTCGAGGAGCTGCTGGTCCGCTACGTCGAGGCGATCGTCTACCAGGCCGTCGCCGAGAACATGGCCTCCGAGCACAGCGCCCGCGTGGTCGCGATGAAGGCCGCCTCCGACAACGCGAAGAAGGTCATCGACGAGCTGCAGCTGTCGTACAACAAGGCCCGCCAGGCCGCGATCACGCAGGAATTGAGCGAAATCGTCGGCGGCGCGGCCGCGGTCTGACGGACTCGCACCGCTGCGAAGAATCCACGAATCGAATCCAGAGAAGGCAACATGACGCAAGCCCAAACGACATCGGCAAAAGCCACCCAGGGTCAGATCGTCCAGTGCATCGGCGCGGTCGTCGACATCCAGTTTCCGCGCGACGCGATGCCGCGGGTCTACGACGCCCTCGTGCTCGAGGACGCCGGCAACTCGCTCGCCGAAGCCGGCCTGACCTTCGAGGTGCAGCAGCAGCTCGGTGACGGCGTCGTGCGCACGATCGCGATGGGCTCCTCCGACGGCCTGCGCCGCGGCATGCCGATCCGCAACACCGGCAGCAACATCCAGGTGCCGGTCGGCCCGGGTGTGCTCGGACGCGTGATGGACGTGCTCGGCCGGCCGATCGACGAACGCGGCCCGATCCAGTCCGACACCCGTCGCGGCATCCACCAGACCGCGCCGAAGTTCGACGAGCTGTCGCCGTCGGTCGAGCTGCTCGAGACCGGCATCAAGGTCATCGACCTGATCTGCCCGTTCGCCAAAGGCGGCAAGGTCGGTCTGTTCGGCGGCGCCGGTGTCGGCAAGACCGTGAACATGCTCGAGCTGATCAACAACATCGCCAAGGAGCACTCGGGCCTGTCGGTGTTCGCCGGTGTCGGCGAGCGCACCCGCGAGGGCAACGACTTCTACCACGAGATGTCCGACGCGAAGGTCATCGTGCAGGAGGACCTGTCGCAGTCGAAGGTCGCGATGGTGTTCGGCCAGATGAACGAGCCTCCGGGCAACCGCCTGCGCGTCGCGCTGACCGGCCTGACGATGGCCGAGGCGTTCCGCGACGAAGGCCGCGACATCCTGTTCTTCGTCGACAACATCTACCGCTACACGCTGGCCGGCACCGAGGTCTCGGCGCTGCTCGGCCGGATGCCGTCGGCGGTCGGTTACCAGCCGACACTCGCCGAGGAGATGGGCCGCCTGCAGGAGCGGATCACCTCGACGAAGACCGGTTCGATCACCTCGATCCAGGCCGTGTACGTGCCGGCGGACGACCTGACCGACCCGTCGCCGGCGACGACCTTCGGCCACTTGGACGCCACCGTCGTGTTGTCGCGCGACATCGCATCACTCGGCATCTACCCGGCGGTCGACCCGCTCGACTCGACGTCGCGCCAGATCGACCCGAACGTGATCGGCGAGGAGCACTATTCGGTGACACGCGGCGTGCAGGCGACGCTGCAGCGCTACAAGGAACTGCGCGACATCATCGCGCTGCTCGGCATGGACGAGCTGTCGCCCGAGGACAAGCTCGCGGTTGCCCGCGCGCGCAAGATCCAGCGTTTCCTGTCGCAGCCGTTCCACGTCGCCGAGGTGTTCACCGGCTCGCCGGGCAAATACGTGTCGCTGAAGGACACGATCCGCGGCTTCAACATGATCGTCAACGGCGAATGTGACGCGCTGCCCGAGCAGGCGTTCTACATGGTCGGCGGCATCGAGGAAGCCTTCGAGAAGGCCAAGACGCTCAAGTGAGCGCGGTCACGTCCGAGCAACGCAGGTCCAGCGAGCGATAACAGATGCACACGATCCACGTCGACGTCGTCAGCGCCGAAGCTTCGATCTTCGAAGGTGAAGCCGAATTCGTCGCCTTGCCCGGCGAGGCCGGTGAATTGGGCATCTACCCCCAGCACACGCCGCTGATCACCCGGATCAAGCCCGGGGCGGTCCGCATCAAAGTGCCCAACCGCACAGACGAAGAGTTCGTTTTTGTCGCCGGTGGTATCCTCGAGGTTCAGCCGAATCGGGTCACTGTCCTTGCCGATACGGCTATCCGTGGTCATGACCTCGACGAGGCCAAGGCCGAATCCGCCCGCAAGGCGGCCGAGGAAGCCCTCGCGAACGCGAAGAGCGACCTCGATCTTGCCCGTGCGCAATCCGAGCTGGCCGTGATGGCAGCGCAGATCGCCGCATTGCGGAAGTTCCGCAGCAAGAAGTAGCAACCGCCGGGACCCTGACGGGTCCCCGTTCTCGGTAGACCGGGCCCGCACGCACGGGCCCCCTCGCGTCCCGTTCTCCAACGGGGCTCAGCTATTCATCGCCGGCGCTCGGGACCGGCACGGCATCGGTTTGCGCGGCGTCGCCCGCGCGGCATCACCGTTGCCGATCAATAAGGGGAGCTGCACCGATGCCAACCAAGACGATCCGACGGGTTCCGACCTTCACCGCACTCTGGGCCACACTGATGCTCGCCGCCTGCGGCGGCGGCGGTGGCGGAAGCCAGCCGACCGCAATCTCCGATGCCTCGGTATCGGCCTCTTCCGATCCGGCACCAACGCCCGCACCAGCCGCAGGCACCACACCCGAGAGCACGGCCACCACGACACCGGTGGTCGTGCCGGTCGAAGCAACGACACCGGTTGCGACAACACCGGAGGCAACACCCGCACCCGCCGCGACACCGGCGCCGGTGGCCGCGGCACCTGCCACCACCGATGCACCGGTGGCCGCGACACCCGAGCCGGCTGCATCCGCACCGGTCGCGGTGGTCAACCCGGAGGCATCATCCGCACCGGTGGCAACGCCGACACCGGTCGCAACGCCTTCACCGGTCGCAACGCCGGCACCAGTCGCAACGCCGGCACCAGTCGCAACGCCGGCACCAGTCGCAACGCCGGCACCAGTCGCAAATCCCGCACCGGTGGCCGTTGCACCGGTCATGACCCCCGCACCGGTCGCCACACCGGCACCGGTCGCATCACCCGTCGCCACCCCCGCTCCCGTCGCCACACCCGCACCCACCCCCGCCCCGGTCGCCGTCGCACCGGCGCCGGTCGTGGCCCCGGTGGCCGCACCCACCGCCGCAGCCACGCCCGGTCGCGCGATCAAGATCATGGCGCTCGGTGATTCGATCACGATGGGCCAGGAGGGGGCGCCCACCGGCTTTCGTTCGTATCGCGGCCCGCTGCAGCAGATGATCTCGGCCGGCGGCCATGTCGCCGACTTCGTCGGCTCACTCGCGCTGACGCCATCCTCCGGCGGTGATCCGCATCACGAGGGGTATCCGGGCATCACGATCGGCCCCGGCCCGACCTCGTACAACCTGTACGAGCGACTGCCCTCGATCCTGCACGGCGGCGTCAACCCGGACGTGATCATCCTGGCGTTCGGCTGGAACAGCGTGAACTGGAGTCCGGTCGACCCCGGCATCGAGTACCAGAACTTCGTCAACACGGTGCGGCAGATGAAACCGAACGCGAAGCTGATCCTGGCGACGCTGGCGCCGCTGCAGGGACTGACCGAGGGCCAGACGATCTCGACGCTGCCGCGTTACCAGCGGCTGAACGAGACCGCGCGCCGGCTCGCGTACGCAAGCAACAACGATCCGCTGTTCCTCGCCGACATCGCGACTTCGGGATTCACCGCATCGGACTTCACCGACAAGCTGCACTGGCGGCTGAGCGGCGCACAGAAGGCGGCCAACACGATCTACCGGGCACTGCTCGGCAGCGGCGCGTTCAACGCACACTGACCCCGGTCGACCGCGGCCACCCCTTTTACAATGCCCTGCCGGCCGGTGCCGGCGGCATCGGGGGACCGGGATGAAACGCGCGGTGGTCGTGGCCACGCTGTTGCTCACGCTGGGTGCCTGCGGCGGTGGCGGCGGCAGTTCCTCGGAGGTGATCGCCGAGGCCGAGTCGCGGGTGCTCGCGCGCGAACTGAAGGTGATCCCGATCGAGCTGCGCGCCAACGACCAGCCGTGGTCGTTCGACACGCAGCTCGTCGGCTCGTCGTCGGCCGCTTCGGTGCGCGCCTGCAGCGACGGCAGCACCGAGTTCACCGGCTGGCTCGATTCGCGCGGTGCCTCGGCGCTGTTCGGTGTCGCGCGGCTGATCGATCGGGCGGCCGATCCGACGTTGGCCGCACTCGCGGTCGCGCCGCTGATCCTGCTGCTGCCGCTGGTGCTCGCGGCCGATCCGTTCGACGATGTCTGGATGTCCAACGGCGAGGTCGCGGTCAGTGTCGAGTTCCGGTATTCGTCGGCCAACGACTGTGTCGTGTTCCTGATCGACACCAACAGCGCACCCTCGGGCAGCGAACTGGACCTGGTGTTCCGCTTCCGCCTGCGCGGTGACCAGACGCTGATGCTGCGTGCCCCCGCGGTGAAGCGGCCGACGTGACGGTCGCGCTGGTCGCCGGCGCCGTCGGCCGGCTCGGCGAGGCGTTGCTGAACGCGGTGCTGTCGCGTGGTGGCTACCACGAGGTGGTCGCGCTGGCCGAATCACCAATGGCACTGGGCATCCGGCACCTGTCGCTGGCCGACATCGATGCGCTGCCCGAACTCGACGACGTCTACCTGTCGTTGTCGTCACCGGACGCCGGCTCGTCGCGATCGTTCCACGGGCGTGATGCACCGTTCGTGCTGGTCGATACCGGCAACTGCCTGCGCATCGCCGAACACGCAGCCGCCCGCGGCGCCAAGCGACTGCTGCTGATCAGCCCGACCCCGGCCTGGCAACAGCTCGGCAGCTTCCATCGGGCGCTGGGCAACGAACTCGAACTCGCGCTCAGCCGGCTGCCGCTGCAGCGGCTGGTGATCACCCGGCCGGTGGCCACCGACGCGAAGGCCGGCGGCAACTGGCTGCAGCGGGTCGTCCACGTCTACCTGAGCCTGCAACTGCTGATGCTGCCCCGGTCGATCCCGCACCAGACCTCCGAACAGATCGCCCGGCGCGTGATCCTCGCGCTGCAGCGCTCACCCGACGGGATCACGGTGCTGCCGGCCGATAGAATCGAGGCGCTGGAGACCGACGGATGATGGACTTCCTGACCAAGGTCGACCTGATCGGCCTGGCGGCCTGGCTGGTGATCTGGATCATGTACCAGTGGATCTCGAATCGCCTGGTCGACCGTCGCCCGAACCTGCAGGGTTCGGTCGCACCGCTTCGCCGCACCTGGATGCGCGAGGCGTTCGAACGCGAACTGCGGATGACCGACGCGGCGCTGGTCGGCAACCTGATGCAAAGCGCGACCTTCTTCTCGTCGACCACACTGCTGGTGGTCGGCGGCCTGTTCGCACTGCTGGGCACCCTCGAAAAAAGCACCGAGGTGCTGCAGTCGCTGCCGTTCGCCTCGCGGGCCTCGCAGCAGCTGCTCGAGATCAAGGCCCTCGCGCTGACCCTGGTCTTCGTCTACGCGTTCTTCCGGTTCACCTGGGCGCTGCGCCAGTTCAACCTGGTGAACATCCTGGTCGGCGCGTTCCCGCCCGGGATCTCCAAGTCCGACGTGTCCGCCGGCAACATGATCGCCACCTCCACGACGCAGGAGACCGAGGCGGTCCGTGCGGCCAGCGAGCGGATGCGGGCCCGATCGCAGCACCTGCTCGAGAAGGCCTCGCGACTCAACGAACTGGCCGGGATCAACTTTTCGCAGGGGCTGCGGGCGTACTATTTCTCGGTCCCGCTGCTGCTGTGGCTGATCAATCCGTGGCTGCTGCTGGGCGGCAGCGTGGTGATCGCCGTGGTCACCTATCACATGGAATTCCTGTCACCGACCGCGCGGGCGTTGGACGACATCGACGATGCCCCGTGATCCGAGCCAAAGATGCCGACCCCAAAAGAACATGTCTTCCTGAAGGCGCTGCGGCGCGAGCCGACCGACTACACCCCGATCTGGCTGATGCGCCAGGCCGGCCGTTACCTGCCGGAGTACAACGCGACCCGCAAACGCGCCGGCAACTTCCTCGCGTTGTGCAAGACGCCGGAGCTGGCCTGCGAGGTCACGCTGCAGCCGCTCGACCGGTTCCCGTTGGATGCGGCGATCCTGTTCTCGGACATCCTGACCGTGCCCGATGCGATGGGCCTGGGCCTGTATTTCGCCGAAGGGGAAGGGCCGAAGTTCGAGCGCCCGGTGCGTGACGAGGCCGCGGTCGCGAAGCTGGCCGCGCCGGATCCGAGCGCGGAACTGCGCTACGTGATGGACGCGGTGCGCACGATCCGCGGGGCACTGGCCGACCGGGTGCCACTGATCGGCTTTTCCGGCAGCCCGTTCACACTCGCCTGCTACATGGTCGAAGGCGGCGGCAGCGACGACTTCCGCGCGATCAAGACGATGCTCTACGCCCGCCCGGACCTGCTGCACCGGATCCTGGCAGTCAACGCGACCGCGGTCGCCGACTACCTGAACGCACAGATCGAAGCCGGCGCGCAGACGGTGATGATCTTCGATTCCTGGGGTGGTGTGCTCGCCGACGGTGCGTACCAGGCGTTTTCACTCGACTACCTCCGCACGGTCGTGTCGAAGCTGACGCGTCATCGGGTCGAAGCCGATGGCACGAAGGCCGACGTGCCGGTGATCGTCTTCACCAAAGGTGGCGGGCCGTGGCTCGAACAGATCGCCGACATCGGCTGTGATGCGGTCGGCCTGGACTGGACGATCGGGCTGGGTCGAGCCCGCGATCGGATCGGCGCGCGCTGCGCACTGCAGGGCAACCTCGATCCGATGGTGCTGATGGCCGGACCCGACCAGGTCCGTGCCGAAGCGATCCGCCTGCTCGATGATCATGGTGCACCCCGCACAGGCCACGGCCACGTGTTCAACCTCGGCCACGGCATCTCGCAGTTCACCCCGCCGGACAACGTCGCAGCCTTGGTCGAGACCGTCCATTCGCATAGCCGGCGCCTTCGGACGGCATTGTGACAGTGGGTACTGACTTTTCCGGATGTCACGGTTTTTCGGGGCTCGCCGAGGCCCGAATTTGCTTGCTCTGCGGCTGTTCCCGAAGGTAGTTATCAACATAAAGGCTCGGGTGCCGCGGTGCAGCATCCGAACCGGCGGAGCGCACGACGCCTCGTCGTAAGCCATTGAGAATTCTCAGGAAAACCGTGTCGAAAAATGTATCACTCGGTAACTGCCTGGGGTTCGCCGGTTTGGCCGGACGCTGCGGGCACAGTTGGCCACAGAATTGTCCACAGGGTCTGTGCACGATCCGGAAAAGTGTCGACCCGGCTAACAATTAGTGTCCAAACTTCAAGTAGAACCTGATAAACGGACACAGGCGGCAGCCTCGCCGGCGGTGCCGGACCTGTATGCACAGGTCGCGTTGGATATGCCAATCGGTGATCACTTCGACTACCAGCTGCCGCCGGAAGCGGTGTCGCTGGCGGTCCCCGGACGTTGGGTGCTGGTGCCGTGGAGCCAGGGTCGACGTGTCGGTGTGATCGTCGACATCGTCGACACCAGCGCAGTCGCCGAACGCACACGACCGATCATCCGTGTCCTCGACGAAGTGCCACTCGCACCACGCGGCTGGCTCGAACTCGCGCGCTTCGCCGCCGGTTATTACCATCGCAGCCTCGGTGAAGTGCTGGTGCCGACGTTGCCGAAGCTGCTGCGCAACGGGTCAGTCACCGGCACGCGGGGTTCACCGTTCACCCGCGCGACCCGACGCTTCGAGGTCGAACGACGCGCGGCCGTTCAGCGCGGCAGCGAGCGCAGCGGCGAGGGCAGTGGCAAGAGCGGGGGCGACAGCAGCGGCGACAGCGACGGCAAACGCGGCAACGAGGTTGGTGACAAGAAGGCCGCCCCCGAACTGACCGTCGAACAGCAGCAGGCGCTCGACACGTTGTCCGCCGAGCGCGGCTTCGCGGTCTTCCTGCTCCACGGCATCACCGGCAGCGGCAAGACCGAGGTCTACCTGCGCTGGATCGAACAACTGCTCGACCGCGATCCGACCGGCCAGGTGCTGATGCTGGTGCCGGAGATCGCGCTGACCCCGCAACTGTCGGCACAACTGAAGGCGCGGCTCGGCCGCCATCCGATCGCGATCCTGCACAGCGATGTCGCCGATGGTGAACGCGCCGCCGCCTGGCTCGCCGCCGCGCGCGGCGAGGCCCGGCTGGTGATCGGCACCCGGCTGTCGGTGCTCACGCCGCTGCCGGCACTGACCGCAATCGTCGTCGACGAGGAACACGACGCGTCGTACAAGCAGCAGGAAGGGGTGCACTACTCGGCGCGTGACCTGGCAATCGTGCTCGCCGCCGAGTGCAAGGTGCCGGTCGTGCTCGGCTCGGCCACCCCGAGCCTGGAGAGCTGGGGCCGCGCACGGGCCGGCCGCTACCGGCTGCTGAGCCTGACCGAACGCGCGACCGGCGCCTCGCTGCCCTCGATCCGGATCCAGCCGCTGCGCGGCCATCCACAGGAGCAGGGACTTACTTCACCGGCGCGACAGGCGATCGCCGAGACCCTCGCCCGGTCCGAACAGGCGCTGGTCTTCATCAACCGCCGCGGCTACGCGCCGGTGTTGTGCTGCGAGGCCTGCGGCTGGTTGTCCGCGTGTGACGCGTGTTCCGCATACCGCGTGCTGCATCGGAGCGGCGCCTCGCGAGCCGGCACCCCGTCGCGATACCGGCTGGTCTGCCATCACTGCGCACTCGAGACCACGGTGCCGCGCACCTGCCCGACCTGCGGCAACATCGACCTGCAGGCCCTCGGTCGTGGCACCCAACGAATCGAAGAAGGCCTGGCGCAACTGTTCCCGCAGGCCCGGATCGCGCGGCTCGATCGCGACGTCGCCCGTCGCCGCGGCGCGGCCGAAGCGGTGATCGACGCGGCGCGGGCCGGCGAGGTCGACCTGCTGGTCGGCACGCAGATGCTGGCCAAGGGCCACGACTTCGAACGGCTGACGCTGGTGGTGGTCGTCGATGCGGACGCGGGCCTGTTCAGTTCCGACTTCCGCGCGCCGGAACGATTGTTCGCGACCTTGACCCAGGTCGCCGGACGAGCCGGTCGCGCCGGCGGCCAGGCCCGCCAAGGCGAGGTGCTGATCCAGACCCGGTACCCGGACCATCCGCTGTTCGAGTACCTGTGCCGGCACGACTACGCCGGCTTCGCCGACCAGCAGCTCGAGGACCGGCGCGGCATGAACCTGCCACCGTTCATGTACCAGGCACTGCTGCGGGCCGAGGCCGACGCGATCGCCGATGCACTGGGTTTTCTCGGCCAAGCCCGCGATGCCGCACGCGAGATCGCCGCGAGCCTCGGCGCGGACGTGCGGCTCTACGATCCGGTGCCGATGCCGATCGCCCGCATCGCCGGCAAGGAACGCGCGCAGTTGTTGCTAGAATCCGCGTCCCGCAAGGCCCTGCAGGCGCTGCTCGAACGATGGATCACGCCGATGCGCCAGTCGCGGTCGAAGGTTCGATGGCAGATCGAAGTCGATCCGTTGGAAATCTAGGTCGGCTCGACCCACCCCCTCGATGAGCAACACCCTCAACCCCGCGCAGCGGGAGGCGATCCGTTACCGCGACGGCCCGTGCCTGGTGATCGCCGGCGCCGGCAGCGGCAAGACCCGGGTGATCACGCAGAAGATCGCCGCGCTGGTCGGTGCCGGCCACGCGCCGGAATCGATCGCCGCGATCACGTTCACCAACAAGGCCGCCCGCGAGATGGAATCGCGGCTGGGCTCGCTGATCAAGCTGGAGAGCCGGGCCCGGCCCACGGTCTGCACGTTCCACTCGCTGGGCATGCAGATCCTGCGGGCCGAAGGCGAGTCCGCCGGGCTCAAGCGCAACTTCTCGATCCTGGACGCGGACGATTCGCTGGGCATCATCACGCAGGCGCTGGGCACCACCGACCGCAAGGCCGCCCGCGCGGTCCAGCACACGATCTCGTTGTGGAAAAACGCGATGGTCGACCCGGATGCCGCGATCGGGACCCAGGGCAGCGCCGCCCCGGGCGTCGCCGCCAACATCGCCGCCGCCAATATCGCCACCGCCCACGCCTACCGCGACTACGCGGCGACGCTGGCCGCCTACCAGGCGGTCGACTTCGACGACCTGATCCTGCGCCCGGTGCAACTGCTGCGCGACCATCCGGAGGCGCTCGCGCGCTGGCGCGGCAAACTGCGCTACCTGCTGGTCGACGAATACCAGGACACCAACGCCACCCAATACGAGCTGCTGAAACTGCTGGTCGGCCCGCGCGCCGCGTTCACCGCGGTCGGCGACGACGACCAGTCGATCTACGGCTGGCGCGGTGCGACGCTGGAGAACCTGCGCCGGCTGCAGACCGACTATCCGGAGCTGAAGGTGATCAAACTCGAGCAGAACTACCGCTCGAGCAACACGATCCTGGGCGTGGCCAACGCGCTGATCGGCAAGAACCCGAAGCTGCACGAGAAGAAGCTCTGGTCGGCCCACGGCGTCGGTGACCCGGTGACCGTGGTCGCCTGCGAGGACGACGAAAAAGAAGCCGAATCGATCGTCATGCGGATCAGCGCCGCCCGCTTCGAGCGCCAGGCCAAGTGGTCCGACTTCGCGGTGCTCTATCGCGGCAACCACCAGGCGCGGGTGATCGAACAGACGCTGAGGAAGGAGAAGATCGACTACGTGCTCTCCGGTGGCCAGTCGTTCTTCGAACGCACCGAGATCCGCGACCTGCTCGCGTACCTGCGGCTGATCGCCAACGACGACGACGACCCGGCGTTCATCCGCGCGGTCACCACCCCCAAACGCGGCATCGGCACGACCACGCTGCAGGCGCTCGGTGAATACGCCGGCCAGCGGCACGTGTCGATGTTCGCCGCGCTGTTCGAGACCGGCGCACAGACCCGGCTAGGCCCGCGCCAGCTCGAGCCGCTGCAACGCTTCGGCGAGTTCATCAACCGGATCGCCTGGCGCGCCGCCCGCGAGCCCGCCGGCCAGGTGATCGATGACCTGGTGCGCGCGATCGACTACCGCGAGCACCTGTTCGGGCTGCACGACGACAAGACCGCGACCCAGCGCTGGCAATACGTCGAGGACTTCACCGGCTGGATCCGTCGCCGCGCGGAAGAGGACGGCTCGACACTGCTGCAGCAGGCGCAGGCGATCTCGCTGCTGTCCCAACTGGACCGCGACAACGATGATGTCGACGCGGTGCGGCTGACCACGATCCACGCCGCCAAGGGACTGGAGTTCCCGCACGTGTTCGTCGTCGGCTGCGAGGAAGGCATCCTGCCGCACCGCGGCTCGATCGACGACGACGAGGGCGACCCCCCCGATGCCGACGCGATCAGTGCCCGGATCGAAGAGGAGCGGCGGCTGATGTACGTCGCGGTCACCCGCGCGCAGCGGACGCTGACCCTGTCCTGGTGCCAGGCACGACGCCGCGCGAAGGAAAAACTCGGCTGCACCCCGTCGCGTTTCATCGAGGAGATGGGCCTGTCACCCAGCACCGCCGGCCGGACCACGGTCACCGGGGATGCAGCCCGCGAGCGGCTCGGGCGACTGAAGGCGATGCTGGTCAAGCCGGCACCACTCGCCGAGAAGTGACGAAGCGGGCGCGTTAGACAACGACGCGGCCGTGCTGAAACGAAACGGGCGGACCGTCACCCGGCCGCCCGTTCGCGAATCATCACCGCCCCGCGGGCGGCCGGCAAGCAACGACTACTTGGCCGCCGCGATCATGTACTCGACCGCGGCCTTGATGTCCGCATCACTTGCGGCACTGCCGCCACGAGCCGGCATCACACCCTTGCCCTTGATCACCGAGGCGACCAGCGCATCCTCACCGGAGGCGAGCCGCGGTGCCCAGGCCGCCTTGTCACCGAACTTCGGCGCACCGGCAACCCCGGCCGCGTGGCAGGCCATGCAGGCGCCGTCGTAGATCGCCTTGCCGTTGCCGGCGGCGGCCTGCTTCGGTGCCTCGGCCGCGGGGGCGGGTGCCGCTGCGGGCTTGGGTGTGGCCGCGGCCACCGCGGCGGCAGCGGCAGCAGCCGGTGCCGGTGCAGCGGATGGTGCAGGGGCCGCCGCAGCGGGCGCAGGCGCCGCGGCCGCATCGGCCTTCGCATCACCAGCGGCCGGCGCCTTCGGCTCGTCCATCTTGCCGCCGGACTGGTTGACCATGTAGACGATCGCGCGGCCGATCTCCGCGTCCTGGTACTCGCCGCCACCCTGCGCGGCCATCGCACCCTTGCCCTTCAGCGCAGAGGTCAGCAACGCGTCGTAGCCGGTCTTGATCCGAGGTGCCCAGGCCGCGTTGTCACCCACCTTCGGCGCACCGGCGACACCGGCCGCATGACAGGTCCCGCACTGCGCCTTGTAGACCGCATCACCCGCCCGCAGCGGCGCCGAGCCACCGCCCGCACGCAGCTCGAAACCGGCCACCGGCGCGATCCGCGCCTCGATTGCCTCGGGTGTCATCGCATCCGCACCCGCGCCCGCACGCGTGGTGCTGCCCACGAACTTGACCAGCAGCACGATGACCAGGATCGGCACGACGAAGGCCAGGACCACCACGGTGATCAACTGTCGCGGGGTCTTGATGGGACTCTCGTGTTCGTCGGCGCTCATTCACGCAATCCTGGTTTGTCAAAGCGTTGAATTATATAGGGAAAGGAAGCCCCGGCGCTGCCCGCTCCGTGGACGGCGCCGACAAAACCGGGTATTCTTCGCGGCCTTCACGTCTGCCACATCGCGCCCGTAGCTCAGTGGATAGAGTACTGGCCTCCGAAGCCAGGGGTCGCTGGTTCGATCCCAGCCGGGCGCGCCAATCAAGTGGTTGAGGGACCGAGGAGTTTCGATCGGTCTTTGTCTGGTCGAAATCCCCGACGATGGTTTGTGGCCCGTGGGTGGCCCATTTGTGGCCCGTGCGTGGCCCGTGGGTTACTCCGTCGTCGCGCGGATGACCTGTGGTGCGGTGGCCCGCGTCCGCGATTGCGCGCACTCACCTCGCCTGCTCTCCAACCCGATAGTCCGCTAGCGCTACAAAGCACACCCTGGACGCAAGTTATCAGTGGGTGGTGACGGCAACTCCGACCAGAAGCAACCCTCAGTTGAGTCGCCAGAGAACGTATTCGAACCGGTCTGGCCGGTGGAACGCCGCGCAGGAATTGAGTCAAGCGATCGAATCAAATGCCTAACTGGGGTACGGTTCGAGCGAGGACTTTCAGCAACAGTGTGTATCGCAGGCCCGAGGTTGCCTTAGGCTAGAGGGAGGGTCGCATGGGTTCGAGGCTGATCTACGTGGCGCAGCGGCAGGAACGCGAAGCAATCGAACGCGTGGCAATAGAGGCCACCTTGGCAGATGCCGGCAAAGGCCACGCATCGATGCGTCGGCCCAGTCGCCCCGCCAACAACGTCCCAGAGCGGAGGCGAAATCCAGTCCGTCACGCGCAGGTGGAAATCTGCCGGGTCGCCTGAAGGTCACCTTGCGGCAGCAGATCGCGGACCGAAACAGTATGGAGTTGATCGACAACATCAGCCGATTGCTCGGTGATGATCTCAAGCAGACCTTGAATCCCGGAGTGCGGCTGAGGGTCGCGGCCTCTTGCTTCTCCATCTACGCCTTCGAAGCACTAAAGGAGGAGTTCGAGGCGATCGAGGAACTACGATTTATCTTCACCTCTCCAACTTTCGTAGCCGAGGAAGTAACCGACAAGATCCGTAAGGAGCGCAAGGAATTCCACATCCCCAAGCTCAACCGCGAGCGTAGCCTGTACGGAAGTGAGTTCGAGATCCACTTGCGAAACAAGCTGACCCAGCGCGCCATCGCGCGGGAGTGCGCCGACTGGTTATGCCGCAAGGCGCGCTTCATGTCCAACCGCACGCAGGCACCAATGCAGCCGTTCGCTTGCGTCGAAGCAGGCGACGCGCCGGACGCACGAACGGTTTACCTGCCTCTGCATGGCTTCACTGCCGTAGACCTCGGCTACCAGCCCGGCAACGCCGTCTCGAACCTCGTCAACAAGATGGACGAGCCGCCGTTCACGGCGACCTACCTCCAGCTCTTTGATCAGATCTGGAACGACGTCGAGAAGGTCGAAGACGTGACGACGGCCATCGTCGACCACATCGCCACGGTCTATCAGGAGAACTCGCCCGAGAGCATCTACTTCCTGATGCTCTATAACATCTTCAACGAGTTCCTGGGCGACGTGGACGAAGACGTGCTGCCCAACGACCGCACCGGCTACCAGAACACGCTGATCTGGCAGAAGCTCTTCAACTTTCAGCGCGACGCTGCCACCGGCATCATCAACAAGCTCGAGACCTACAGCGGCTGCATCCTGGCCGACAGCGTGGGCTTGGGCAAGACCTTCACTGCGCTGGCCGTCGTCAAGTACTACGAGCTGCGCAACAAGTCGGTGCTGGTGCTGTGCCCCAAGAAGCTGGCCGACAACTGGCTCACCTTCAACCACAACCTCAAGACCAACCTCTTCGCGAAGGACCGTTTCAGCTACGACGTGCTGTGCCACACCGACTTGAGCCGAACCAGCGGTGAGTCCTTCGGCACCGCGCTGAACCGCGTGAACTGGGGCAACTACGACCTCGTCGTCATCGACGAGTCGCACAACTTCCGCAACAACGATGTCTTCAAGGAGCGGGAGACGCGCTACCAGAAGCTGATGAACCAGGTCATCAAGCAAGGCGTCAAGACCAAGGTGCTGATGCTGTCGGCCACCCCGGTGAACAACCGCTTCAACGACTTGCGTAACCAGCTGGCACTGGCCTACGAAGGCGACTCCGAGAACCTGAGCAAGAAGCTGCGCACCGGCAAGTCGGTCGAAGAGATCTTCCGCCACGCCCAGGCGGCCTTCAACACCTGGAGCAAGCTGCCCGTTGAGGAGCGTACGGCCCGCGCCATCCTCGACGCGCTGGACTTCGACTTCTTCGAGCTGCTGGACAGCGTGACCATCGCGCGCTCCCGCAAGCACATCCAGACCTTCTACGACACGTCGGAGATCGGCCAGTTTCCGGAGCGATGCAAGCCGCTGTCGTACCACTGCCCCATCACTCACCGCAGCGACGTGATGGGTTTCAACGACATCTTCAGCCACCTGTCGCGCCTGAAGCTGGCGGTGTACGCGCCGCTGAGCTACATCCTGCCCAGCCGGCTGAAGAAGTACGAGGCGATGTACGACACCAAGGTGTCCAGTGGCGGCGGCAAGCTACGGCAGATCGACCGCGAGCAGAGCCTGCAAGCCCTGATGACGGTGAACCTGCTCAAGCGTCTGGAAAGCTCGGTGCATCCGTTCAGGCTGACGCTGCGGTCGCTGCGCAGCAACCACACGGGCACGCTGGCGCGCATCCATGCGTTCAAGAAGGACGGCCGCGCCGCCAGCGTGGCGGATTTCACCGACGCTTTCTCCGACCTCGACCCGGAAGACGACGACCTGCCCGATCTCCACGACCTGGGCGGTACGGGCTCGGATGCCGTGGGCGGAAAGATCAAGATCAGCCTGGCCGACATGGACCTGCCGCGCTGGGAACACGAGCTCACCGAAGACTTGAAGCTCATCGAAGCGCTGCTGGCCTCCATGGACCAGGTGACGCCGCAGGAAGACGCCAAGCTCCAGCACCTGAAAGCCCACGTGCTGGGCAAGATCGGCCAGCCCATCAACCCGGGCAACCGCAAAGTGCTGATCTTCACGGCCTTCGCCGACACGGCCGACTACCTCTACGCCAACCTGGCGCCCGAGCTGCTGCAGCGCCTGCGCCTGCACAGCGCCAAGGTCACCGGCAAGGACAGGCCCGCATCCACGCTGCAGGCTGGCTATGACTTCCAGGAGCTGCTGACCCTCTTCTCCCCGCGGTCGAAACAGCGGGCAGACGTGCTGCCCGGCGAGTTGAACGAAATCGACCTGCTGATCGGCACTGACTGCATCTCCGAAGGCCAGAACTTGCAGGATTGTGACTATGTCATCAACTACGACATCCACTGGAACCCGGTGCGCATCATTCAGCGCTTCGGCCGCGTGGATCGCATCGGCTCGCCGAACAAGATCATCCAGCTCGTCAACTACTGGCCCGACATCTCGCTGGACGAGTACATCAACCTCAAGGAGCGCGTCGAGAGCCGGATGATGATTGCCGATGTCACCGCCACCGGCGACGACAACGTCCTATCGGCACAGGCCAACGACGTGTCGTACCGCAAGGAGCAGCTGCGCCGCCTGCAGGAGGAAGTGATCGAGCTGGAAGACGTGAAGACCGGCGTCTCGATCACGGACCTGGGCCTGAACGACTTCCGCATGGACCTGCTGAACTACGTGAAGGAACATGGCGAGCTGGCTCACACACCCAACGGCATGCACGCCGTGGTGCCGGCGCAGCCCGAGCTGGGCCTGCTGCCCGGCGTGATCTTCACGCTGCGCAACCGCCACAACGGCGTCAACGTCAATGACCACAACCGCCTGCACCCGTACTACCTCGTCTACATCAGCCGCCTGGGCGAGGTGATCCACGACCACAGCGAAGTCAAGCGACTGCTGGACCTGGTGCGCTCGGCCTGCAAGGGGCAAAGCCAGCCGATGCGCGAGGCCTGCCGCCTCTTCAACCGGGAAACGGCCGATGGCCGGCAGATGCAGGCCTACAGCGATCTGCTAGGCCAGGCCATCCGCTCGATGATCCAGGTGAAGGAAGAGAAGGACCTGGACAGCCTGTTCACCGGTGGCCGGACCACGGCGCTCGTCAACGCCATTGCCGGGCTCGACGACTTCGAGCTGATCACCTTCCTCGTCATCCAGGAGGGCGGATGACCGGCTCCGCCGCACGCGCTGCGTCGCACGCCGCCTTCGAGCACCCGGCGTTCGTCAGTTACCCGCCGCAGGCGGCGCTTGGTCGCACGCTGCCCAAGAGCAAGCTCTACGCGCGCAGCCACGCCGGCACGCGGCTGAAGAACCTGTTCGTGCAGCAGGTGGAGCAGATTGTCTGGCAGTTCAAGCTGGCGCCCGAGACCATAAACCTGCCGGCACGGCCTGCGGTGCCTGAGATCCAGGTCTTCGGCATCCAGCTGAAGACTCCGGAACTGAGCTTCGACGTGCTGCGCGCCATCGACCAGGCGGTGCAGTTCCCGATCCTCTTCGAGCTGGCGCATGCAGGCCGCACGCAGGTGGTGGCCTGCCACAAACGCCCGAGTGAAGCCGATGCCAGCCGGTGGGTGCTGAGCGACTACTTTGCCAGTGGCTGGCTGGCCGACAGTGCCGAGCGCGGCGCCATGCCCGTGGCGCTGCACTTGGGCGGCCTGTACGAGCAGTTGCTGCGCGCCTTGCTGCCGCTACCCGCCAGGCCGCACGAGACCTTGTCCGAGCATGTGGCAAGGCTGGATGCGCTGGCGGCCAAGCAGCGCGAGGCCGACAAGACGGCTGCGAAGCTCGAGAAGGAAAGGCAGTTCAACCGCAAGGTCGCGATCAATGCCGACCTGCGCCGGCTCCAGACTGACCTGGAGGACCTGCGCCGCTGAGCCGATATGCTCAGCGGCAGCTACCAAGAAGACGATGGACAAACTGAAGATGCATTCGCCCGACCTCACGCAGGACCACATCGCACGCCTGCGCGAGCTGTTTCCCGGCTGTGTGACCGAGGCGAAGGGCGAGGGTGGTGCCGTGCGGCTGGCGGTGGACTTCGACCTGCTGCGTCAGGAACTGTCCGGCACGCTGGTGGAGGGGCCGCAGGAGCGGTATCAGCTGAACTGGCCGGGCAAACGAGAGGCGCTGCTGACGGCGAATGCGCCAATCGCCAAGACGCTGCGGCCGTGCCGTGATGCGAGTGCGGAATTCGACACCACAAAGAACCTGTTCATCGAGGGGGACAACCTTGATGCGCTGAAGCTACTGCAGGAGGCTTATCTCGGCAAGGTGAAGTTGATCTACATCGACCCGCCGTACAACACCGGCCGAGACTTCATCTATGACGACGACTACAGTGACGATGTTGAGAGCTATTTGCGCCAATCGAATCAGACCGATGCCGCAGGTGGTCGGCTGGTAGCCAATACCGAGGCCAATGGACGATTCCATTCGGATTGGCTCAGCATGATGTACGCGCGGCTGAGGCTCGCCAGAAACCTGCTGAAGGAAGACGGCGTCATCTTCATCTCGATCGACGACAACGAAGTAGACAACCTGCGGAAGCTCTGCAACGAGGTATTTGGCGAGAGCAACTTTGTCGCCCAGATCATCTGGCAAAAGGTCTTTGCGCCGAAGAACAGCGCTCGTTGGTTCTCTGAGGACCACGACTACATCATGGTCTATGCGAAGCAAGGCGACTCCTGGGCGCCACGCATGCTTCCTCAAACGGACGAGATGTTGTCTCGCTACAATAACCCGGACAACGATCCCAGAGGTCCGTGGACATCTGGTGACCTAGCGGCGCGGAATCGCTATGACGCGGGCCTGTATCCGCTTACTTGCCCATCGGGTCGCGTCATCGAAGGCCCTCCAAGAGGCAGTTACTGGCGCTTCAGCAAGGAGACCTTCGACAAGCTCAACGCAGACAAACGGATCTGGTGGGGCGCCGATGGCGACAACATGCCTCGTCTCAAGCGCTTCTTGTCCGAGGTGAAGCAAGGTCGAGTGCCGCAGACGCTTTGGTTTTATGACGAAGTAGGTCACACGCAGGACGCGAAGAAGACGCTGCTCAAGTACGTCCAGTTTCAGAACACCGAGAACGTCCTGAACTCAGTCAAGCCCGTGGAACTGCTTCAACGGGTGCTGCAACTTGCCAGTCATCCAAACGATGGCGACATCGTATTGGACTTCTTCAGCGGCAGCGCCACCACAGCCCACGCGGTCCTCAAGCAGAACGCTGAAGACGGTGGCAATCGCCGCTTCGTGGGAGTGCAGATCGACGAGCCGCTTCCGACGCCCGAGCCGGAGATGGCGTCGATCCTGCAGATGGGTCTGAGGCGGATCCGGAATGTCGCCGCTGAACTTCGGGCGCAGCCCGAAGGAGACAAGATTGACTTGGGCTTCCGCGTACTCAAGATCGACTCGTCCAATATGGCTGACGTGTTCTACGCCCCGGACGCGGTCAACCAAGGCGCGCTCGAAGGCTTCACCGATAACATCAAGTCCGACCGCACTCCTGAAGACCTGCTTTTCCAGGTCATGCTGGACTGGGGGGTCGACCTCGCCCTGCCCATCACCCGCGAGGCGATCCAGGGCCGCGAGGTGCTCTTCGTCGACGTTAACGCGCTGGCCGCCTGCTTCGTCGCCAATGGCCGCATCGACGAAGCCTTCGTGAAGACACTGGCCACGCACAAGCCGCTGCGCGCCGTGTTCCGTGACGCCGGCTTCGCCGACAGTGCCGCCAAGATCAATGTGGAGCAGATCTTCAAGCTGCTGTCGCCCGCCACCGAAGTGAAGTGCATCTGAGCGGAGTGTGGCGATGCAACCCTACGAACCCAATGCCCTGCCGCTGACCGCTCTGGACTGGCGCCGCCTGCTGCCGCTGGTGGGCCAGGCCAACGCGGCGCTGGCGCGCTACGACGGCCTGCTTCAGGGCATCCCCAACCCGGCGGTGATGCTCTCGCCGCTGACCACGCAGGAAGCGGTGCTGTCGTCAAAGATCGAAGGCACGCAAGCCACGGTGGACGAGGTGTTGGAGCAGGAGGCCGGGCTGTTGAAGGATGGCACGAAGTTCCAGGATATCCAGGAGATTTCCAACTACCGGGCGGCGCTCTACGCCGCGCGGGAGCAGCTGAAGGACTATCCGATCCGCCTGGCCTTCGTGCGCGAGCTGCACCGCATCCTGATGAACAGCGTGCGCGGGCAGGACAAGACGCCCGGTGAGTTCCGCAAAGACCAGAACTGGATCGGCAAGCACGGCTGTCCCATCGAGCAGGCCAGCTTCGTGCCGCCCAACCCGGTGCAACTGCCCGATCACTTGCAGGCCTGGGAACGCTACCTGGACAGTGATGACGCCGACTTCCTGATGCAGACGGCGGTGGTACATGCGCAGTTCGAGTTGCTGCACCCGTTCAAGGACGGCAACGGGCGCATCGGCCGCATCCTGATCCCGCTGTTCCTGTTCCAGAAGCGGGCTTTGTCGCAGCCCATGTTCTACCTGTCCGAGTATCTAGAGGCGCACCGCGAAGAGTACTACCAGCGGCTGAAGGCGATCTCGGCCGAGGGCGACTGGGACGGCTGGATCGCGTTCTTCCTGCAGGCCATCGTGGCGCAGGCGGGTGCGAACAGCGCCCGCGTGGCGGCCATCCAGCGGCTGTACGAGGAGATGAAGCTGGCCATCCAGGAGGCCACGCACTCGCAGTACACCGTGCATGTGCTGGACGCGATCTTCAGCAAGCCGATCTTCCGCTCTTCTTACCTAACGGCGCAGCTCCAGCGGCAGTTCGGCATCCACGAGAAGACGACGCCCGGGTTGCTGCGGCAGATGCGCGACGCCGGCATCCTGCGTGAGCTGCAGCCCGGCAGCGGCAGGCGCCCGGCTACGCTCTGCTTTCCCAGGCTGATCAACGTGGCCGAAGGCCGGGAGGTGCTGTGAGGACTTGTGGAGCTCCTGGGAGCGGCAAACCGGCTTGTGGAGCCTATTTGCCTTCTCAGGCTCCACAAATGGGCTTGTGGCGCACAGAGACTCCGAAAGTGCAAGACGCGGTGCGGCCAGGTCGCGGCACGTCAGCCATCCTGAGGCCCCTGGAAGAACTACGACCCCTCACCGAATGAAGCTCAAGTTCAAGACCCAGGCCTACCAGACGGCCGCTGTGCAGGCCGTGGTGGACTGCTTTGCCGGCCAGCCACCGGCCACCGCCGAGGCCATGAGCTACCGCATCGACCCCGGCACAGGCAAGAGCGGCACCGAAGACCTGTTTGCCGACGGCTTCAAGAACGCCCAGGTGAAGCTGTCGGAGCGGCACCTGCTGGAGAACCTGCAGAAGGTGCAGCGGCACCAGAACCTGACCATTTCGGATGTGCTGGTGAAGACCAAGGTCTCCCCGCTGAACCTGGACATCGAGATGGAGACAGGCACCGGCAAGACCTACTGCTACATCAAGACTATCTTCGAGCTGAACAAGCTCTACGGCTGGAGCAAGTTCATCATCGTCGTGCCCAGCATCGCCATCCGCGAAGGCGTGGCCAAGTCGATGGCGATCACGGCCGAGCACTTCCTGGAGGCCTACCGGAAGAAGGCGCGCTTCTTCATCTACAACTCCAAGCAGCTGCACCACCTGGAGAGCTTTTCGTCCGACGCCGGCATCAACGTGATGGTGATCAACGTGCAGGCGTTCAATGCCACCGGCAAGGACGCCAGGCGCATCTATGAGGAGCTGGACGACTTCCAGACCCGCCGCCCCATCGACGTGATCGCAGCGAACCGGCCCATCCTGATCCTGGACGAGCCGCAGAAGATGGAAGGCGGCAAGACGCTCGACTCGCTTGTGAACTTCAAGCCGCTGATGGTGCTGCGCTACTCGGCCACCCACAAGACCGCGCACAACAAGGTGCACCGGCTGGACGCGCTGGATGCCTACAACCAGAAGCTGGTGAAGAAGATCGCGGTGCGCGGCATCGCCGTCAAGGGGCTGGCCGGCACCAACGCTTACCTGTACCTGCAGTCGATCGAGATCTCCACGAAGAAGCCGCCCGAGGCGCGGGTGGAGCTGGAGCAGAAGCTCGCCAGCGGGCAGATCAAGCCCGTGCTGCGCAAGCTGGGCAAGGGCGACAACCTCTTCGACCTGTCCAACGGTCTCGACCAGTACCGCGGCTACGTGGTGTCGGAAATCGACGCCACGACCGACACGCTGAGCTTCACCAACGGCGTTGAACTGTTCGTGGGCGAAGCGGCGGGGGACGTGAATGAGGCGAGCCTGCGCCGCATCCAGATCCGCGAGGCCATCAAGGCACACTTCGACAAGGAACAGGCGCTGTTCCCGCAGGGCGTGAAGGTGCTGACGCTCTTCTTCATCGACGAGGTGGCCAAGTACCGCGACTACGCGGCGGCCGACGAGAAGGGCGAATACGCCCGGGTGTTCGAGGAGGAGTACCGGGCGCACCTGAACGAGGTGCTGGACCTGGACCTGCACATGCGTGATAAGGCCTATGTTCAGTACCTGAAGGGTCTCCCGGTCGGAAAGACGCACAGCGGCTACTTCTCCATCGACAAGAAAAGCAAGCGCCTGGTTGACCCTGACGTGGCGGCGCGAGGCGAGAACGCGGGCCAGTCGGACGACGTGGACGCCTACGACCTGATCCTGAAGGATAAGGAGCGGCTGCTGTCGCTGACTGAGCCGGTCCGCTTCATCTTCTCGCACTCGGCACTGCGTGAAGGTTGGGACAACCCAAACGTGTTCGTGATCTGCGCGCTGAAGCACAGCGACAACACGATCTCCCGGCGGCAGGAGGTGGGGCGCGGGCTGCGGCTGTCGGTGAACCAGCAGGGTGACCGCATGGACCATCCGGCCACGGTGCACGACGTGAACGTGCTGACCGTGGTGGCCAGCGAGAGCTACAAGGACTTCATCTCGGCTCTACAGAAGGACATCAGCGAGTCGCTGTCGGCCCGACCAAGGTTCGCAAACGAGGAGTTCTTCACCGGCAAGGTGCTGCAAACCGCCGCCGGCGAAGTACAGGTCACCCCGCAACTGGCCAAGCAGATCTACAAGTACCTGCTGAAGAACGACTACACCGATGACGACGACCGCGTCGCGGTGGCCTACCACGAGGCCAAGGCCACCGGCACGCTGGCCGCGCTGCCGATAGAGCTGCAGCCTTATGCTGAGCAGGTTTACCAGTTGATTGACAGCGTCTTCAGTGACAAGCAACTGCCGCAGTTCGACGACGACCGTCGGCCGAAGAAGAATCCGCTCAACGATAACTTCGACAAGCAGGAGTTCAAGGCGCTGTGGAGCCGCATCAACCGCAAGGCCGCGTACAGCGTGCGCTTCGACTCCGCAGAGCTGGTCGGCAAGGCGGTCGCGGAGATGAACCAGCACCTGCGCGTGACTCCGCTGCAGTACACCATCCAGCGCGGCGAGCAGGCTGACATCACGACGCACGACGACCTAAAGTCCGGCCGGGGCTTCGTGCTCAAGGCCACCGAGACCGAATCGAACCGTCAGCACTCAGTGCACTCCGCGGTCAAGTACGACCTGGTTGGCAAGCTGGCCGAAGGCACGCAACTCACCCGGCGCACGATGGTGGACATCCTCAAAGGGCTGAACGTCGCCGTCTTCGCCCAGTTCAAGACCAATCCTGAGCACTTCATCGCAGAAGCCCGTCGGCTGATCAATGAGCAGAAGGCCACGATGGTGGTCGAGCACCTGGCCTACGACCCGGTGGAAGAACGCTACGAGCTGGACATCTTCACCGCGGGCCAGACCAAGCAGGACTTCAGCAGGTCAGGCTCCAAGCTGGACCGGCACATCTACGACTACGTGCTGACCGACTCCGACACCGAGCGCAAGTTCGTCAAGGGACTCGACACGGCAGCTGAAGTGGTGGTCTACGCCAAGCTGCCGCGCGGCTTCCTGATCCCGACGCCCGTGGGCGACTACAACCCCGACTGGGCCATCGCCTTCAAGGAGGGCGGGGTAAAACATGTGTACTTCGTGGCCGAGACCAAGGGCTCGATGTCGTCAATGGAGCTTCGGAAGATTGAAGAGACCAAGGTCGCTTGCGCCCGGAAGTTCTTCGACCAGCTGAACCTGAAGTACGCACCGGAGAACGTGAAGTACGACGTCGTCAACAGCTTCGATAGGCTGATGGAGTTGGTGAAGTAGGTCAAGTCAACGCATTCGGTCGAACCCCACCAGAAAGTGCTTCTGAGCGAGCACTGACGGTGCAAGGGGGCGCGCGTCGCCAACCCCGGCGCAGCGAGAACTGCGAGGGAGAGTTGAAGGTGGAGTGGTTTCTTCCAGAGCCCGATGTTCCCGTCAGGCAAGGTGATGTCCTTGTATCGCGCGACCCGCAGACAGGAAGTCTCGACGAAGTGTGCCTGGTTATCACGGCGGACTGTGACATCAGCAAGGGCAAGTTTGGCCGGCAGCTTGCATGCCTGCGCGTCCTCACCGTCAAGGACTATGTCGCGCATATCTGGGCAAAGCGAAAGCTCGACAAACTGATCAAGGAAGAGGCCAAGAAGCTTCGAGCAACTGGCAAAGTCTCGTCCTGCACTGCATTGAACTGCGCCAACTTCTTCTCTGCATCGAGCAAGAAGTCCGGATTGTCTCTGGGTAGCGTCAATCCCGCATCGCCCACGAGCATCGCGAGCTGGTCTTGAGGCGACGTGCGTCCCACCGCTTGAAACGGGTTAGTCTTACGATCCTCAATGTGGGCCAGCAGCGAAGGCGTCTTCACCTCGAAGAGGAAGATTTGCTTCGGCTTTGTCACTCGATGCTCGGGCCTCTTCCCCTTCGCAGCCACGGCAGGCTCATGCTGGAGCGTCGTGCCCTCGGGCACACAAGCATTGGAGTTGCCTGAGGACCAGTGGACCAGTAGCTCCCCAGTTTCTGAATCAATTGCTCGTAGTCAGGCAGGTGCTTCTCGCGACCCGAGATCGCGGCCAGTTCCTTCAGGAACTGGGAGCCGAGGTCGGGCAGCTTGGTCTCGCAATCCGCGCAGGCGTCAATGATGCTTTTGGCCAGCAGACGTGGAGGCAACTTAGAGAAGTGGTAGGCGAACCAATACTCAAGCGGCAGCGTTGCCGATCGTCGTCCAACCCTGATTGAGAATAGCAACCCAGGTCGATTGAGTCATTGGCAAACTCTACATTGAAGTCAGCGCGCGGCGATTCCGGGGAACCGCAGACAACAATTCATATCCAGTAAGCGCGATCGCTGGCGATGCAGGTCCGGAACCTCGCCCCCAGTTGGCCAGCGACTGGTCGGTAACGATCGCAGCGGTAGCTCAGGCTGCTAGTCACGAATGAACCCGTTCAGTCTCTCCCAGCCCCTCGACTTGCTCTGCCGATTGAGGGCCCCAACAGGGCGACGCAGTACCACTCAGCAAGCCGTCTACGATACGAAGCGTAGGTAGTACGGTTACTCCTAATCGGCGGTTGCGAGCAGTCATCTCTAGCCCTTGAACTACCGCCAAGATGCCGATGCGGCCTTGCTCTCTGGCCGCGAGAATCTTGGCGATGGCGCCAGTTGCCGCGCCTTGAGACCCCAGCCACCCCGCCTTGGCGAGGCCTACGAACTCGGTGTTATTGAGGTATCTGGGGCAGTTCGCATAGCCGACGTTCAGAGACTGTCCAGTGCGGGCTTCGGGTAGTCCCAGGAAGTGCTGAAGCGCTGGAGCCGTCATCGTAAGTCCCGCCGACAGGCCTTCGTCGGACGGATTCAGTGCACGGCGCTCGCAGAACTTGAAGAAGAAGGGCTCTTCACTAAGCCGCAAGTGGCGCAGCTCACGAGGCGCCGACTGTGGGAGCGCGTCGCGCACACGAGCCATGGCCTTCAACTGTTCTTCGACGTTGCTCCCTGTCACCCTATACGTCCACGTGCCTCCTGCGTGGTCGTACGACATCGCTTTGTACTGAACGAGCAGAAAGCTTTGGTATCCATGCTGATAAAGCAGAAGATCAACACCCGTTGCCGTTTCCAAGGGAGTGCTATCCAGCACGTAAATGCGGACCTCCCGACGTCGGTCGTCCTTAAAGCTGGCTGACGCAGATTCGCCGGATAGGGCAAGTTGAAGCGCCGCACGATCGCCCTCAATGATTGACCGCTCTGCGATGGGCTGGGCATCGATGATGTCCAGTATCGAGGTCGCGTTCTCTGCGTCGATGCGCTTGACCGACCGGAAGAGCTTCTTGCGATCCACACCCGCGATGTCGAGTGCAAGGCCGATTGCATCGCGTTCTTCCGCGAGCCTTGTCGTGCGCGAATCGATGGGCTCTTGCCCACCGACTGCAGTACGCAACAAAGTGAGCTCATCGAGCCTATAGGCCAAGTGTGGGCGTAACCCTCGAACTAGGTCATTGAGGACGTGCCAGTTCCCCGGGTCGAACCTTTTGATATCGTAAGCCATTGACACACTAGCCTCAAGTGCATCTGGCCGACCCGCCTCTGCTGCCGAAATAGGAGGATCAATATGCAGCGCGTCTATGGAGCGGAGGTTGACGCGCTTGGTGCCTCCCCCGGCGCCAGTCTTCTTCAAGACGACCGCAGCGAAGAGGTTGATCTGCTCGCCCTGGCTGGCGAAGAAGACGAACTCACGATCCTGAAGGTTCCAATCTCGGGAGGAGAACGACTCCGACACCGTGTCGCCGCTTGCGATGTATTCCTCAAACGTCTCGGTTCGTCCGGGCTCGAAACCAAGGATAAAGCCGCCGTAATCCTCAATCTTGAGCTTGCGTCTTCGCTTCACAGATTCTTCCGCTTTGTTGTCTTCTAAGGACGAAGCCTAACCGACTTGTCGGAAAGCGGAACTCAGCCGAGGTCCGCTGCTGGCCGGGTCGAGCCGAAGTAAAGCTCAGAATCGTCGCCACAAATCTGCCACTCGCAGTCGTTTCGCGCTGGAGTATTCGTGCGGGTCGCGAAGGGCGGCTTGTAGCCAGCCAGAGCTCGTGGCGATCGAAGTTGGCATCAATTGGTAATCGATAGCAACACCCGCGCTGTAGTCCGCACGAAGAACAGCAGTCGCGCGCAAGTCTTCGTTTACGCTTCTGTGCGGGTGATAAAGGTGCTTGTGGGCCAAGAATCCTAGGGCACGTCAGCTGAACGTCGAGTGGTTCCGCACCTGCCGCGAGGCCCGAATTGCGATCGAAGCGCGGCGACAACACTACAACGCCGTCAGGCCGCCCACCAGCCTGAACTACTTGACCCCGGTCGAGTTCAGAAGGCAGCATACGGTCGAATCCTCGCTCCTAAGCCGAGCCGTCGGGATGACGCGGCGATCAAACTGCTGTGGCAGGCGCTGCGAACCGTGCTCGCCAAGCAGGCGTTGGACTGGAAGGGTGCGACGCGGGATCCGGTGCGATTAAGGGTTGACCTAGGCTAGCGGCTGGCATCACGGTGCCCGACCATCTGCGGATGGTTTGAGCGCATGCAATACAGAGGAGATCTGCAACGGCCGCAGGGTGCAGGCCCGTGAGTCGCCGGTTGCCACCAATAATGGATCGCAAATAGGTGGCATTGATACTGCGTGCTCACGCCCTCCGGGCAGCCCCGGACTTCGCGTGTCGACATGTTGTTGGACTTCATCGGCGGTGCGACTTGATTATCGAACATTGAGCAAGCTGGGCGGCAAGAAAGATGGGAGAAAGGCTATGGGCAGCACTGGCTCTGGGAGCTTCAGCGACTACTCCGGGGCGCCGAACCCTAAAGGCAACGGAGGCGCAGGCGGATCCAGCGGCGTTGATCAGTGTTCGAAGGCATTCGCCTGTACGCTGCAAGAGGTTAGTCTTTGCGACTACTTCAAGAATCACGGCAGCACGCCTCCGTTGCAAACTTCGCTCAGCCTAGTTCTGAGGGGGCGCATTCTCGCTGTCGATGGAAGTGGCACCGTCGTGGGCGCTCTTCCAACGTCACACAACTACTTGGCTGCGTGCCTCAAGGCCGGCTTCAACTATGTAGGAGTGGTCACCAAGTCCGCTGCAGTTCCCCTACCGTCCGTTTCCGCGGACTTCAGCTCGGCCTAGCATGTCAGCAGGTTCTACCCTGCTGGTCATCGGCGAGGTCTTCGTAGACCTCACGCTTGCTCGGTACCCAGCAGAAATCAAGATGCGTCTAGGTGGCATCGTGCATGCGGCGAGGGGTCTTTGGGCAAGTGGTGTGCCGTACTCGGTAGGTGCGTTTTGCCCAAAGTATCTCGTCGAAGAAGCCAGGACCTACTTGTCCGCCCATGGCTGTGCCAACTTCTTTTGGCTTGGCGAAGTTGAGGGTGCGCCCAACGTCATTGTCATCGGCGATGCGCGAGAGGTCTCGTGGCAACGCTACGAAGACATTCTGCGTGACAGGCGGCGCGCAACTTTTCTGGGTCAGAACCTCGACCTTAGCGCCTGCACAGAAGTCCTGCTGTTTCCTGGTTGCTATGACTTGAGCGTGGTGCGCTCCTTGTTTACTAATGACGTGAGCTTCGACATCGACATCGCCTACGACGTCGACGATATGATCGCGCTGGAATCCTACAAAGGGAAGTTGAGGACCGTCATCGTGTCGACGTCTTCGCCGTTCTTTTCGAAGGTTGGCGCGGAAGGACTAGACACTCTGTTGCGTGGCGCTGCGAAGCTAGGCGCTGGCTATCTGCTACTGAAAGAAAATCGTGGTGGCAGCCGTCTCTTTAACCTCAACACCGGAGCGGTGGACTGCATTCCAGCTCAACTAGGAAAGACACTTAACTCGGTCGGGGTGGGAGACGCCTACTCTGCAGTGTTGTCGGGGCTTTCATCGAGGATGGGCGTGCAAGAGGCGGCCTGGCGGGGTGCTCAGGTGGCGACTCGATATGCGCAGACCACGTTTCCCGATGATCTCCGGAGAGATGTGCAACGCGATGCCCTACTCGACCTTCCTACGCTAAAAGCCTTGTCGGGGACTTCGCTCCCATGGCACGAGCGCCCAAAGCACTCCATTTATCTGGCAGCGCCCGATTTCAGTTACATAGCGAAGCCCGAGATTGAACTTGCTGTAGAGGCGCTTGAGTACCACAACTTCAGATTGCGGCGGCCAGTGCGGGAAGTTGGCGAATTGCCGAAGACGGCGACGCTTGCCGAGCTGCAGTCGGCCTTCGCTCGTGACATTGACCTGCTCAAAGATTGTTCTGCTGTTCTGGCAATTCCCTTAGACCGTGATCCCGGTACGCTTGTTGAAGTCGGATGGGCGCAAGCTTTGTCAAAGCCAGTGGTTATCTTTGATCCTCGTCGCGAGAACAACAACACCATGGTCGTAGCAGGAAGTACGGCCTACTCGCACGACCTAGACGAATGCCTGAACGAGCTCTTTCAAGTTCTGAGCCAATCTTGCCCCGCAACGACATGAAGAACGTTCTCGTCCTGACATCCGGCGGCTTGGATTCAACTACCGTCGCCTACGAACTTCATTCTCGAGGCGTTGCGGCGCGTCCAATGTTCTTCGATTACGGACAACACTGCGCGGAAATGGAATGGGCAAGAGTCAATGACGTATTGCCGCCTACGATGCCGCGCCCGGAACGCTTAGTCTTCTCTGACATCTTCCGCGGCTCACGATCGCGTCTGATTGAAGAAGCTGATCTGTGGCAGCAGACGGTAGTTGACGACGACTTGTACTTACCATACAGAACACTGCTCTTTTTCTCCGTAGCAGCTGCCCGCGCACAGACGCTCGGCATTCTTGAGGTCTACACAGGCTTCATTAACAGTAATCACGCCAAAGAGATCGACTGCACTGCAAGCTTCTTAAACGGGCTTGACGGTCTGATGAAGGATGTTGGCCCAGTGCAATTCGTTTCGCCTTTCAGAAGAAGTTCGAAGGTGGATGTAGTGCGTCGTGCTGTGGACTTGGGCGTTCCCATTGGCAAGACCTACTCTTGCCAAGCGGCGAGCACGTTTCCATGCGGCGCATGTCCGAACTGTGTTGAGCGACTCAAGGCACTGGACGAGGCTGGGCTCACATGAGTAGTCGCACTATCGCCGTCTTAATCGCCGCACGCCGAGTTGCGGATCTTGCGGAGGCCGACGGGGCCCTTTGGGACACCCCAGCCCTTCGTCCTGCGTCGGGCCATATGGGGGCAGTGCTTGCTGACGCAGTCCTGCAGGCAGGGATCAACTACGCCAGCGTCGTGAGGCCGCGTGTAGCAGCTATCTTGTATCGGTACCCAACGGCGACTCGGGCGTCGACGGTGATGGATCTTGTTCAGACTGGACAAGCTCCAAGCTTCCTAAGCTGGGACCACGAGACGAAGATCCAAAGATTTGAGAGACTCGTTCGCTTCCTCGTGTTCAGGTCCGTCGACACTGTGGACGACTTGCGCTCATCGTTGGAATGCGAGGCGTTTCGAGCAGGCCTTCAGGAGCTAAGTGGCATAGGTCCCAAGACCGTGGACTATCTTGCGTGCTTGGTTGGAATGGATTCCGTAGCAGTCGACCGCCATGTTCGGGCTTATGCTTTCCGTGCTGGCGTGTTATCCCACGACTATGACTTCTTGCGTGAAGTCTTCTGCGGTGCAGCGGATCTTCTCAGTGTGTCGAGAAGATCACTCGATGCATGGATTTGGCGCCGGGAATCGTCCGGGTCAGGTCGGCGACGTATGGCGTTGCCCATCTAGGACTGGACCGACGCCATCGGCCGCTCCGATCATCCACCCGCGAAAGCGAGATTTCTCGGCAGCGTAAGCAACTGATCCGCTGATCCCAGCCCCCCGCTTCGTGTCCGGAGAATCAGGGGGCTACATCACGTAGCCCGTGGCCAACTCGCGGAGCTGGTCACGACGGCGATCAACAGCCCGCAGTCCAATGGCGAGCTCATGCCAAAGGTCGATTCGACGTCACCCGCCGCCGCGCGATTCTTCGGCTATGGATGTGACCTGGATCTCCTTGCGCCTAGAGCGCGCGCATTATGGTAAGCGGCGACGAGTCAAGTGTTCGTTCGAGCGAACTGGGCGGTCGCGTGCGCTAGCACGCGGGCGACTGGATCAAATGTCAGTTGCAGCGTTGCAGCGCCCAAGTTGAACGTCACTGCGGCGGCTTATCGCGAGGCCGAGTTTCTGCAAGCGCTCAGCTCGCCCACTACCGACAAGGGGTCAAGCCGACCTCTTTGCCATCCACCTACGTGTTCTTTCGAATGAATTTCGAAGTGAACGTGCACGAAAAAGGTCTCCGTCTGTCCGGCCTTCCCGATTAGATCGCCCTTGGATACTGCCCCCCTCGTGAGCGTTGACGGCGCTTCTAAGTGCGCATACAGAGTCTTCAGGCCATCGTCGTGCTTGACAACCACGTAATTTCCCCAGCCGCTACCTCTTGAAGGAGAACTGTCGACGACAACGCCATCCTTCGCAACGTACACGGCTCGATCGCTGGGAGGTGGAATGATGTCGATTCCGAGATGAGCTCTCTTTGATCCATCCTTTCTCGTCCTGACGTCGTTTCCGAAATTCGGATAGGTCTCTACCCTCTGGGTGCAGCCTGTTGCAACAGGCCAAGAGTATCCGCTGTATCTGTTCATGGGTGACTGTCCATTGCCTTGAGCGGCCGCATTGAAGGCCGCCGCAAGCATCAACGGCAGCAAGATTAGTCCGGCGCGAGCCATGCTGTCGCCGTCCTTAGTGTTTGCACGGATGTTGCTCCTCGACGTTCAACGTGTTAGTCGACCGGCCGGCACAGGTTCCTCGCCGGGCGATGGTGATGCAAACTACCTTTGCAGCGTCGGCGTCCCGCCACCAACGCCACACCGTCCGGTCGAACGTCGTGTTAGTCGTCACGCGGCACCTCCCATACCTGCCCAAACTGCGGCCAATAAAGAAGTACTCTGCTATACGGATTTCGAGTCAAGCGAAAGGAGGGCGAGAACGATATCTCTTGATCCTGCGCACGGTCCATCAGATCGATGACAAGCAGCAGCCAGTACGTGTCGCATTTATCGTAGCCGACTGCCTTACTGCCCTTGTCTTCTACGACCTGTTCTAGCCGTCTCTCGTCAAGTTGCGGCGTCTCATAAAACTGCAATACATGCCACTTCGCATCGGAGTACTCAGCACCATTGTGATGCGCGAAGCGGATTCCGCGGCAAGGCGCTCGCACTGACCTCCCCACACGACCCGCCATCCCTTCGGCCAACCGCGTCACTTCAGCTGCCATTTCATCCACGTCTTCAATCGGATCGCACGGATCGAAGTCCACATTGAGTTCGATCATCGGCAGTCCTTTCCGGCGATAAAGCTCCTGCGCTCTCAGAAGAACGTCTTCGCGCCGCTGCCGCTGCACCTGCTCTGAAACCGGATTCTTGCCATCGATGAGATACAAGCGTGCAAGCTCAATGCCAACAGTCTTCTGACCAATGATTCGCACATCAGGCTTGTCAGCGTATTTGATGCGCCCGGCAGGCAATTCATAGTCTCGTCGAAATTGCTCGAAGTAATAACACTCAATTTCGCGCTTTGAAGGGCGACTCATTGGCGACTAACTTCAATTATGGAAGCTCTGAACCTGGCAATTTGCCCTTGCGCCTTCTAGTCGTCAATACCCGAATCCGCTGGCAATACCCCATTCCCGCCACGCCTCAGCGGCCGAGTCTCGAGCGTTGCACGAAGGCTGTTATCCGTGCGATCGGCTGGTAGAACAGCGCCGCTATCGGTCGGGCTCTCGCCGTGGATTCTCGGCGGTCCAGCGTGTGCGATGCCGGCAGGCGATCAACTAGCATCAAGTGGCAACTTGGGGCGGCCCCAAGACCAAGACCTTGGGGCACCGTCGAGGCGTGCCAGTACGTCGCGGCCTGGGTTAGGCGGCGCGCTTGTGCTCGCTGGATCTCCGCTTACGGGCCTGAATTCGGAATCGCAATGACGTTCGCGGCGCTGTCGCACATGGACAGTGCAGTGGTCGATGGCCACGAGGGGCAGCAGCATCCATCGCTTCCCTTGACAGTGAGCCTGAGCGCAGAGCGAAAGCCTCTGCATGCACAAGTAAGCGTTCTTTCGTCCCGCTGTTCAGGGGTCCTAAGCACCCTTGACTCCCCCAACTTCCACGAGACCCTGAGGATTCCATCAACCAGAAGGAACCCTCATGCCCACCGAATACCTCACCAGCCACGAACCCGCCGCGCGCATCAAGTACGACCCGCGCACGATCCGCGAACGCCTGAAGGACAGCGTCCTCATCGAGGGTGTGCATAGTCAGGAATCCGACCTGAGCAGTCAGTCGAAACACGTGAGCGACGGACCGCAACCGCTGCAAAACGGACGTCTCGTAGCCTCTTTGATGTGCTGCGCAGGCAGTACGCAGTGACCGGCCCGCGTGCCGAGTACGTCTTCAGCAACCGGCCCGGCAGGCCAATCGACAACAAGAACTTCGTCACCCGCATATGGCAGCCGCTGATTTCACCACCTCGGCCTGCCGATGCGTCGGCCGAACCGAAAGCGGCACACGGCGGAGAGGTCGCGGGCTCAGGCGTTCGACCGCATCTATTGCGAGATGGCACGGAGACGGTCGACTCCGATCAGTACCCTGGTGCGGAAAGTCTGGGGGGCGTCGGTACCCCATCCATGGAAGTAAGTTCCATCATCAGTCGATCCCGCCTCCTTGCACCTCGGCCTTACCGTTGCGCAGCCATACGGGGATCCAGACTCGAATTGCCGGAACGTGCATCCGCCAGTTTTCGCCTGCAAACGTGGAATGTAGGGTATGCAGCAGAAGGCCAGCCCCCAACAACATACGTTGGCCAAACGGCCCGCCGTCGGTATCGAGTCGCACGCCTTAACCTCTTAGATTCAGCCGGCAGCGTGTCGAAGACTCCAATGCTGATGTGCCGAAAGGAAAGTTCCGCGTTGGCAACGGAAGCGGCTCTAGAATTTCCTGTGGATCATCCGAGCGCGTTGGCGGAGGCTGCCCGATGAAGCCGCCCAAACTCGACCTGGACCACACCCGCGCTGTCTGGCCCCTGACCATGAGTTCGCCGAGTAGACACGTCAGTCGAACAAGCGATACGCTCTATTCGACAACAAACTGCGGGTACATGCGATTCGACGTGATGCTCGCGTCAGTTCAGTCACTCAAAACGTGCATTGGAGAACGGAATGCTTCACCCAAAGGGCATCGCCATAGCCCATGTAGTCGCACTTGCTTCCGCCTTCCCAGCTGCAGCCGCGCAGCTCGACTGGGAAGTCGTCAACCGATTCCCTCTGTTCTCTGAAGCAAGCGACTTTGAGGCAGTCAAGGCGAAATGGGCGACGAGTGGACTGGCTTCGGAGACCGTCGATTCGCCCGAGTTCACTGGGCGCCTTCGAACAACTCTTCCGATCAGAAGGACCGCATGGGATGCGCGTACCGGCACCTACAACGCGTCAGTACTGTTTCGAAGTCGGCATGAGATCAGGGTGTGGGTCAGCGGCGTTGGGCCAGGCATCCAGTGCACCTTTGTCCTTTCTGGCGAAGTGACAATGAGGAGCTTGTGCGCAGAAGGGGTGAAGGCGTCAGTCGGCGCTAGAAAGCCCTTCTCGGTGGTGGCTACCCCGGAAGGCATCGAAGCGCTCCAGCTAAACGTTCCAGCGATACGCGAGCGACTAATTGTTGCAGTTGGCGACTCGTTCGCGTCCGGCGAGGGCAACCCTGACTATCCAACGATCTTCCATTCTCGACGGGCATCGTTGCATTGGTACATTGAAAAGAACCCGTCTCGCCTAATAAAGGCAGGTGCGCAATGGTGGGACGAGGCCTGCCATCGGTCGCTCTTGTCCTGGCCGGCCCTAACTGCACTTTCGCAAGCGATTGCGAATCCTCGTGAAGTTGTTCAGTTTGCCTCACTGGCTTGCTCAGGCGCAGAAGCTTATGACGGGTTTCTTCGTGCGCAGGTTGACCCCCCAGGAACCGGGCTGGCCCATCTCCGCAGTGGCAGCATCTTCAAGCGTGACGGAGGTGCTGGCTACGGCATTCCTAGCTCGAGTGAGTTTGGCGAGAACACTGTGCAGGGGCAACGACATAAGGCAGGCTGGTTGCCTTTGTCACAGCAGCACGCGCTCGCGCACTTGCTGTGCGTGGATGCGCCGCCCAAACGTGTCAAGGTCCTGAGCGAGCCAGCAGTACAGCCAGGCGTAACGGGGCAGCAGACCTACTTTGGAAATGTTGACCTCTTTGGATGCTCCGGTAAGCGGCGAGAAGTCGATCAACTGCTTTTGTCCATCGGCGGCAATGACGTTGGGTTCAGTGGCATTGTCAAATGGATGATCACGCCGCCTACGGCGCGCAACGCGTTCAATGAGTTCTTTCTTCGCCTCGCAAGGAACCATATGCAAGTGCTGGAGCCAGCTCAGGTTTCGGCTGGCCTGCGATTGCTTCCTGATATTTATGGCGTTGTCGGAGCTGTCTTGAAGGAGCACGGAATAGATCCTTCACGCATAACCTTGTTGCAGTACCCGGATCCGACCGAAGGCGCGGTAAATCTGAAACAGTGCAACTCTAGAACTAGAGAAGGAAATGCCCCAATGCAGGGCCTCGTGAAGGAGAAGATTTACAGGTCGACCTTTCTCTTCGGAATAAATGAAACCGAATTCAACGAACTAAAGGCATCGTTCCTAGAGCCTCTGAGGAAGATCCAATTTGATGCAGCCAAGAGACTCGGTTGGAGAATTGTTGATAGTCAGAAGGCCCTGACTCTTGCTGGTGGTCATACTCGCGGCTATTGTGGCGTCAGCGAAGCCTGTAAAGACGGCCAATGTCCCTCCGGTGATCGAGTTCGGTGGTGGATAAGGCCAGCATACTCGGACACGCCGCGACTCGAGTACCTGACGGAGTTTGACACATACGATCCCACGAGAGTTCGCGGTTTCCGCTACGGGGTGGATGCGCTGCTCGCCTCAGCTGCTCCCGCTGGGAAAGGTAGAATTCGTAGCGATTGGCTGTCCGGAAGTGCGCACCCGACAGCGAATATTCATGCACGGATCGCCGATGTAGTCAACGGCCATTGAGTCTCTCCGCATTCCGCTCTCGATCGGAGATTGAAGTTGGCCGCGACTATCTTCGGTGTTCAGCAGCTTGGCGCAGACTTGCGTTAGTGACGGTTCGGAGTCAATCGCCGAGATCAACGCGTCTATTGGCAGCGCAGCGAATTGATCGCTGAAGCCTCTCCTTTCAAGCTCAACCATCGAAACGCTTATGCGAACTGGACGTCCTATCGGGGCTCGAGGCCGCTCCTCTGGCGAGTCCGACCCAGAGCGTCGCAACCAGTACTCAGCGCAACCAGCAGGACGCCTCTTTCAACCGGCCTTATGGAACGCCACCATCAGATCCTGGACCCCGCCGGCGCTCATCGGTCCCTTGACGAGCTTATCGATCAGTTCATCGGGCAGCGCAGGCAGCGGCCCTCGGGCAGCTGACGTGCCCCAGGATTCTCGGACCACAAGTTCCTGGGAGATGGCGTGTTTGGGAACCAGTGTTGGGACCGCATGCTGCCGGCTAAACTCCTCAGCGAGAAATAAGTTTCGGAGAGGTGGCGGCGGAACTCAAAGGAATCCTTCGGCGGTGGTTCGTTCAAGGCCTGCATTTCTGCCTCCGTTAGTTGGTTCGGTCGACCCTGGATCGGGTTAAAGTCCCGCACGCCCCGCGCTAAAGCGAGTAGCCCAGATAAATAGAGATCCAAGGCTCCTTGACCGAGGGATCCGCGTCGCGATCCGCCTTGTTCAGGAAGTCGCGGCCGTATAGCAGGCCTGCACTGAAAGTGTCGCTCTTGCTGCTGGTCAGTCGGATCCCGAGCGCGAATGTGTAGGCCGCCTTCGTCGAAGTCGTGCTTCCGCCGGGATCAGCGACCGGAACGAGGGACAGTCCTGCCGCGATCACAGGGGTCAGGGTCAATCCGATGCTCTGAAGCCAGCCCGTTCTGAATCCCACGAAGGGCGCGATCGTCGAGGAGCTCACGAGTTCCTTGGAGGCTCCCAGGCGGTACTTGAACGGGACCACGAGGCCGCCGAAGACCACGCCGGTCCTCGTGTAGTCGTGTCGGGCGAGCGCGCCCTTGGCGATCTTGTATCCCAGGGCGAGCTTGACGCGATTCTGGTCAGGACAGCCGTCCAGCGCAGCCTTGTCGGCCGCAGAGAAGGCGAAGTCGTCATCGCTCGTCAGCGACAGGAACCGGACGAAGAGGTCGTCTTCGGTCTCGCTGTTTACGACCAACCGGGAGCCCGCAGGCGCGCAGTACCGCTTGCCGGTTGCCGTATCGGTTGCCATCACATCGCGAAACTCGTGTACGTTGACACGAACGCGGATGTGATCGCCGGACCATCGGTTACCGTCGGATGGTAGATCCGCCGCATGCGACAAAGTGAGCCAGTATGAAAGCCCAGAAGCAACCACTAATCCGATGGACGACGACGTCTTCATTCGGTTCTCCGATTCCGGGAAGAAGGTTGGCTGAGTGTCGTCAGGGCCTGCAGAGCCTCGATAGCGAGGTCTGGTCCGTCCCGGCGACGTGTTTCTGCTTTCGTTGCAGCAGCCGCTTGCCTTCGATGAACGCCACGTATTTCCAGAGGAAGCTCAGGAAGCGCGGACCGAAGGCGTCGTTGTGTCCGTCGATGATCTTCTGCCTGGTCTCGACGACCATCACCGGGCTGTGTGGAGTTCGGGGCGCGACGCCGCCCCAGGATCCCGATTGCTCGGCCGGCAGTGGTTTCAGGATGACGCTGGAGAACGTCGTCGGGCTGGTGAAGTCGTAGCTGCAGATCTTTTCCCCGGGGACGTAGTCCGCCTCCGTCAGCGAGTCGAAAGCACCGTCTGGCGCCGGTTCAAGACTGTGTGTCCGCTGTTCCGGGACATTGCCGAGCGCCTTTCCCCATAGCGTTCCCTGGTAGTCGTTCGGTTCGAGGCGGAAGCTCGGCCGAAAGGGGCCTGTCGCCGCTCGGCCGATCGGGAACCAGATCTTCCGTGCGTAGTCGTTGTCCGCGGAGAAGACGATGAGTTGGGGGGATTGGGCCGGGGTGTAGGCGAGTTGCCGGTAGAGCGCGTCGATCCGCGCGAACTGGTAGGACTCGACAGCCGGGTTGACCAGCACGTTGAGGTCGCCGAACCCGCTGATAGGCTTCGCCTCCGCAGGCGCTGGCACCGAATAGGGAGACAGTGCTGCGGATAGCTGCGGCGCCTGGCGCGACAGATCTTCCTCGAGTTGCCGTTGTATCGCTTTCCACAACACCTGGGCGCCGAAGCTGTGGCCGAACGTCACGAGCCCGGTGAACGGACTGCGCGGATTCGCGTCGCCATTCCTCGCATTGGCCTCCACGAAGATGCTCTGCAGACGGGAAATGAACTCGGCGAGATCTCCCGACCCGACTCGCTCGGCGGCGTTTTTGCGGCCCCAGAACGTCAGATAGTCGGCGTACCAGGGCAGTGACTGGCCGCGCCATCCGAGGTACAGGCCCACAATTCGAAAGTCAGGGGTGTTGGTGAGTCTCTGCCTCAGCTCGCGTCGCGCCGGCGTGTTGAGCGCGCCGTGGAGCACGGGCAGCCACCTCTTGAAGTCCTCGAGGTTGGTGTCATCGGCAGCTGCATTGTGGTGCCAGCCGTGGATGTAGACGATGACCAGCGTGTTCGTGTTCTGCGAGAGATGGCGGATTTCGTCCAGCGTCTTCTGCGCTGCATCGCGATCCCAGAGAGTGCCGAAGTCATCGGACTCGACGATTCGAAGTTCGTACGTATCCGTCGTCTGCGCTGGCGTCGAGTGAGGGCCCGAGTACAGCGCGCAGCCCAACGCCGACGTTACCCAAAGGACGACCAGCAGCGCTTGTAGCAGACGATGGGGGCACGAGTGGGTGGGGGCCGGTTGAATCGATGACGACGACGGGGCAAAGGGGTCCACGAAACCGGGTTCCTTCGACAGCCTCGGGCGACCGGGTTGGTCGCTTGTTCGGTGTCGTGCATATTAACGGCCGACTGAGACGCATCGCAACGCGTGGGCGGCTGGTTTCTACGCAACTTTGCTGACGTTCCCAATCCGGGGAGACGCGCGGCAGGAGCCGAATACCGGGCGTCGGCCGCTGGCGAGGCGAGGGTTGGTGCCGTGGAGAACCACAGAAACGTGGGTCGGCCGGTTTATGTGGCCTCCTTGGTACTCGCCTTGGTCTAGCGCTTCAGCTGACTACCGGTGGGACTCGTTCACATGCCCGTTGTCGGCTGGGCTTCGCTATCGGAGTCGTGGCGTGACGGTCGCTTTATTCGGCGAGAGACCGATGGGATGTGCGGCACATGTGCAGTCCGAGCGCCTCCGCCGTCTTAACCTCACCCCCCACGCGCCGGAAAAATCCCCTTCTTCACCACCGCATGCACCCCCCAGTTCCCATCGACTACCTGCGTGATCCCGAAGTCCACCGCGATCGACATCAGCGAGATCGCCTCGTCCTCGGTCAGCGACTGCGTGGTCATCAGGAAGTGGCGCATCTTGCGGTAGGCGTCGCGCATCGCCAGGTCCACCGATGACTTCGCGAAGATGTCGTTCTTCGCGTTCGGGCCGAGTTCGGCCAGGTAGTTGGCGAAGCTGAAGCCATGCAGCACCCAGTCGTCCGCTGTTTCCAGCAGCGGGTAGTTCAGGTGGGCCAGCGGCGTGCCGGGCAGGCTGGCCTTCTTGTGCAGGATGAACTGAAAGGTGCCGGTGAGCGAGCACTCGATCGCCGTGCCGCACAGTTCCGAGTCGCCCTGTGAGGCATGCGGGTCGCCGACCGAGAACATCGCGCCCGGCACCGCCACCGGGTAGTACAGCGTGGCGCCCTTGCCGATGCGCCAGTTGTCGATGTTGCCCCCGGTGTGGTTCGGCGGGATCGAGTTGACGAGCTCGGCCTCGGCCGGTGCGACGCCCATCGTGCCGAAGTGTGGCCGCACGGGGATGCGGATGTTCTTGAGCACGCCCTCGTTCCTGGCAATCGTCTTGTGGTCCACCGGCACGCCCGGATAGTCGATGGTCGGGTGCACGACGCCGAAGGGGTCGGTCTGCGGCGTCCAGCGGAAGTTGTAGAGCGCACGCGCCCAGTTGCGCTCGCCGGTGGCGTCGAGTTCGTAGATGGTGATCACCTCGCGCTTCTTCGGCTCGGTGATCGTGTCGCCGTAGTGAAAGCCCCACCAGGCCGCAGCGTTGCTGCCGAACGCCCGCCCCTTGTAGGCCGGGTTCGCGCACGGCCGCGGAACCACGTCGATGATGCGCACCTCGAGGATGTCGCCGGGTTCGGCTCCCTTGATGAGGACGGGCCCGGTGCAGACGTGCACCCCTTCGCCGCCGCCGGCGCCGACCTTCGCGTCCATCGGACCGGCGCCGCGACGATCGACGCCTTTGCGCGTCTTGTCCCAGAAGAACACGCTCTCGGCGCCCGGGTCGCCCTTGACCATGCGTTCGGCGTCGTCGTTGGCGTGATGCGTCAGCGTCTCGATCGTGGCGAAGTCGCCGGACTCGACCTCCACCACCGGCTTGGCCGACTTGCTGAAGTAGCCCCACAGCACCGTGTTGGCGGCGGCCGGGATGTAGTAGTGGCTGGCCTTGCCGGAGCCGGGCTGGCCGCTCTGCGCGAACGCGCTGCGCGACATCGGTACCGTGAGTGCGGCCGCCGACACCGTCGCGCCACCGGCGGCCATCGCGTCGCGCAGGAAGCTCCGGCGTGTGACCTGGAACTCCTCTCGCACCTCGGCCTGCGCCTCGGGGGTGGAAGGGCCGTGCTGACAACCGGGCCCGCAGACGTGTTCGTGCATGGACGGCTCCTGTGTTTGGGGATCGGGATCGAGTCGAGTGGCGGACCGTGCGCAAGACCGATGCCAGGCTTGGCAGTCGATGTGAGCGAGAAGGCGGTGCGTTTCCTTGGCCGCGAGTCGTCGGGCGAGAAGTGTCTGCACCAACGGCTTGTGTTTGGCACCGGGCGAGTGCGCCTGCGGTTCGATGTGCAGAAGTGAGTCCAGGATCCGGCATTCCGGCTTCCGGTCATGCACGCCCTCAACGAACCAACTTCGGCGGTCGCAAGATCCGGCACGTCTTGGACCAGATCGCCGAGGACATCGGCGAGATCTTGCTCGCCAATGGAGGTGTCATCCTACCGGGAAGAGGGCATCCTTAGCCCGCCCAAGCGCGAAACGCCAGGATGCCGACTTCGCCCCGCGTGTTGAACAAGCCGCCAGCGGACGCACCGTGACCGCTGCCGAGACCGACGCGCCCGCTGTCGTCACGCGCAACGACCCGCATCATCCGAGGGGCAAGCTGGGTGTAGGTCACAAACGCCGTGGGCACCCGCTTGTCGGCACCGGCGTCCTCGACGAGAGCCGACAACAACGCAATCGCGACGAGTTGAGCAGTACGCCGACGTGACCAGTGTCGACCCGCGCGCCGTTCCCGGCCCGCCTGAGGGTTGCGCCCCGTGCGATGCTGCGCGTGCCTGATCAGCACCAGGACGAACAGGTTCATGACCAGGTTGGCCATGCAGCAGGCGACCGTTGCGTCGATCCGGCGGCCGTTCTGTTCGAACAGCTGCAGCGTCAGCGTCGCATTGGACAGGCTCCACAGGACCCAGGTCAGCTGACTCTGGCCATCGGCGCGACATCCTGGCGCGAGCAACTTGCGGATCATCGGGATGTACGTGAGGACGCGCGTGGCGTTCGTGATGACGAACGCCCACGCCAGCAACTGGCGGTATAGCGACGGTTCCTGCAGATCGGGATGCAGCATTCGGAGCCTCGACGACGTCTTGCCGCGGCCCGATGACGGCGCGCACTCGAAGTGCGGCGCGCAGCGGCCGCTGGCTGATCTGATGCTTCTCCCGATTCCCTCAGCGCTTTGCCTTCGAATTGCTTTTCGCGGTTGAAGTGGCAACCTTCTTCGAGGCGCCGGCTCGCCGCGTCGGCCCCGCACCGGCACTGGTCTTCTTCGCCTTGCTTCGACTGGTCGCCCGCGCCGCGACCTTCTTCGCTCGGCCTTTGCCGGTCGGAGTGGTCCGGATCGCCTCCATGATCGGCGGCGAGTAGGGAGTGGTACAACCAAGCAGCGCAAGCATCTGGAGTGCAGCACAGGCAAGTCGTCGAATGGCGATCTGGGTCATGCGCTACGTTCCCATGCGGCAGCTGGCGCGGTGAATCGCAATCCTGCACGTCTCCAAGCGCATGCCGCAAGGCCCGTGGCGTCGGTGCGTACGCATATCTGATGACATTCGCCGGCCCACCCGCTTTGCGTGGCCAGTGATAGCGGATTGCGGCGCCTACTTCAGCGCATCCACATACGTGTCAAGCACATCGCCCCAATAGTCCCGGATGCGCGATCAAGGCGTGGCCGCTGTTTTGTCCTGGCACCGAGTAGGACTCGAACCGACCTTTGCCGCCGGCCGAGACGAAGGCCTCGAAGTTGGACTTGCTGTGCGAGAAGGAATAGAAGGGATCGCTCTCGCCATAGAGCCAGACGGTGGATTGCTGGAAGGCTGCGCCCCGTCGAAAAGTTGTCGCATTGATCGCGGTAGCGGTGGTACACCAATCGCTTATCCAGCCGCCGACGAAGTTGATCGCACCGAGGAACAACTCCGGACGCACTCCGGCATACGCGATCGCAAGGATGCCGCCACGTGACTGCCCGCCGATCAGCATGCGGGTGCTCAGGACGTCGGGGCGCGCTCGAACATGTTCCATGACTGCGTCCAGGTCTTCTATCGCCCGATCCACGCCAGCAAGCGAAAGATCCGTCTGACAGGTGTAGCGGCTTCGGTCCGGTTCGAAGCCTTCGTCGTAGAGACCGCCGGATCGACCGCGACCGCGGCGCTGCGGGAAGATCACCATCCAGCCCTTGTCCACGAAGTACTTGCTTATCGTCGGACTGGACCAGCTTCGACGAAAGAAATCGGGATTGTTGCCGCGGCCAGTGGAGCCATGGTTGAAGATGACTGTCGGAAATGGTCCTGCGCCGCTTGGCTTGCTGATCAACAGCTCGAGATCGACGGGATTGCCAGCCTCCACGAGCGAAGTAGGAATGATTTCAGTCGACGTGTTCTGAGCGTTGGCTTGCGCAAGGAGCGTTGTGCCGATGAACAGCGCGGTGGGAAACTGGGCGATTCGCATGATGAACACTCCGTCAAGTGGCTACGCTGTGCATCCGGACGTCGAGGCAGCTGGGCGGGTTCGGCGGAATCTGTGAGCACAGCTTGCCCCCGCCGCGACGGCGGCGAGCGGCAACAGGGCAATCAGGCGCTCAGTATCGAACCCGCCATGGGATCTGGCATCCACAGGTTTGTCGACGAAAGCCGGCGCCCACCGTGGCTCGCCGGGGGAAATCGCAAGCTGCATTCATCTGTGCTCGTCTCTCCAACGAAGCGGGTTGCAACTTCCGCCGCGGACTCCGTGGCCAGTTGCGCCTGCTTGACTGACAGCCCGTGCTCATGCGACGCGGCTCTGCGTGGGCCTGGCCAGCGGCGCGTCGCGAGCCCACACGCGCTCCCAAATTCGAGAACGAACGCGCGGAGTCGAGGGGTGTAGACTTCGGTCGTGATCCGATAACCATCAGAAGAACAAATCTCGGTCGGATTCACCGCCTCGCGCGGCAAGACGCGAGGTCGACGTCAGGAGGAATGACTGGCGACGAGGCATCGAAGCGCATAGCCCACGCGCGATCAGCTCGCCGGTGACTTGATCGGCCGCCATTGACGGTCGTGTCAGAAGCGTTTGTGTCGGAAGTACTGCATCACCGAATACGCACGGGGGGTGACGCATCATGGCTTCGCATATTCGTATCAAGTCCGGCTCGGCCTCGAACGTGGAAGACAGGCCCCGGAATCACGCAAACAGGAAGGGATTCGGGGGCGGAGGGCGTCTGCCTTCCGGCTTCGGGCATCTGGCCGCGACGGCCGCGCGCGAATCGGCGCACCCGGATCATCGGCCGCGCCGTACTCCTGCGGCGGGCGCAAACCGCGAGGCGCTGGCCAACCAGGCTGCCGCTGCGGCGGAACACAGTGCCCAGGCCGTTCCCGGTGAGACACCGGCCGAACAGGCGTTTCGACTCGCGACCGAATCCCGGCAGGAAACCGCGTTGGCGGCAAGCGAGGACAACAAGGCCAAGACCGAGTTGCGTCGTGCGAAAGCCGACGGGATCGTCACGGCCGAGGAACGACGAGCCGTAACCGATCATCGGAACCTGTCGCGCCAGCACGAGGCCACGGCAAAGGCGTTGCAGCAGCGATCGAACGCCGCTGCTATCGCGGCCGGTTCGAATGCGCTGGGCGCCGAGGGCATCGCGAGGTTCGACCTCCAGTTCGAGGCGGGCAGCGTCGCGAACATGCGCCAGATCGACGGCATCATGGACCGCATGTCGAAGGTCCTGCGGCACGGCGGCCACAAGCGGGGTGCGGACCCGCTGCTCGCGGGCGTCGGCGACCGGTACCGCACGAACGCGATCGATGCGACCAACAACCCGCAGGCGGGCATCACCGCCAGCCTCGTCGCCCGTCACGATTCGGTGAGTGCACTCGTCGGACAGGTCTTCAACGCCGACGGGCAGCTCAGCGCGGCCGAGCGTGCCGTCACGGAGCAGCTCGGTACGGTCTCCACGCGGCTTCACGATCGGCTCGAGATCCAGCCCGCGCTGACGTACTTGAAGTGGCGGAAGATGCGCGCGGACATGATCCGCGCCGCCGACGTCGACCACAAACGCACCGCATCTGAGAACGCGAAGATCGCGAAGTACGCGCGCAAGGCCGATGCCAGCGCCATGCGCAGCTCGTCCGAAGCGATGGCGCTGGTCGTGGCCGGGGCGTTCGACAACCTGGTCACCGATGGCGCCGGCGCGGACCTGCTGGCCATGCTCGACGAAAGCATCGACCACGCGCGCACGCTGTTCATCGACGCCGGGCGGCCGGCCGATGAAGTCCTGGGCGGCGCCGGCGACGCGTTTCGCACCGGCGCGATCACGGCGGCCACGGATCCCTCCGCGGGTTCGTATGCCGGTCTGCTCGCGCAAAGTGCTGCGCTCGGCGAGGCGCTGGCCCGGTTGACCGAAGCGGACGGGCAGACCAGCGCGAACGAAAGCCAGGCACTGCTCAGGCACTCCCTCGCCCATGGCCGGACCGAGACCGGTCTGCTGAAGGTCAAGGTCGAGGAGTTCAGGAATGCGTTCAGTGCCTACGAGCAGGTGACGGCGCGAACCGATGCCTCGCCGTCCGAAATTGCCCAGGCCAAAGCGTTCCTCGAACAGAAGTTCAACGAGACCCTCGCGGCGACGTCGGCGAAGCGCCTGCCGGCGAACGTGCTCGCGCAGTTGCAGGCTTCCTTCAGCCACCACCTGGCCGAAGGTGACGCGCAGGCAGCCGCAGTGGACGATCGCCAGCTCAACTACGCCGCCGCCATCCTGGCGTCCCGGAACATGGACGGCGGCATGTTGGCCAGCGAACGTGCGGCCTCGCTGCGAACCGCGGAGCTGAAGGCGCTGGCCGACCCGAACCATGCCATCGACGACGCGGCCCTGGCCGACGGGCTTGTGCTGGGCAAGCAACTGAAGACGCAGGCATTGGCCGACGACGGCATCATTGCGCCGGACGAGGCCGCCGTGCTGACCGACTACACGGAGGGGCTCGAACTCACGGTCAGGAACGCGAACGACAACGGCGAGCTGCTGGCGCGCCTGGATCGGGTCTATGCCGATGCCGCGGCCAAGGGTGACGCGCACGGCATGGCGCTGGCCAACAGCCTGACCACGCTCGTGATCAGTGCCGAGGCAAACGCGCCGGCCGAGACCAGCCGGGTCGACCCGCTCGCCGCCTACAGCGTCAGCCCCGAATCGATCACGAAGAACTTCCACGGCGACGGCGAGCTGGCACGACTGGACGCGGCGGCCCGAGCGGGCGACGACCACGCCGTGCGCGCCTGGATCCGCCAGGCGCTCGGCCTGAACGCCGACGGTTCGATGGCGCAACACGCCGACGTGACCAAGGCCGGCGGATTCTCCGTGATTGCGGTGAACAAGAACCGTGCGCTCGACACCAGGCTTCGCAAGCTGTCGCAGGAGACCCGCCAGCGCATCGAGGATTGGGTCAACGACGAGAAGTATCGTACCGCGCAGGTCGCGATGCTCTACGACACGGTGACCGGCCAGTACCACGCCTGGGACGGGTCCGATGGTGTTCACAAGATCCACAAGTTCGACGCCGATCGCGCGGTCGGAACCACGTGGCGCATCGAGCTCAGTGCCAAGTCGCTGAAGAATCTCAGGGCGGCGTCGGCCACGCGCCGGCAGCACGAGCAGGCGCAGGACAGCGCCATCGCCGCGATCGACCAGCAACTCGCCGCGCTCGATGCCGAAGACGCCAAGGCGCTTGCGCTGTTCAGTGCCGACGGCGACCGGGTCGCGTTCGATGCCTATTCGATCCGCTCGGCCGGACAGCGTGCCTCGCTCGAGCATCAGCGATTGGACGTGATCCGTCAGCCGGGCGTGCAGACGGCTGGTGCGGGCGGTATCGACTGGGGTTTGAACCGGCGCGCGGTGCAGCAAGCCACCCAGGCCGACGTCGAGCACGCGAAGCGGATCGCCGTGAAGCTGCCACCGGAGCAGGCGGAACTCGTGCTCGCCTCGGTCGGCGACCCGGAGGCCATCGGCACGCAGGTGCGCATCATGCTCGGCGTGGGTGTCGACGGCCTGAGCTCTCCGGGCGTGGTTCCGGGCAGGGAGGCCGGCAACGCCATCAAGATCGTTCGCAATTTCGAGCACGCGACGGATCGGCTGAAGGCACTGCCGGAATGGGTCCGCCTGCGCTACGAAGGTCCGGTCAACGCCGAACTCGTGCAGGCGCTCGAACACGCCCACCACCGCGACTCCGCGGTGGGCAACTACCATTACGTGCGCTTCTACAGGTTCCACGCGGACCCGGAGGCCCCGTCGGAGCGTTTTCGCAGCTCGCTCGGGGCCGACGGTGTGCACAAGGTGGAGCTCGACCAGCCTTCGGACTGGATCGACGAGATCCTCATGCCGATCGTCACCGTGGTTGCGGCCATCGTGGTGACGGTGGTGACCTGGGGCTACGGTGCACCGGCCGCCTTCACGGCGGCGATGGGCACCCTCGGCGTGCAGTCGGCGGCCGGTGTCGCCATCGCCGCGGGGACCCTGGCCGCCGCGGCCACGCAGGAGCTGTACCACTCGGTGCGCGCCGTCGAGGCGGGCATCGAGAACGGAGATCCGTTGCAGGCGTTGCTGAACGGCCCGATCGAACGCGGCATCGACGCCGGCATCAAGAGCGGCAATCCGCTGCTCGGGCTGCAGGTGGCTGCGAGGAACGTGTTGCCCCTGATTCCCGTCTATGGCGCGATCGTCAACAACGTGTGGACCGCGGCGGAGGCGTTCGACGACGGCGAGGTGCTCGTCGGGCTGAAGTCGCTGGGTCAGGCCGTACTCGGCGCCGCCGGTGCCGCCGGTTTCGGCGGCGGGCCGCTGCTGGGCAAGGACATCGCGACCTTCGCGTCCCGGTTCCAGGGTGCTGGCCTGTCGACCGTGTTCGATGTGTACAACTTCGCCCGGCTGATCGACGAGGGCGACGGACCCGGCGCGCTGAAGGCCGGACTGAGCCTCGTGCAGTCGACCATCAACAGCACGATCAGTGGCGCAAGTCGCAATGACGGGAACTATTTCGACGCCTTCGTCGACAGCCTGCCGGGCGCCAGCGCGCTGCAACTGGCCCGGTCCCTGTATGCCGATCCCGTTGGAACGTTTCGCGACTTGCTGGGGATCGCGCCGGATGGCTCGGTCAACGAGAGCGAGCTGAACCGACTGATCCATGATGGCCCCCGCAATCCGTTCGCGGTGCGCGACCTGCTGGGCATGACCCAAGAGGAACGAAACACGCAGATGCGTCACCTGTGGGGCGACGTGGACCAGTTCGAAGGCCTCGCCCCGATACCGTCGCCGCCGCCTGCGCTGCCGACCAGCGAGCCGGCGAGTGGTGGGGTGTCGCCGCCCGCAGCAGGCGGGCACAATCCCGCCGGAGGCGGCCAGACACGCAGTGGCGGCGCGGTTCCGGCAGCACCACGAGCCACTCCGGTCGCGAGCGCCCCCGCTCACGAGGGTGCGCCCGGCGCGGACACCACGCCGGCTGTTCCCGGAGGCGGGCCGCGGCAGCCGGCCGGTGGCACTGACGGCGCGGGGGCCGATGACCTGCTGTTGCAGGGCCGCTCGGACCTGACAGGCCTGGTTCCGGGGCTGGGCCTGGAGGTTCCGTTGCTGACGGAGGTCCCGCGCCCGCCGTTTGCACCCACCGCGCCGGTGGATCACACGCTGACCTTCGATCCGTCGCGATGGGGGATCGTGCTCGGCGGCGTCGCGCCGCCGACGCGACTCGAAGGCACCGGCAAGGCGCCGGGACAAGTCGCCAACGCGGGGCTGCTCTTCGCCCTGGACCAGAACGGCGACTGGGCGGAGTACTCGATGGTCAACAGTCCGCGCGTCGCGGGTCTGCCCGGCCAGCCGCGAGTGGGCACGGGCCAGACCCTCTCGCAAGATCCGAACCGGGCCCTTCAACTGACGTACAGGATCACGAAGCCGTTCACGGGCTTGGTCAACGTCAAGGTCCAAGGCACGGAAACAAGCAACGGCGACAGTTTTCCGGACGGCAAGCTTTCCGGGCAGGTCGCCGTGCTCGGGTCTCCGCTCGACCTGGCGGAAGCTGCCGCCAAGCGTTCACCCTCGCTGCACGCCAAGATGGTCGTGCTCGCGGCCGAGGCATCCCGCGCGAGCGGATACATTCCCCTGATGGGCGTGTTCGGCCAGGCCACCGTGATCGTGAAGGACGGCAAGGTCGAAAGCTTCGAGAACGACGGCGTTCCGTATACCCCGGAGCAGTTCTTCGACAAGACCATGGACACGGCGCTCGACAAGATCACCGCGTTTCCGGCATCCCAGCAGGATACCCTCCACGAATGGCTGCACTCTCCGTTGCCGCCGCCGGGTTTCGGAAACTAGAGGAGGACTGCAGCCGATCCGTTCGTCCAGCACACACGGTCTGCTCGACGTACGTCCGGGCAAGCTTCTTCGTGAGCCACGTTCTCTGTGCCTGCCATCACCGATCCGCATCCCCGCCTGTCGGGCACCCGCGCCTCGATCTTCAGGTCGACCTGGCTGCTACTCGCCGTCGTCACCGCGGCGTGGGCGCCCGCCCTGAACGGCCAGTTCCAGTTCGACGACCTCCACAACATCGTCTTCGATCCGGCGACCGCCGGCGGCGCCGCGTTGCTCGAGCGCCTGGGCAACGGCTTTCGACCGCTATTGCGCCTAAGCTATGTGCTCGATCATCGGCTCTGGGGCTTCGTGCCTGCGGGCTTCGTGGCGACCAACTTGCTGCTGCACGCACTGACGGCGATCGGTGTCGCGGCGCTCGCCCGCCGGCGCCTGGGTGGCCACGGCGTGGTGGCCATCGTGGCCGCGGCGATCTTTGCGCTGCAGCCGGCGCACGCGGCGGTGGTTGCGTCGGCGAGCGGGCGCTCGACCGGGCTGGCGACGCTGCTGATGGTGGTGGCGCTGCTGGCCCATGATCGCGGCGTCGGCGGTGACCGTCGTCAGGGCTGGCTTGCCCTCGGCTGGATGACGCTGGCGGTTGCTGCGAAGGAGACGGCGCTGGTGTTTCCGGCACTGCTCGTGTTGTGGGAGATGACGCGACCGGTGCCGCCGGCCGCACGGGTCATCGCGAGTCGGGTGGCACCGGCGGGGATCCTCGCCGTTGCCTTGCTCGGGATCGCGCTGGCCGGCAGTTCGCGGCTGCGCGAGATCCTGCAGTTCTCGTTTTCGCTGATGACACCCGTCGAGACGCTGGCTGCCCATGCCGCCGCGTTGCCGATGTCGCTGAGCCTGTGGGTTCGTCCCTGGGCGCTGTCGATCGAACATCCGCAGTCCTTTGGTGTCGATGCGATGTTTGCCGGTGCCATCGTGCTGGCTTCGGCCGTCGCCGCCGGCTGTTGGGCGCTTCGCCGCCGGCCGTTGCTGGCGCTTGCGTTGATGTGGCCGATCGTTGCGCTGCTGCCGACCCACGGTGTCATCGCGCGGCTCGATCCGATCGTCGAGAAGGCGTTGTATTCGGCGTGGATCGGACCAAGCATCGCGCTGGCGGCCGTGGTGGCGCGATGGGGTCGGGGGTTCGGCCGATCTGATGGCCTCGCGGCATCGTCGCGCCTCCGGTGGTTGGTCATGCCGCGGACGATCGTGTTGTCGATGGCGCTGTCGGGCGCGATCGCGATCTGTGCCTGGCGTGCCGCGGTCTGGGCCGACCCCGCCGCGCTGTGGCGCGAGGCGAGCGAGGCTTCGCCGGGCTCCGCGCGCGCCTGGACCAATCGGGCGATCGCCGAGCTCGGCGCGGGCCGCCTGGCCGCCGCCGAGTCGGCCGTTGTCCGTGCGTTGCAGATCGATCCTCGCGCCGAGGCGGCTTATGAGGCCCGGCGCGCGATATCACTGGCGATGCCGTTGGCTAGGGAGACTCCACCTTGAATCGCAGACTCCTCGTCGTGTTCATCTGCGGCCTGATGATGGCCGCCGCCGCGCCCCCACCGGCCCGGGCGTTGTCGCCGGGATGTGACCAGTGTGCGGACCTGCCGGCGCTGTATCGCGAACTGCTCGAGCAGGAGTTCCTGCGCAACCGCTTCGACCGCTGGGTCCGTGAAGCCTACTACCCGATATCGATCGCCGAGATGCAGCGGATCGCGGTGAACGCACTCAATGCCGCGATGGCCGGTGACCTTTACGGTGTGCTGGCGCCGACCGGCACCGGCGCTGCAACGGGTGGGGCCGCTCCGGCCTATGGCACCGACCTCGAGGCCTGCGGCCTGGTCCAGTACGTCAAGGACAAGGACGGCAAGCAGGTGCAGCGGCCGGTCACGCCCGGACAGGTGCGCTCGGCGCTGTGCAAGCCGCTCGCCGAATACACGCTGGTCCACGAGGAACACCACCAGAAGACCTGTCGCGCGGGTGGCCTGAAGACGGTCGAGCAGTTCGCGAAGGACGACCGCGAGGCGTACCAGGCGGGCATCGGGGTGCTTCGCAGACACATCGCCGATCTCGCGGGCCGGTGCGGCTGGAGCGGGTCGAGCAGCGGGACGAAACCGGACGGCACCGCCACGGTCCCGACGCCGCCGCAGATCGCATCCCTGAAGGATGCGACGAAGGCCAAGGCGAACCTGCTCAACCGCGCGACCCGGTGACTGCCATGCACGAGATGTTGATTGCGATTCTGATGATCATCGGCGGCGGCCGACTCGACCTGCCGCCGGCCGAGGTGCAGCAGCGCTTCGCGCAGGAATGTGTCGACGGCAAGTGGGGCGAGTCCTGCCCGGCGCTGCGTACCGAACTCGAAGTCGAGCTGTACGGCGAGCTGCGCACGCTGGCGCTGTCGCGCGAGTCGATCCCGCGCGAGGTGCTGCTCGCCGCGGCGCGAGCGAAGTTCCCGCCGCTCGCCGAGATCGGCCTGCGGCGGCTCGAATCGATCCAGTCGCCGGCCGAACGCGACGGCGTCGCCGCGGCGGTCGATCATCCGTCGCCGGCGATCCGTACGCGTGCACGGCGCCTGCTGGAGGCCCACGGGGATGTGTGGGCCAAGTCGCTCGGCCGCTGGTGGGCCGAATCGAACGCCGACGGCTGGGACGTGCTGCTGCCGGACCAGGTGCCGATGGCCGCGCAGCTCGGCCTGGTGTCGGTGGACAAGCTGCGTTATCGCTTCTTCGCCAGCACGCCGGGGCGAGCCGTCTTCACCACCGCGCTCGCCCCGGAGGCGGCGCTGGCGATGGTGGCACCCGGCAGGAAGACGCACGCCGGCACCGAGGTCCTCGCAACCCCGAAGCAGATGGACGCGTTCAACGCATCGCTCAAGGAGATCGAGACGCAGATGCGCGAGGCGATGGCCAAGGGCGACTACAAGAAGATGGAGGAGATCTCGCGCGCGATGGCGAAGGCGTCCCAGGGACTGTCCGGCAACGACACACTCGGCATCCAGCTCGAAAAGGAATTCGCGGCTGACCCCTCGGCACGTTACGTCCGCCTCGACAACGGCAAGGGCCGGCCGATCCAGGCCGCCGTCGGGCGCGACGCGGCGTTGGGGGAGACGGTGATGGTGGTGCGGTATTGAGCGTGTGGCAGGTCTGGTGGCCCTTGGCAGTCATCCTCGAAAGCTATGGCTGCAGGCGTAGCGTCTCCCAACGAGGAGCTTGAACTTCCTTCTGCAGCTGCGCCGCCATTGCGCTGACTGGCCAGCACCTGGGTCGCCTGCAATCGAGCCGTGCTCGATGTGCGCGAGGGACGACTCGGCGCCGCAGTGCGCGACGGGCTCGTGATCGGCGCATCGGGCAGCGCCGTGGTCGATGGCTCGACTCGCAGGGCCATTTTTGTTCTCGTTCACGTAGCGACCGGTCGATCGTAGCGCCGCGAGGAGATAACGCCTATGGGGTATCAGGCACGGCCTTGCAGTCGGTGTAGCCGCCGCGTGCTCACCGTTGCCATGTTCCCGGGATATCGCGCCTCGGATGCCATCGCTACCGTGGCATCGTCGATGAATGGCGCGAGGATGCATCCCGTTGCGACAGCAACGCGTTGCGCATCGCCCGCCCGGCAGAAGAAGACTGGCCCCGCCCTTTCTCCCGACATGTGCCAACACCAAGGGGGATTCTCATGGCCACTCTTTCCGCCAAGTTCGACATGTCTGTTCGCAACGCCGCCTGGTTGCCCGCTGGCGCGCGAAAGGACGATTCACTTCTCGTTGCCATCGACGGTGATGGCTCCGTTCATCGGATGTCGTTGGACGACGGCAGTCTCGTTGCCATCGGAGGCGGCTATACGCAGCCGGTTGCCCTGGCCGCCTCTGCCGACGGCAAGCGGGTGTACGTCGCGGACCAGATCGGCAGGAACCGTGCCGCGCTGTACGAGGCGGACGCCGACCAGACCGATCGCAGCCGGGCACGACCACTCGCGCAGATCGCGGGCAGCCCCCGTCAGATGGTGGTGCTGGACAACACACTCGTCATCGCGGATCCGACGACGCGTGCACTCGTCGTCTGCGACCTGGGCACCCTCGGGGTCAAACGCGTCGCGACCGGACTGGCCTCGCCCACGGGTGTGGCAGCCGCAGGTGAGAACCAGGTCTACGTCGCGGAGAGTGGCGCATCGCGTGTACGTCTGGTCGAGCTGCTGAAGAGCCGTTCGTCGCTCGTGCGGTTGGGCCTGACCGGTGTGCAGGGACTGACCTCCGACCCCGACGGCAAGCGCCTCGTTGCAGCCCAGCAGACACCCGCCGGCGGGATCGTCTCGGCTTACATGCCGGCGGCCGCGCCGGAGCAGTTGGCGGATCTCGGTTCGTCTGCCAGGCCGCTGGTGGCCTGGGAGTTCCGGAACCGCCTGATCGTGGCCGACGAGCGCGGCATCTTCTGGTATGACCTCGCGCGACCGGTCGGCGACCCGGTCCGGATCCGGCTGCAGGACAGCAATCCGTTCGCCGGAAGCTACCAGCGAATCATCGTCGACACCGGGACCAGCGGGCTCGCACTCGAAGGGCTCGACTTCAACTTCCCCGACGGCGAGGCGGCAGGCGCCATCTCGTTGTCCCAGGACGACGACTCCGCTCCGAACGAGGTGATGCTGCTGGTCGGTTACGCACCGGGCTCGCACAAGCTGGAAGTGGTCGATCGCGCGACCGGCACCGTCGTCGGTCGTGCGGAGTTCGTGATCACGACCGCCTGGTCCGACCGACTGGCGAGTCCCTCGCGGTGGAACGTCGGCACCCTTTCGGATTTCACCACCGGATACACCTGGGGCGGCGGGCCGGGCGTGCCCCAGAACGTCGATGTGATCCGGCAGCAGGGTACACGCAACATCTGCATTCTCACGGTCGATGTCAGCGATGCCCGCTATCCGACCGGAGCGGCGTATACCGCCATCGCGACGCGGTGGTTCAACGGGGCCGTCGGCACCACGCCGGATGCGGACGGCAAGGTGCGCAGCGCCCGCGCCTATTTCAACGAGATATCCAACGGCGATTTCACGCTGTCGCTGGTCAGTGGCGCGGTACAGGCCATCAGCCTTGCCACCAACTGGGCGAGCAACTTCGTGATGATGCCGACGCCCTGGCCCGGCAACAGCTTCCAGCCCGTCAATGCCCAGGCCTTCGCGCAGGCATGCATCTCCGCCGCCACGGCGCTGGTCGACGGCAGCGGCAACCCGCTGCTCGACTTCCAGCAGATCCGCACGTTGATCCTGGTGGTGCGCTCGGCGGTTGCGCCCGGCGTCGACAACTTCTTCTGGCCCCAGGCCTGGGGCGGGTCGTTCACCGTGCCCGGCGGCACGTCGAACATCGCGGTGCTCGGCATGCCCGATGACTGGGACACCGTACGCGATACCCGCGCGATTCACGAGACCCTGGCCCACGAAATCGGTCACAACCTCGGCATGCCCGACCTGTACACCAACGCCAATCCTGCCTTCACGCCGCAGATCCAGGCTCGGGATGTGACGAACTTCGATCTGATGAGCAACGATAGTGAACTCCCGTCGCTGAGCATCGGGCAGAAGCTCGAGCTGGGCTGGACGCGCCCCGAGTGGGTGACGCCCCTGGACTTCTCGCGTTCGACCATTCCGTTCGATCAGACCTTCACGTTGCACGCGGTCGAACTCGGCGCTCCGCCTCCGGGACGCTCGAGTGCCATCGAGGTCCGCATCGCCGATGGCCGGAACTACTACTTCGAGTACCGGAGCGAGCAGGATCCGCACATCGCCGACCAGGGACTCGATGTCGCCGGCGACACGGCGGATCGGGCGGTGCTGGGCACCGAGGTGCTGTCGCAGTCGTTCAGCTTCCCGATCGCCCAGCCCCACGTCGTGCGGCTGAGCCGGGACCCGGAAAACGAAAACGGGTTCTACGTCTCGGGGCAGAACTATCGCGAGACCGACAGCACCAGCCCGATGGCGATCGCCGACTTCGTGATGGACGTGCTCTCGACCGGCGACGACAGCGCCCAGGTCCGCATCCGCTACGGCACCAACGGGCGGCCCGATCTGTCGATCCGCCCCTGGCCTGGCGGCGACAACTGGCAGAGCCCGGACATCGAGGTGCGCAACGACCGTGCGACCGCGGACCCGGCACGCTGGGCCAACGTGCCCTGGATCGGCCACGCCAACACCGTCGTCGCGCGTTATCGCAATCGCGGCCCGGTGACCGCGCGCAACGTTCGGGTCGAGTTCTTCATCAAGGACTTCACCGTCGGCGGCGCACCGGAGGCGCTGCTGGGCACCGACACCCGCGACGTGCCGCCGGAATCGGTCAGCCCCGTGGTCGAGTTCACGACGAATTGGATCCCGACCAGCGACGGGCACCGCTGTGTTCGTGTCGGCACGCCGTTGTACATCGACACCAGTGTCAACCCGAACATCGTCGAGCTCTCCGACTCGAACAACTCGGCCCAGTCGAACTACACCCGGTACATCGCGGCCACCAGCTCGCCGGCCCGGCGCGGCATCACCCACGTGACGCTGCACAACCCGTTCTCGCAAGCGACCGACATCTACGTGATCCCGCAGATCCGCGGCGAATTCGCCCGGTTCTACCGCCTGTACCTGGAACACGCCTCGCTCAAGCTGCAGCCCGGGGAATCCCGCAAGGTCCGGATCATGCTGGAGTCGATGTTCGGTGACCCGCGCGTGCCGGAGCTGTCGCCCGACCGGATCAACCAGAAGTTCTTCTTCGAGGAAACCCTCGTCAGCCTGCGCGGCTACGGCATCCCGCCCGACGGCGTCGGCCATCCGGTCCTGCTCGGTGGCGTCGGCATCCGCGTCGGATCGGCACGCGGCACGCGCTTCGATCCGTTCGGTTGGGATCCGGCCAATGGCCTGATCCGCGGGCACGTGGCCGTCAAGGCCACCGGCGCCCCTGCCCCCGGCTTCGTGCTGCTCACGTTCGAGGGCGAAGAGCCAAGGCTGGGCACCAGTGTGAAGGTGCCGCTGGATGCACAAGGCAACTTCACTTTCCGGGGCGGGCGCGACGCACTCGACAAGTTCAAGGCGAAGAAGATCCTCGGACACTATCCGGGCGCGCCCGGGTATGGGCCCAGCGATCCCGAGCACGTCCTGGCGATCTGACCCCAACCGGCGGTACGGAGGTTGACATGCGCACTCATCTCGTCCTGACGTTCCTGCTTGTCCTGGCGGCTCTTGCGAGGGGCGGTGCCATCACGGCAGCGCGAGCGCAGGACAACGCTGCGCCGATCGCCTACATGGGCCACGGCGCCTTCTTCGATACGTCCGGCAAACAGATCGTACCCACCGAGAAGTTCATCCGCGGCGCGCTCGGCTGGTACCGCACCGAGGCGGCAAAGCGGGTTCCCGCCGCCGAGCGCGCGGCGTTCGAGCGCCGGCTCGGGGCCGCCCGCCAGTCGCCGGGCCTGACCGTCAACCAGCAGCTGATGCTCGAGCTCCGTGCCGTCGACGGGCTCCTCGCCAAAGCGAAGCCGGCACCTGCCGATGAGCAGCACCGGCTGGGGCTCAACGGCTTGTCCTACGTCCTCCAGTTCGAGCTGCCGAAGAACGACGAGGACCTGCTCGGCGTGTATGCCCGGCCCGTCGACCTGGGACAGGACTTCGAGCGCAACCTCCGGAAGTTCGGCCTCGGGCGGGCCAACGTCACCGTGCGCTCGGCCACGCTCAATTCCGGCCAGGCCTATGCTGTCGAATGCGGCAATAACGGCGTGCCGTTCCCCCCGCCGATCGGTGATTCGCGCTGGGTCAGCCAGGGCTTCATCCCGACGGACCAGCTTTTCCTCGTCAATGCGAACGTGGAGGTGATGACCTACCAGAGTTCGAGCCCCGAGGGCATGTGCATCGCGTTGCCGCGCTCGAACCATCCCAACGGCAACCTGGTGGCACTCGATGGTGTCATCTGCCTCGGCAAGCGGGCCTCGCCCATCACGGGGAAGTCCACCGTCTGCTTCTGGGACAACCAGATGAACGGTAGTTCCTTCACCTTCACCAGGGGGACCAGCATCCCGATCGGCTGGAACGATCCGATGCAGGTCAATCCCAACCCGTCGGGCCGATTCATGAGCGGGGGCGCGCAGCTCACCAGCGGCCCTGCCGGCAAATGCACCGATTGCCACGCGGGGCAGAATCCCTACATCGTCCATCCCCGCAATCCGGTTCCGCCGCTGCCGTTCGGTCAGCCGCAGAATGCAGCGGCCGAAACGGTGCTCGGCAAGCTCGCCAACGCACCGTTGAACCTGCCGATGTTCGGTGACACCTGGTACGACCCTTTGGTCCTCGCCTCATGGCCCCAGAACGACAAGCGCCTGAACGACATCTATCTGCCCGGTGCATGTCTGGGCTGCCACAGCGCCGGCGGCAGCGGCGGCCAGTTGCCCCATCTGTCGACGAGCATCCCAGGTTATTGCGGCAGGGTGCTGGGCCAGGCCATCCAGACGGGGGTTCCGCACTCGATGCCGCAGTCCAACCCCGGAAGCGCCGCCAACAATGTGGACGTCAAGGCGATCGCGGATCTGATGGCCTCGGCGACCAATCCGAGCCCCTTCTGCGCCATCGGGCCGACGGCCGGCCCCTCGGATCGAGGCGATCCCCACATCGTGACCACCAACGGCATCGCCTTCGACTTCCATTCCGCCGGCGAATTCGTGGCCCTGACGGATCGCGATTCGGGCTTCGAACTTCAGACGCGGCAGAGCCCGGTGCTCACCAGTTTCACGCCCGGGCCCAATCCCTATACCGGTCTTTCGAGTTGCGTCAGCCTCAACACCGCCGTCGCCCTGATGATGGGCAAGCATCGTGTCACCTACCAGCCGTCGGGCAAGGGACGCGACGGCGGCCTGCAACTGCGCATCGACGGACGCCCGACGGCCGTGCCTCGCAGCACGGTCGACCTCGGCGGCGGCAACTTCATCAAGCCAAATGGCGGCGGCAGCCTGACCATGGGCATGGCCGACGGCACCCGCGTGATCGCCACGCCGCAGTTCTGGGACTCCCAGGGCTACTGGTATCTCGACGTGGAGGTGATCAAGACCACGGCCCGCGCCGGCATCATGGGACACATCGCGGCGGGCGAATGGCTTCCTCGGGGTGGCGATGGTTCGAACTTCGGCCCGATGCCCGCACCCATTTCCGACCGCTTCGATGTCCTGAACGTCAAGTTCGCCGATTCATGGCGCGTGACGGACAAGTCGAGCCTGTTCGACTACGACAGCAGTCAATCGACCCGGGACTTCACCGATCCGGACTGGCCGTCGAAGCAGAACGACTGCCGCAAGAGCACGCTGCCCGGGCCGCTCGTGCAGGAGCCGGTCTCTCCCGACACCGCCAAGCGGGTCTGCGCGGCCGTCAAGGATGGCGCCGCGCGCGAGCAGTGTCTGTTCGACGTGCAGGTGATGGGCGACATCGGCGTGCACAAGGGCTACCTGCGCACCCTCAGGCATCGCGCCGCCGTGGGCGCGACGAAGTAGGCGAGTGGGACACGCGTCGCCCGCCCTTCGGGCGGCGACGACCGGCCCCCCCGACTCACACGATCCTGATCGACATCGACGGCAGCCCGACGATGTTGCACACCACCACGTCCCCGACCACGACCGGGCCCACGTTCTCGGGGGTGCCGGAATAGATGATGTCGCCGGGATACAGCTCGAAGGCCTGGGAGAGGTTCGCGATCTGTTCCGCCACCGACCAGATCATCATGCTCAGATCGGCGCGCTGTTTCGTCGTTCCGTTGACGGACAACGAGATCTCGCCCTTCTGGTAGTGCCCGCCGCTGAGGCTCGCCACCGGATGCAACGGACCGATCGGCGCGGATCGGTCGAAGCTCTTGCCGATCTCCCAGGGCTTCTTCTGATCACCCATCGCGCGCTGCAAGTCGCGGCGGGTCATGTCCAGCCCGACCGCGTACCCGTAGACCAATCCGAGGGCGTCCGCGGCCGGGATGTTCCTGCCGCCCTTGTGGAGCGCGGCGACGAGTTCCACTTCGTAGTGATAGTTCTTGGTCAGGGGCGGATAGGTGTGATCGGCGATCGTCCCGGGTGCCACGTACTGGATGGCGTCGGTCGGCTTCTGGAAGAAGAACGGGGGCTCGCGGTCCGGGTTGGATCCCATCTCGATCGCATGGGCCCGGTAGTTGCGGCCGATGCAGTAGATGCGACGAACCGGAAACACCAGCTCGCTGTTGGCGACCGGGATGAATGTCTGCTGGACTTGCAGCACACTCTTCTGGCGCGAATCGGGCAGCCTCGACGTGCTGCCGCAGCCGGAAAGCGCGGCTGCCGCCGCGGTGACGCCGCCTGCTTTCAACAGCGCCGTGCGACGCGTCGCCTTGGTCGTCTCGATGGCCATGTGATCCTCCAAAGTGTGGCCGACATCACGATGCCGCGATGTCGCTCGCACGTTCAGGCCCCGGGTGCCGCGCCCGAGATGAATCCTTCGATTGCCGCGAGGAAACGATCCGGTGCCTGCAGCTGCGGCACATGAGCCAGGCCAGGCAGGATCTGCAATGTGGCCGCGGGCAATCCGGCCGCCAGTTCGACCGACATCGGTGATGGCGTGGCCTCGTCCATCTCACCCACCAGGACCAGCGCCGGCAAGGTCATGCCGCGCAGTTGCGGGCGCAGGTCCAGCGTGGCCAGCGAGGCGGCCGCGGCATGGAACGTCGTCGTCGACAGGCCCAGGAATCGCTGGCGGCGCTCGGCGACGAGTTCGGGGTGTTCGGCCTGGTATTCCGGCGCGAACAGGCGCCGCATGGCCACGTCGGCGATCGCCGACAGCCCGCCCTTCTCGACCGCGGCGGACATGCCGCGAAAGGCGGCGCGACCCGGTTCGCTGAAGGCGGCGCCGCAGTCGGCCAGGACCACACGTTCGGCCAGGTCCGGGTGACGCAGCACGGTGTTCAACGCGACGAAGCCGCCATATCCATTGCCGAGCAGGATCGGTTTGTCGGTGAGCGCCAGTGCGCGAATGCCGGCGGCCACGCGATCGGCCACCGCGTCCAGGCCGCCGTCGACGAAGTCCGATTCACCGAAGCCCGGCAGGTCCAGCAGATAAACCCTGTGCGTCCGCGCCAGCATCGGCGCCACCCGGTCGAAACTGCTGCGGTCGGCCAACAGCGAATGCAGCAGCATCAGCGGGCGGCCGGTGCCGCCGACCTGAAGGCTCAGCCGGGAGCCACCGAGCTGCACGGTCATCGGCGTGAATTCGGTCGGGGTCGTTGGAGCGGAGGCGGGCATCGGGGATCCGGGTCGGTGACAGGGTTTGGTGGGCGCCGTGCCGGCTCAGTTCAGCCGCGGCTGGCTGGCGGTGTTCTGGTACCAGTCGAACGGCGCATCGTCCAGGCGCACCATCACGCTCTTGGTCTCGAAGTGCTGGTCGAACGACTCGGTGCCGCACTCGCGGCCGATGCCCGAATCCTTGATGCCGCCCCACGGCGACGCCGGGTCGAGCCGGTGATGGTCGTTGATCCAGACGATGCCGCACTTGAGCCTGGCGGCCACCCGGTGCGCACGCGTGATGTCGCGGGTGCGGATGGCACCGGCCAGGCCGAACGGTGAATCGTTGGCGAGGGCCAGGCCTTCGGCTTCGCTGCCGAACCGGCTCACCGACACGAAGGGGCCGAACACCTCCTCCTGGAAGATGCGCATGCGGGGCGTCACGTCGGCGAACACCGTGGGTTCGACGAAGAAGCCGTTGGCCAGGGCCGGATCACTGGGCACGCGGCCGCCTGCCACCAGCCGCGCCTTGTCTTCCTGCAGGCCGATCTGGATGTATTTCAGCACGCGCTGCTGCTGGCGTGCCGAGACGACCGGACCCAGCTGCACGCTGGGATCGCTGGGATTGCCGATGCGGATCGTGCGGGCCTTGGCGGCCAGTCGCGCGACGAATTCGTCGTAGATCTTGTCCTGCACGATCTGCCGGCTGCCGCAGATGCAGGTCTGCCCGGCCCCGATGAAGGCACCGAAGGCCGCGTAGTTGACCGCCTGCTCGACGTCGAAGTCGTCGAAGACGAGCACCGGGGTCTTGCCGCCGAGCTCCAGCGTCTGGTGCGCGAAGTTCGCAGCGGCCAGCGCACCGGTGATCCGGCCGGCTTCGGTGCCGCCGGTCAACACCCACTTCGCCAGCCCCGGATGTTCCGCCAGCGCCTTGCCGGTGGTCGGCCCGAGGCCGGTCAGGACGTTGAAGACCCCGGGCGGCAGCCCCGCTTCGACGAACAGCTCGGCCAGCCGCAGGGTGGTCAGCGGCGTGTACTCCGACGGCTTGACCACCGTGGTGCAGCCCGAGGCCAGGGTCGGCGCCAGGCTCTTGCACATGATCATCAGCGGATGGTTGAAGGGCGTCGAATTGCCCACGACACCGATCGGTGTGCGCACCGTGTAGTTCAGGTAGTTGCCATCGACCGGGATCACCGCGTCGCGCCGGGCGATCGCCAGGCCCGCGTTGTAGCGGAAGAAATCGGGCAGGCGCGAGACCTGGGCCCGCGTCTCGTTGAGCGAGCGGCCGTTGTTGATGGTCTCGAGCACGTACATCTCCTCGAGGTGCGCCTCGAAGACATCGGCGAGCTTGTTGATCAGCTTGGCACGGGTGCGGTTGGACATGCCCGCCCATTCCGCGGATTCGAATGCCGCGGCCGAGCTTCGCACCGCCCGGTCGACGTCGGCCTCGCCGGCATGCGAGATCTGCGCGATCAGCTCGCCGGTGGCAGGGTTCAGCACGTCCAGCAGGTCGGGACGGCCGGCAGGCACTTCGCGGCCGTCGATGAACAGACCGTGGACACGGGGTGTCGATGGGGGCATGGAAGATCCTGGTTGAAGCGGTTCGGTCTGAAGCAGTTCAGTCCGCGATGACGACACGGGACATGGCCCGCAGCACACGCTTGCCGGCCTCGCCGACATGCCGCGAGGCCAGGCGCTGCGCACGGGCGGCCTGGCGGGCCTGGAGGGCGTCGATGATCGCGACGTGTTCGTCCACCAGCGACTGGGGATCGCCCTTCTTCAGGCTGCTGACGCTGAGCTGCACCGCACGCTCCATCTGGTCGATCAGGTCGATCACCTGGTCACGCATGCGTGCGTTGCCGGAGATGCGTGCCAGCGTGCGATGGAACTCGCGGTTGTAAGCGACGAAGCCCCCGGGCCAGTCGGCCGGGGCGAAGCGGCGGAAGGGGTCGAGCGTTTCGAGTTGAGCGTCGCTTGCCCGCCGCACGATCCGCTCCATGCAGGCCTGCTCCAGCGCATCACGCAGGTGGAACATGTCCTGCACGTCGGCCAGCGAAACCGGCGCCACGCGATAACCCTGGCGCGGCAGCGTGATCACGAGCCGTTCGCGCTCCAGGCGCATCAGGGCGTCGCGGACGGGAGACTTGCTGACACCAAAACGCAGCGCCAGTTCGTTCTCGCGGATCTCGGTGCCGGGGGGCAGCGTGCAACTGATCATCTCGGCGCGCAACTGGTCGTAGACCTTCTCGCGCAGCAGCCGCCCGTCGCCCGCGGCGGCGCCGGCGGTGTCGATGAGTTGCGCCTGCTCCATGCGTAAAGAATATCACCATGCCAGGGACATTCCAACTCGTGATACATCACGAGCCAGCGGGTCGGGCTCCGATTCCGCTGCATCTCCCCAATGATGATGCAGTGCGGCGCAGGCGATTGACGATGCAATCGCTTTGACCCTGACGATTCTTTGATACATCATGAACGCCTCATTCCTGGTCAGAGGCCCGCATGCAAACCCGTCGCACGAACATCGTCGCCACCCTGGCCGCCCTGGCGCTCGGCTGGTCCACCCATGCCTGGGCAGCCGATGCCGAGCCGATCCGGCTGGGCTTCCTGACCATCCGATCCGGTGCACTCGCCGCCGGCGGCAAGCAGATGGAGGACGCGTTGCGCCTGTTCCTGAAGGAGCGCAACAACACCATCGGCGGTCGCAAGGTCGAGTTGTTCGTCGGTGATACGGCGGGCCAGCCGGCCATCACCAAGACCAAGGCCCAGGAACTGGTGGAGAAGAACAAGGTGCAGGTCATCATCGGTCCGCTCGCCGCATTCGAGGCGCTCGCCATCGATGACTACATCCGCAGCACCGAGACGCCCACCATCTCGCCCTCCGCGGGCGCCGAGGACCTGACGCAGCGCAAGCTCAATCCCTGGTTCGTGCGCGCCGTGGGCACGTCGGCGCAGCCGAACCACCCGCTGGGTGAATACGCCGCCAAGACGCTGAAGTACAAGCGGATCGCCATCGTCGCCGACGACTTCGCCTTCGGCCACGAGACCGTCGCCGGTTTCCAGCGCACCTTCGAGGAGAACGGCGGCAAGGTCGTGCAGAAGCTGTTCTCGCCGCTCAATGTCGCCGACTACGGCAACTACATCGGTCAGGTCAAGCCCGATGTCGACGCCGTGTTCGCGGCCTTCGCCGGCGGCAACGGCATCAAGTTCCTGAAGCAGTACAACGAATACGGCCTGAAGGGGAAGATCCCGCTGCTCGCCTCGATGACCACGGTGGACGAAGGCATCCTGAAGTCGATGGGTGACGAGGCGCTCGGTGTGGTGTCCTCGGGCTGGTACACCGCGGCCATCGACAACGCGGCCAACAGGAAGTTCGTCGCCGACATCAACCGGGACTTCAAGCAGGACCCGGGCTACTACTCGATCGGGGCCTACGGCGCGGCGCTGATGCTCGAGGAAGCCGTCAAGGCGGTGAAGGGCAAGGTCGAGGACAAGGCCGCCTTCATGGCGGCGCTGCGCAACGTCCAGGTGGCTGGCGACCCGCGCGGCGCGATCGCGCTCGACGCGCTGGGCAATCCGGTGATGGACGTCTATGTCCGCAAGGTGGAACGCAAGGACGGACGGCTGGTCAACGGCGTGGTCAAGGTCTATCCCGGCGTCTCGCAGTTCTGGACCTACGGCCGCAAGGAGTTCCTGGCCAGCCCGGTCTATTCGCGCGACTATCCGCCGGCCACCCATCTCGAGAAGTGACGCGCCGCCCCGATGGCGACGTCGTTCTGGCTGATCCAGAGCCTGAACAGCCTGGCACTGGGCGGCGTGCTGTTCACGCTGGCCGCCGGCTTCTCGCTGATCTTCGGCCTGATGCGGGTGGCCAATCTGTCCCACGGCGCCTACTTCATGCTGGGCGCCTATCTCGGACTGACCGTGCTCGATGCCGGCCTCGGCTTCGGTTGGGCGATGCTGGCGGCCGGACTCGGCGTCGGCGCGCTGGGCGCCGGGATCGAACGCCTGGTGCTTCGCCGCCTGGCTGGCAACGCGCTCTCGCAGGTGCTCGCGACGCTGGGCATCGCCTTCGTCATCGCCGACGGTGCGTTGTGGATCTGGGGCGGTGACCCTCGGCCGGTGTCGGCCCCGCCCTGGCTGCAAGGCGGGGCGCAGCTGTTCGGCATGACCTTTCCCGTCTACCGCCTGGCCGTGCTCGTGTTCAGCGTGCTGCTGGCATTGGCCTTGTGGGCCGCGCTGGAACGCACACGCCTGGGCACGATGATCCGCGCCAGCGTCGACGACATGCAGATGGCGCGCGCGGTCGGGATACCGGCCTCGCGGCTGTTCACGCTGGTGTTCGCACTCGGTGCGGCATTGGCCGGCATGGGCGGTGTCATCGCCGCGCCGATCCTGTCCGTCTACCCGGGCATGGATGCCGACATGCTGCCGCTGGCGCTGGTGGTGGTGATCCTGGGTGGCCTGGGCAGCCTGGGTGGCGCCTTCGCGGGCAGCATGCTGATCGGGTTCGTCTACAGTTTCGGCCAGGTGCTGGTGCCCAACCTGGCCTACATCATCCTGTTCCTGCCGATGGTGCTGGTCCTGGCCGTGCGGCCTCGTGGCCTGTTCGGACGCATCACCGCATGAGGCGCGCGTTCGCCGCGCTGCTGCTGCTGTCGGCACTGACATTGCCGCTGTGGGTCGGGGGTGTGTACTACGTCAACCTCGCCAGCCAGGTGCTGATCGCCGCGATGTTCGCGTTGAGCCTCAATCTGCTCGTCGGGTATGCCGGACTGACCTCGCTGGGCCATGCCGGCTACCTCGGGCTGGCCGCCTATACCAGCGGCTGGCTGGCGCTGAACCTGGGCTGGGGCCACGCCGCCTGTGCCGCGGCGGCGGTGTTCGGCACCACGGTGGTGGCGGGCATCTTCGGTGTGATCGCGCTGCGCGCGACCGGCATCAGCTTCCTGATGCTCACGCTGGCGCTGGGCCAGATCCTGTGGGGCCTGGCGTATCGCTGGACCGAAGTCACCGGCGGTGACAACGGGCTGTCCGGCCTCACCCGTCCCGCGCCCTTCGGCATCGAGCTGGGCAGGCCGACCCACTTCTACTTCTTCACGCTGGTCGTGATGCTCGCCGTGTGGGGGTCGATCGCCACCTGGGTCCGGTCACCCTTCGGTGCCAGCATCCGGGGGACACGCGACCAGCCGCGTCGCATGAGTGCCCTCGGTTACGACGTCTGGCTCATCCGCTGGATCACCTTCGTCGTCAGCGGCTTCTTCGGCGCCGTGGCCGGGCTGATGTACGTCTACTACCACCAGTTCATCAGTCCACACAGTCTGTCGCTGGCCAATTCGGCCGAGATGCTGCTGATGGTGATCGCCGGCGGGCCGGGCACGCTGGTCGGCCCGGTGCTCGGCGCCTCGATGGTGGTCCTGATGAAAAACGTGGCCAGCGCGTATGTCGACCGCTGGATCATGCTGCTGGGCCTGGTGTACCTGTTCATCGTGATGTACGTGCCGGGCGGCATCGTCGCCGGCCTGGACCGTTGGCTGCGACGCGCGGGGCCGGCGCGATGACGGCGGCACTGGTCGTCAGCGGGCTGAGCAAGTCGTTCGGCGGCGTGCGTGTGACCCGTGCGGTCGACCTGCAGGTCGAGTGCGGCGAACGCCACCTGCTGCTGGGCCCGAATGGTGCCGGCAAGACGACGTTGTTCAACCTGATCGCCGGGGCCCTGCCCTCGGACGGCGGACGCATCGAGCTGCACGGCCGCGACATAACCCGTGACTCCGCGGCGGCGCGTGCGCAGCGTGGCCTGGGCCGCACCTATCAGATCGTCACGCTCTTCGCCCGGGACACGCTGCTGCACAACGTGAAGCTGGCGCTGCTGGGCAAGTCGCGCCAGCGCTGGCGTCATTGGGGCGACTTCGACGCGGACCGGGGGCTGTCCGACGACGCGATGCGGGTGCTGGGTTCGGTCGGCTTGGCCGACAAGGCCGCATGGCCGCTGCAGCAGACATCCTATGGTGAGAAGCGCCGGCTGGAGATCGCGATGGCGTTGGCGCAGCGACCGACGCTGCTGCTGCTGGACGAGCCGCTGGCCGGCCTGTCGTCGCTGGAACGCGAGACCATCGGCACGCTGCTGGCCGGCATCCCGCGCGAGATCACCATCGTGATGATCGAACACGACATGCAGGCCGCGCTCGCGTTCGCCGACCGCATCACGCTGCTGCATCACGGCGAGGTCATCACCACCGGCACCCGCCGGCAGGTCGTCGACGACCCGCGCACCCAGCAGATCTACCTTGGCCACTGACCTCGGCACCCCGCTGCTCGAGATCGACGGTCTCGAGGCCTACTATGGCGAGAGCCACGTGCTGCACGACAACCGCTGGCAGGTGGCCGAGGGCCGGCTGCTGGCGCTGCTGGGCCGCAACGGCGCGGGCAAGTCGACCACGATCCACTCCATCGTCGGTTTCCTGCCGGCACGCGGCGGTCGCATCCGTTATGCCGGCCGCGACATCCAGGCCGCGACGCCCGAGGCCATCTCGCGCGCCGGCGTGGCCCTGGTGCCGCAGGGACGACGGATCTTCGGCAGCCTCACGGTGAGCGAGAACCTCACCGTCGCCGCGCGCCCTGGCAACCCGGCCAGCGCCCGGCACTGGACCCTCGAATCCGTGACACGGATCTTTCCACGCCTGCACGAACGTCGCGACCAGGTCGCCGCAAGCCTGTCGGGCGGTGAACAGCAGATGCTGGCGATCGGCCGCGCCCTGATGACCAACCCGCGCCTGCTGCTTCTGGACGAGCCCTCGGAGGGACTGGCACCGCAGATCCTGCGCGAGGTGAGCAACGTGCTGCAGGCGCTCAAGGCGCAGGTCTCGATCGTGCTGGTCGAGCAGAACCTGGCGCTGGCGCTCGAGCTCGCCGACGACGTGGTGGTGCTGGACAACGGCCGCGTGGTGTTCGCGGGGCCGTGTGTGGAGTTCCGCGCACGACAGGACGAACTGCAGCGGGCGCACCTGGGTGTGGCCTGAGCCGGCGCGAATCAGGATGACGACAGGGTACGACACGACAGGAGACACGAGACACCATGGAATCGCCGCCACTGCCCCTGCAGGATGTCCGCGTCGGCCGTTACGACCTGCGTGTCACCGACGTCGGAAGTGGTCCCGCCGTCGTGCTGATCCACGGCCTGGCCGGCGATCACACGGCCTGGCGCGCGCAGATCGAATTATTGCGCCCTTCCTTTCGTGTGATCGCGTTCGACAACCGCGGGGCGGGCGCCAGCACACAGGTCGACGAGCCGGTCAGCACACGCGACCTGGCGGGTGACACGCTGGGCCTGATGGATGTCCTGGGCGTCGCACGGGCCCAGGTCGTGGGCCGCTCGATGGGCGGCGCGATTGCGCAGCACATGGCGCTGATGGCGCCGCAGCGTGTGCAGTCGCTGGTGCTGTGCGCCTCGTTCGCCAAGCTCGACCCGCTCGGGCAGCGCGTACTGCTGAACATGCGCGAGGCGCTGGAATGGCGCAACAGCTGGGCCGACCACGCGCGGCATTCGGTGCAGAACTTCGTCTCGGCCGCTTTCTTCAACGAACGGCGCGAGCAGGTCGCGGCGATCGAACGCCTGCTGGGCGGCGAGACCCGGCTGCCGGCCTGCTACAGCCGCCAGAACCAGGCCTGCCAGGATCACGACACGCTGGCCGAGCTACGGCACATCACGCAACCCACGCTGGTGATGTGCGGCGACACCGACCCGATCTGCTCGATGACCGCGACCCGTGCGCTCGCCGGCGGCCTGGTGAACGCGCGACTGGAAGTCTTCAGTGGCGCCAGCCACTTCTTCCTGATGGAACAACCCGATCGGTTCAACCGGTGGTTGCTGGACTGGCTGCTCGGGCACGCCGCCTCATCCGGTGGTGATGCGCCTGCGTAACGTCGCACCGGCGTCTTCGTCCGTACGCTGCCTCTCACACGACGCTAGCCCATGGCCTGCAACCGGGCCCAGAGCATCATCTCGGCCTGCGTGACGACACTCGAGCCGGCTCAGCGCCCCGGGCGCTTGCTCGAGCCCGCTTTCGTCGCCCGGGTGGCCCTGGTGCTCTTCTTTCGCTTCGGTCCACCGGTGCGGACCGCCTTGCGCTCGCCCGATCGAGTATCCGCCGAAGGTTGCTCCGAGGGTTCCGACGGATTGCCCTCGTCATCGGTCTCGAAGGACTGCGTCTGGAATGCGAGGAAGAAGGCGAGCCACTTGTCATCCGGATACGAGAAGACCAGCGCACCGTCCTGGAACACACCGTTGTCCTTGCGGTACTTGCCGTCGTTGCCCTGGTTCATGTGGATGTCGTGGATGCCGTTGCCGGGCAGGAACCGGAAGTACTGGTCCCTCCTGTCCTGCTCGGGCCCCCACTTCTCGCCGAAGGCGTAGATGATCGAACCCGCCTTGGATGCCGCGGCGAGCACGGCACGCTCCAGCTTGTCCTTCAGGTCGTTGTCGGCACCCGGTTCGTCGGGTGGCACCTCGACCATCCGGCCCGGGCGGAACCATCCGAGGCGCACGTAGTCCAGAGCCAGTCCGCCGGCACGCGACCGCAGCTTCCGATAGCCGGCAGGCAGAGCGGTCAGGCCACTCCTGAATGCCTCGGGCAGTTTCGTGCTGGACAAGAAGAGCAGTGTCGATGGCGCGTTCGGGGCCGAGGAGAGCACGTTCACGGCGACGCGGTGGACCTGCCTGCCGGCGGTCACGAGGATCTGGTAGTGATCGTCGTCCGCGTCGCGGAGATGTCCGGTCACGGTGCCCTTGAGCACGCCGTACTTCTTCAATGTCATCCCGCTTCTCCTCGAAGGCGCTGTCTTCCTCCGGTTGTCTTTCACCGCCCATCACGGTGAACTCTGCGGCATCGGTCCCCTGGACGTCCAGTCCCCGATGGTGAAGCGGGTTCGGACCCTGACGGCGCCCCGGCCAAGGGTGTACGTCGCGCGGTTTCCGTGGCAGCCTGCCCGCAGGGGGCATGACATGCTCCCGCCCAGGTTCTGCGAACCCTGAGATCACTGCGCGTCCCGTCACCGACACCCCGGGGGCACCACCGCCATGACCAAGCGACCCGCCGTCAAAGCGACCCGCTCCGATCCCTACAGGAACTTCAAGTTCCGGATCCTGTGGGAGGGTCGGATCGTCGCTGGCTTCAACAAGACCGGCACGCTGAAATCCCCGGTCAAGCTCGGCACGATCACGCTCGAGCGCGGCCTGACCCACGACCCGGAGTTCATGAAGTGGGCCGGGCGCTGGGTCTCCGAGCGCAGAGCCGAGGCCGAGCGTCCGCGCAAGGACATCGAACTGATGACCCATGACGTGCGTGGCGTGGTCGTCGAACGCCACAAGCTCCTCCGATGCCGCGTCCTCGAGTACACGGCGCTGCCCGAGCTCGACGCGAATGCAAACGCGGTGGCGATCGAGTCGATGAAACTCGAGCTCGAAGGGTGGTCGCGCGACGACACGGTGCCGGTCGCCGAGCCGGGGCCTGCGGACGCATCGACGCATCGGCTCGACGATCTCGTGGCGGCCGTGCGGCGCGAAGTGCCTGTTCGGCGCGACCGGGATCGGGCGCGCCCGGGCAATGGCGACGGGATGATCGCGCTGTTCGCCGGATCGCCGGGCACCGGCAAGTTCCAGGCCGCCGAGGCTGTCGCTCGGGCACTGGATCTGTCGCTGCTGCGTATCGACCTGTCGCACGTCGTCAGCAAGTACATCGGCGAGACCGAGAAGAACCTGCGGCAGGTCTTCGACGCCGCCGAGGAGGCGGGCGCGGTCCTCTTCTTCGACGAGGTCGACGCGCTGTTCGGCCAACGGACCGAGGTGAAGGACGCCCACGACCGTGCCGCGAACCTCGAGGTCGGCCGGCTCCTGCTGGATCGCATCGAACGCTTCCGCGGTCTCGTCGTGCTGGCGACACCACGCCGCGACAACCTCGACGACGCCTTCGTGCGCCGACTGCGCTGGGTCATCGAGTTTCCGACGCCCGACCTTGCTTTCGACCATCTCCGCTGACCCTGTCCCCGTGGCCGCTCGCGGCGCTGCTGCCGCGCGTCGGTCCGGCGACGCCGTTGGTGGCCCGCGAGCGCTGGTGGTCCTGGTCACGTTCGCGCTGGCGTGTCGAGCGTTCACGCACCCGGGCGCGCCGCGCCGCTGTCGATTCCGGGCACGGTGCCGTTTCGGCCTCGCCGCGGACGAACCTCAAGAAGCCGGGCGGCCGTCCGATAAGTCGAACAGGCTTCGAAAAGGTCGGTCCGACGGCTCCGGGAACTGCGCGTCCCGAGAATCTGCTCTGCGAAGGTACTTGTCATGTCGTCTCAGTTGATCCATCGCATCTACGCCAGTGCGGCCAGTCGCGACCTGACGACCGAGGAGCTCGCGGCGCTGCTGCAGGCCGCCCGCGAGAACAACGCCCGGCTCGGCCTGACCGGCATGCTGCTGTACGCCGAGGGCAGCTTCTTCCAGGTGCTCGAAGGCGAGGCGGCGGTGGTCGACGCGCTATACGCCAAGATCGAAAACGATCGGCGGCACGAACAGGTCACGCTGATCATCAGGGAGCCGATTCCCAAGCGCCACTTCGACGCCTGGACGATGGGTTTCTACAAGGTGTCGCGCAAGGAACTGGCCGGGCTGGCGGGTGTCAACGACTTCTTCGGCGCCGATCGCGCGGTCGTCAGTGTCGACGCCGGGCGCGCGCGCAAGCTGCTATCCGCCTTCCGTGACGGTCGCTGGCGCAAGAAGCTCTCCGGTGCACGGCCGAAGGAGCCGGCCTGAGATGGACATGCGCCTGCCGACGGAAGAGAACCAGGGATCCGCGCAGGGCGTCGCAACCGACGGCGTGCCGGCGTTTTCGTACGCGTTCCAGCCGATCGTCGATGTCGTCTCCCGCGAGGTGTTTTCCTTCGAAGCCCTGATCCGCGGCCGGGCCAACGAGCCGGCGTTCCAGGTCCTCGAGCGGGTGCCCGCACACGCCAGGTACCAGTTCGACGAAGACAGCCGCGCGGTGGCGATCAGCCTGGCCGCGGGGCTCGGAATCGACTGCCACCTGAACCTGAACTTCCTGCCCCAGGGGGTGTACGCCTCCGACGCATGGGTGGCCAGCACGTTGGCCGCCGCAGACCGACACGCACTGCCCATCGACCGACTGATCCTCGAGGTGACCGAGGGCGAGGTCATCGCCGACTACGTCCAACTCGGCCGCCAGCTCAACGAACTGCGCAGCATGGGACTGAAAGTCGCCATCGACGACTTCGGCGCCGGTTATTCGGGACTGAACATGCTGGCCGACTTCCAGCCCGACCAGATCAAGATCGACATGAATCTGGTCCGCGGCATCGAACGGCACGGTCCGCGCCAGGCGATCGTTCGTGCCGTGGCCCAGGTGTGCGGTGATCTGGGCATCGACGTGATCGCCGAAGGCGTCGAAACGCTGGACGAATACGCCTGGTTCGCCGAGCAAGGTGTGCGGCTTTTCCAGGGTTATCTGTTCGCAAGGCCGGGATTCGAAAGCCTGCCGAAGGCGGAGTTCCCGGACGCCTGAAGTGGTGGGTCGCCTGGCCCGCGGCCCTGCCGGCTACGCGCCTGGCTGCGATCGGTCAGGGAAAAGTCCCGGCATCCCGCTATCGTTTTTGCCATCCCCTCTGCAGGTGCGTGGCGGTAGACTCGACCGACAGGCGAATATGTCGCCCTCGTCGATCACACCGCATGGCTCAGCCGATGACCGCCAAACCTCCCGTCCCGCCGTTCACCCGTGAAACCGCCACGCAGAAGGTCCGCCTCGCCGAGGACGCGTGGAACTCGCGTGACCCCGCGCGGGTCGTGCAGGTCTACACCGAGGACACCCGCTGGCGCAACCGCGCCGAGTTTCCGGTCGGCCGGGATCGGGTCCAGCAGTTCCTTGCCCGCAAGTGGGCGCGGGAACTGGACTACCGCCTGATCAAGGAGTTATGGATCCACGAAGGCCACCGCATCGCCGTGCGGTTCGCCTACGAGTGGCACGACGACTCGGGGCACTGGTTCCGTTCGTACGGCAACGAGAACTGGGAGTTCAACGAGCTCGGCCTGATGCAGCGCCGCTTCGCGAGCATCAACGATCTGCCGATCGCCGAGCAGGATCGCAAGTTCTTCTGGCCGCTCGGGCGCAGGCCGGACGATCATCCGGGGCTGAGCGAGCTCGGCTTGTGATCAGGGTGTCGTGAGACGCCCACGGGGTCGCCCTCGGCCGTGCGCACCGGGCACGACTGCCTCAACCGCCGATGACCCCGCAAGCCACCCGGCCACCCCCACCGCCCAGCGGCTTCGGATGATCCGCGTGATTGTCCCCGCCCTCGTGGATCATCAACGAGCGGCTGCGCACATCTGCAAGCTTGAGCCGGGGCCCGAGCACCGGTGAAGTCGCGGTGCCATCCGGCGCCACGTACAGCGGCGGCAGGTCGCCGAGGTGGCCGTCACCCCACGGGTCGCCGTGTTTCTTCGTGTTGTTCGGATCGAGGTGCCCGCCTGCCGCCATCGCGGCTTCCACGTTGCCGGCATTCTCGGCCGGTGCACACGACGGCTTTTCGTGGACGTGGAAACCGTGCAGTCCCGGCAGCAATCCTTTCAACGTCGGATGGAACGCCAGTCCATACGGCGTCTCGGTGATCCGTACGGTGCCGATGCCGGCGCCGGTGCCCTGTTTGTCCGCAAGGCTCATCGACACCGTCACGTCGGCGGCGAATGCCGCCGCGCTCACGAGACACGAGGCGCCGGCGAGCCACGCCCTCGCCACGAGGGTCGATCCGGCCCGACGACCGGGGGGCTGCTGCTGATGTCCATGCATCCGATCACTCCTGGGTTGGTCCGACTCACAGGAGGCCGGCTACCCTGGCCGTCATGCAACGCACGTACCCGCGCAAGCGCTGCCACGGCCTTGCCGGCGCGTCGTGGGGAGTGTTGTCGCGCTTTCGTTTCGCGTCTGGTAGCCTTTCGGAGCCCGATCCATTGGACGTCGTCAGGATTCCCGCCGGTGCCAGTTGTGCGCTTCATCCTTGGTTGGCAGCTTCGTCGCGCATCGATCGCACTGGCAGGTGCCGCGATGTTCGCGGCGAGCGCGGTGGCGGGTGACGTGACGTCGCAGGCCCAGCCGGCTTCGACGGCTTCCGACACGGCGGTCGCCGCCAGGCCCTCCGAGGTCTGGGCGCCGCGCAGGGCCAGCCGCCTCACCGGACTGGCAAACGCCAGCCTGCTCTCCGAAGTCCAGCAACGGCTTGGCCGCGGACCGGACCGGTCCGACCAGGGCGGCGCCTGCGGCGGCATCGTCCTGCACGACTGGGATGACGAGAACCTGCGCGTGATCACGTTGGGCGACCGGGTGCAGTCGATCGCCCCGATCGTGGACGAGCCGGGCCGGTAGTCACGCTCGCCGCAGCGAGTCCCGTTCTGCAGATTCTGTCGCTCAATAAGCGGCGCCGACTTTGCCCGCCCCGCGCTCAGCCAGGCTCTTGCCCACCGATCGGATACTCACCAGTTTCTGCAGGATCTCGAACCAGAACGGCGCCCCGAGCGCCAACGCGAAGATCGATATCAGCAGACCTGCCGCCTTGAGCGGAATGTTGAGATTCCCCAGATCGTCCTGTGACCAGCCCAACAGAATGCCGCTCGCGGACACGGCCTTCAGCAGATCGCCGGCGTTGCGTTCGAGATCGCGCAGCGCCTCGTCGAGCGACCGTCGCCGCGACGCCCGGCAGCCGCACCGCCGATCCTGACGCCGGGACAAGGCATACTCCCAGGCTTCGTCCCTCCAGCCGCTCGGCATGACCGCTCCTGATCCCAACGAAGACATCGAACACGCGCCGAGTGCCCGACGCCAGGGCGTGTCGGCACTGACTCTCGGCGCCATCGGCGTGGTCTATGGCGACATCGGTACCAGTCCGCTGTACACGATCAAGGAGGTGTTCTCCCCGCATACCGGTGTGACGCTGGAGCAGCACAATCTGATCGGCGCGGTGTCGGTGATCCTGTGGGCGCTGATGCTGGTCGTGACGCTCAAGTATGTCGTGCTGATCCTGCGCGCGGACAATCACGGCGAGGGCGGCGGGCTGGCGCTCACTGCGCTGGCCGCCGCCGCGGTGCGGTCACGGCCGAGACTGCGCACCGCCCTGTTGCTGCTGGGTGTCTTCGGTGCCACGCTGTTCTACGGCGACAGCGTGATCACGCCCGCGATCTCGGTGCTCGGCGCGATGGAAGGCCTGGAGATACTGACCCCGGCGCTCAAGCCCTTCGTCGTGCCGGTGACGCTGATCGTGCTGGTCGCTGTGTTCCTGGTGCAGCGCTACGGCACAGGCTTCGTCGGAAAGTTCTTCGGGCCGATCATCGTCGTCTGGTTCGTGACGCTGGGGGTCATCGGGGTGGTGCACATCGTCCAGCAGCCGACGATCCTGCAGGCGGTGAACCCGCTGCATGCCTGGGAGTTCATCTCGACGCGGGGGCTGTATCTGCTGGCCACGCTCGGCGCCATCGTGCTGGCCCTCACCGGCGCGGAGGCACTGTATGCCGACATGGGACACTTCGGCGCACGCCCGATCCGCATCGCCTGGACCGGTTTGGTCCTGCCGTCGCTGGCGCTGAACTACCTGGGCCAGGGCGCGCTGCTGATGGGTGATCCGAAGGCCATCGAGAATCCGTTCTACCGGCTGTTCCCCGAGTCGATGCTGCTGCCGGCGCTGGTGCTGGCGACGCTGGCCGCGATCATCGCTTCGCAGGCCGTGATCTCCGGTGCGTACTCGATGACCAAGCAGGCGATCCAGCTGGGCTTCCTGCCGCGCATGACCGTGCGTTACACCTCGGCCAGGGAGGCGGGCCAGATCTATCTGCCGGCGGTGAACTGGATGCTGCTGGTGGCCGTCATCGCCGCTGTGCTGCACTTCGGGACTTCCTCGGCGCTGGCGGCGGCCTATGGCATCGCGGTGACGCTGACCATGATGATCACGACGGTCCTGACCTACTTCGTCGTGCGCGATGCGTGGAAACTGCCGACGCCGCTGGCGCTCGGCGCCACCGCCTTCTTCCTGGCACTCGATGCGTTGCTGGTGGCCGGTTGTGCGGTCAAATTCTTCGACGGGGGCTGGTTCCCGATCGTGCTCGGCCTTGCGATATTCGTCGGCATGACGACCTGGGCGCGAGGACGTGAGCTGCTGATGGCGGGTATCCGGCGCGACGGGCTCGAACTGAAGCCCTTCATCGACAGCCTGGATCCTCAGACCGTCCATCGGGTCGAACGGACGGCCGTCTATCCGGTCGCCGATCCGAGCACCGTGCCGCAGGCGCTGCTGCACAACCTCAAGCACAACCAGGTGCTGCACGAACGAAACGTCATCCTGACGGTGAAATTCCACGACGTGCCCTGGGTGCCGATGCACGACCGCATCGAGGTCAAGCCGCTGGGCCACTCGTTCTGGCTGGTGGTGCTGCACTTCGGCTTCATGAACACGCCGGACGTGCCCAAGGCACTGGAGCTGGCGGGATCGCAGGGGCTGCAGATCCCTGCGTTCGAGACGACCTACTTCCTCAGCCGGGAGACCGTCGTGCCGACGCACGGCGCCGGCATGGCGGCCTGGCGCGAAGGGCTGTTCGCGGCGATGAGCCGCAATGCGGGTGGTGTCGTGGAGTTCTTCCGCCTGCCGGACAACGCGGTCGTCGAGCTGGGTACACGCGTGCAGATCTGACTCGACGCGTCGACGCGACGGGATCGCTCAACCGCCTGCTGAACGCCCCTTGCCGGTCGCCGGCCGCTTCACCCGAGATGCAGGCTGCTCGGGCGCGAGCAGCGCAGGTTTCCGGGCCTTCGTCGACAAGGACGCGTTCAAAGCGACGGCCATCGCCGCCTCGCCGCTCAACAGGTCGTGCCAGCGCAGTTCGACCTCGGGCGTGCGTTTGCCCTTGCCGAGCAGCCGGAGGCCGTCGGGATGGATGACGACCGTGTAGTCGGCGCCGTCGATGGTGACCCGCCGCCGCAGTTCCTTGTCGAGGATCGTGGCCATCATTCATCAACTCGGCGGATCGCCGACCGGTGTCTCGGTGTGCATCACACATTGCCAGCGATCCCCGTCGCGTACCCAGGTCGACGAATCGGTCATCTGCTGGACGATCTCTTCGCTGCCGTCCCTCGGCACCAGCACCTGGCGCACGCGATAGGTCAGCACGGCGGTGTGCTCGGCCGGGAAGACCGATTCCATGTCGCTCAGTTCGAACGACTTGACGGTCATCGTGCCCTGCTCGGCCATCCGGCGATAGGTTGCGTGGTCGAACTTCATTGCACCGTGGGAACTGACCATCAGCGCCGGCTCGGTGAGCAGGTCTATGGCGGTCTGCGCATCCTCGTCGACAATCGCCTGCCAGAACTTGCGTTCGAGCCCCATCAAAGTCTGGGTGTCGTCGGTCATCACTCGCTCCTCGTCGCGTTGGGGGTCAAACCAGCGTGCCATCCAGGCGTGGTGCCGGCCATCGGACATCGACGCGTGTACGGTCGGCGGGTTCCTACAGACGCCGGTGTGCTGTCGACCGCGCGTTGCGGTAGTCCGCCATCAGCGTCGCGAACTCGTGGTTCGCAGGAAAGCGCTCGAAGCTGCGTTGCGCCCCGGTCTGGGCCCACGCCAGCTTCTCGGCGGTCTGGGTCTCGGCCCACGGCGCGAACCAATGCGGATCATCGAGCATCGTCGCGCGGACGTTCGTCATTTCCGGATGCCCGACGAGTTCGGTGAAGACCCAGCTCTTGCACCAGCCGCAGTGGTGGTGACGACCCTGGTCGCCGTGGATGCCGCCGATCTCGGTGTCGCCCTGCACGACGGCGAAATCGCTCGTGGCCATCATCAGCGTCGTCGAAAACGCGCTCGCCGACATCCGCTGGCAGCCTCGACAGTGACACGCGATCTCCATCAACGGAGGACCGGAGAGACGGAAGCGGACGCGGCCGCATCGGCAGCCGCCTTCGACGGGAAATTGCGGGAGGGTCATGACGGCGGCCCGTGCGGTGATGAAACGGATCGCATTCTCGACCCGTTTGCCGGCTGCCGGACGAATTGCCCCTGATCGCCACGCGCTGCCTTCCGCCGGGCGTTGCTCATGGCGGCTGCCCGAGTGGCAAGGAGTCCCTCGCGGCGGTACAGTGCGACGGAAGCTGCCCTCAAAACCAACACAAGACGACCCCGGAGACACCGATGTCCATCGATCCCAGCACTGTCCGTCGCGGCACCCTGCGTACCCTCGGCGCGTTCGGCGCCGCCACGACCCTCGGCGCACCCTGGATCCACGTCCGTGCGCAGGGCAAGGTCATCAAGCTCGCGCATCACGTGAGCCTGCAGTCCGAGCAGCACAAGGCGGCCGAGCAGTTCGGCGAACTGCTGCAGAAGTACACCAGCGGCGCGCTGACGGTCCGTGTGCTGCCGGCGGCGCAAGCCGGCGGCCAGCGCGAGGCGGTGGAGTCGGTGTCGCTGGGGGCGCTGGAGATGGCCTACGGCGAATCCGGCCTGTACGCCAACACCGTGCCGCGCTTCGGCGTGATCGCTTTGCCGTACATGTACCGCGACGTCAAACACTGGCAATCGGTGGTCGAAGGGCCGATCGGCCAGGGCCTCGCCGCCGATCTGCAGAAGGCCAACGGGCTGCGGATCGTCAACTGGATGATCGGGGGTTACCGCGACACCTACCTGCGCACCAAGGCGATCCGCAAGCCCGAGGATTTCGCCGGCGTGAAGATCCGCCTGCCCGAGGCCCCGGTGTTCGTCCGCACGTTCCGTGCGCTGGGGGCGATCCCGACCCCGATCCCGGCGCCCGAGATGTATTCGGCGTTGCAGACCGGTGTCGTCGACGCGATGGAGGGCTCGGCCGAGACCGCGTTCACGTTCAAGATCTTCGAGGTCGCGAAGTACATGTCGCGCACCCGGCACATCCTGCTCGACGGCAGCTTCGTGATCAACGGCAGGTTCTACGACGCGTTGCCCAAGGACCAGCAGGCGGCGATCGAACGCGCCGCCGGCGAGGTGGCCGCCGAGCAGCGCCGGGAGCACTTCGTTCGCGAGGCGGCCTGGGTCGAGAAGCTGAAGGCGAGCGGCCGGCTCGAGAGCAACGACGTCGACCTGGCCGCCTTCGCGACCAAGCTCGCGCCGGTGCATGACGAGTTCGCCTCGGCGGCCAAAGCGACCGACATCGTCGCCAAGATCAAGGCGCTCTGAGGCGGGGCTGGCGGGGACACGGCGATGGACGACGATCGGCCATCAGCCGACGATCGCGAAGGCGGCGGACGGTGAACGGATCACTCGTGCTGCGAGCGCTGATCGCCATCGCGCGGCTGTCGTGTGTCGCGAGCTTCGCGGCGTTCTGTGTGCTGACGCTGATCCAGGTCGTGAACCGCTACCTGATCGGCTGGCCGCTGTTCTGGACCGAGGAGGTCGCGGTGCTGCTCTTCGTCTGGAGCGTGATGGTCGGCCTGCCGGTGGCGCTGTGGGAGCGGCAGGAGATCGCGGTCGAGCTGTTCCCGTTGCCGGACGGTCGCCTGCGGCGGGTGCTGCGCGGCGCGGCGGACCTGGTCTCGCTGGTCTTCCTGGTGCTGCTCGCGGTCTCCGGATGGATGCTGATCGATCGGGCCGGCGGCGCGTTGACGCCGGCGATCGGCCTGGCGCGTGCATGGGCCTACGCCAGCATCCCGGTGGGCGCCGCGCTCGGCGCGGTCGTGCTGGTCGCGCGCTGGTGGCGCGACCGGAACACCGCCGGCGGCGCGGCGCCCGGTGAACCCGGCCCAGGTGATGCTGGCTACGCTCACGATTAGTCTCGTCGTCTTCCTGCTGCTCGGTGTGCCGATCGCATTCGCGCTCGGCATGGCCGGTGTGGTCGCGGTGCTGGTCAGCGAGACGATCCCGCTGGTGGTGGTTGCGCAGAAGGTCTATTCGTCGCTCGACAGCTTCCCGCTGCTGGCGATTCCGCTGTTCATCTACGCCGGCGCGGTGATGAACGAAGGCGGCATCACGGTGCGCATCATCGACCTGGCGCGGGCACTCGTCGGCCACCTGCGAGGCGGCCTGGGGCAGGTCGCCGTGGTCACCAGCGCGATCTTCGCCAGCATCTCCGGATCGGCGTCGGCGACCGCCGCGGCCGTCGGCGGCATGCTGCTGCCGTCGATGCGCGACGAGGGTTACGACCAGCCCTATTCGGTGGTCATCGTCGCGTCGGCGGCGATTCTCGGACCGATCATCCCGCCGAGCATCCTGATGGTGATCTTCAGTTCGATGACCGGCGCGTCGGTGGGTGAGCTTTTCATCGCCGGGCTGGTGCCGGGGCTGCTGATCACCGTCGTGCTGATGTCGATGGTGTGGCTGCTCGCGGGCCGGATGGGCGGACGCCGGAACACTCGTGCCAGCGCCGCGCAGATCGGCCGCGCGTTCGTGCGCGCGCTGCCGGCGCTGGTGATGCCGGTGATCATCATCCTCGGCATCCTGAGTGGTGTGTTCACCGCGACGGAGGCCGGCATCGTCGCGGTCGCCTACGGCATCGTCTACGGCTTCGCGACTCGCGAGCTGACCGTGCAGCGGCTGGTCCGGCAGACGGTGGCCGCGGCCGTCGTCTCCTCGAGCATCCTGGTGATCCTCGGCGGCGCAGCGCTAGTGAGCTGGCTGATCTCGCGCGAGGGGGTGCCGGCGCAGCTCGCGATGCTGATCCAGCAGTGGGTGTCGTCGCGCGAGATGTTCCTGCTGCTGCTGGTGATCGTGCTCTTCGTCGTCGGCATCTTCATCGAGCCGATCCCGGCGATGATCATGCTGGTGCCGGTGCTGCTGCCGATCGCCGCGGCCTACGGCGTCGAGGCGACCCACTTCGCGGTCATCCTGACCGTCGGCGTGCTGCTCGGGTCACTGTCGCCACCGATCGCGGTGCTGGTGTTGATCGCGGCGAAAGTGGCCCGGATCGACTACGCCCGCACGAATCGGCCGCTGGTCCCCGTGTTCGCGGCGCTGACGCTGGTCCACCTGGTCATCGCGTACGTGCCGGCGTTGTCGTTGTGGCTACCGCGTGTGATGGGATTCGGCGGTTGAGGCTTCACTCTGCCGTCATGACGATTCCTGCCGGCCCGATCGACGAGTGCACACGAGTGCTCGTCCTACGTGGGCAGAGGAAACTCGCGGACAGCACTCGGCGGACCGCAGTTCCACCATGAACTGTCTCAACCCGTCGGAGTCGTCATGGGCAAATATTTCATCGCCTGGCTGCTGGGTGTGCCGGTGTTCGTGCTGGCGCTGTTCTATTTCTTCTTCTGAGCGAGTCGCGTCCTCGGCCTGCCCGTCGTCATCGGCCTACATCCGATCGGCCGGTTGTCCGCCTGCGGCGCGACGCCGGCATTCCTACGATGCCGATTCCCTCAAGGAGAACACGATGAGCACCCAGCCGATCGACGCACTACACGACATCCATACCGCCACGAACGATGTCCTCAAGGGTTATCGCGAGATGGCCGCGCGGGCCGAGCCCGACATCCAGCCGGTGATCCGGCGGCTGACCGAGCTGCACGAACGCCATGCCGCCGAGCAGGCCGCGGAACTGGGTCGCCTGCGCGAGGCCGGCAAGGACGACACGTCACTGCAGGGCACCGTCAACAAGGCGGTCGTAATCATGCGCGACTGGCTTTCCAATCTCGACCAGGACGCGCTGCCGGCGGTGCGCAAAGGCGAGGAGTCGCTGCGCCGGGAGTACGAGAAGGCACTCGAGGACGGCAACGTGTCGGGTCACCCGAGCGTGGGTCCGATGTTCAAGACCCAGATGACGGCGATTGCCGCCGAGATCGCGCGCCTGCCGTAAGCAGCGACCGTAGGAATCCCGCGCAGGCTCTGACGCTTTCGCGCCGGAGTCTGCGCGAGGCCGCGCCGCCTACTGCGCGGCCCGTGTCACCCGCCACACCGTGTTGCCGACATCGTCGGCCACCAGCAACTCGGCGCGGCCATCGATCGCGACCCCGACGGGACGACCGAACGCTTCTCCGCGCTCACTGACGAAGCCGCCGAGCACGTCGACCGGTGGACCCGACGGCTTGCCGGCTGCAAACGGCACGAACACCACCTTGTAGCCGACCAGCGGCTTACGATTCCACGAGCCATGCTGGCCGATGAACATGCCATTGGCGAATGGCGCCGGCAGGGCGGACTTGCCGGCGTATACGAGACCAAGCGCCGCGACGTGTGCGCCGAGTGCGTAGTCCGGTCTGACTGCCTTGGCGACCAGGTCCGGTCGTGGCGGCTTGGCGCGTTCGTCGACATGTTGGCCGAAGTAGCTGTACGGCCAGCCGTAGAACGCATCGCGGCTGACCGAGGTCAGGTAGTCCGGCACCAGGTCGTTGCCGATCTCGTCGCGCTCGTTCGACACCGTCCACAGTCGTCCGGTTGCGGGCTCCCAGGCCATGCCGTTCGGATTGCGCAGTCCGGTCGCGTACAGCCGCTTGTTGCCGCTGGCCCGGTCGATCTCCCAGATCGCCGCTCGCCCTTCTTCGGCGTCCATCCCGTTCTCGGCGACATTGCTGTTCGAACCGACGGTTGCATAGAGCATCCGGCCATCGGGCGACGCGACGATGTTCTTCGTCCAATGGTGGTTGAGGCTGCCGGCCGGCAGGTCGGTGACCTTCGTGCCCGGCGCGGTGATGGTCGTCTGGCCGGTCTCGTACGGGAACTTCATCACTGCGTCCGTGTTGGCCACATACAGGTCGGAGCCGACCAGCGCCATGCCGAACGGGGAGTTCAACCCGTCGAGGAATACCCGTTTCGTCTCGGCGACGCCGTCGCGGTCGGTATCACGCAGCAACACGATCCGATTTGCGCTCGGCACACCGGCGCCGGCTTTGGCCTGCACCGTTTTCATCGCCTTGCCCTTGATGCCCTGGGCGTCCTCGGGTTTGGGCGGCGCATTCGTCTCGGCGACGAGCACGTCGCCATTGGGCAGCACGTGCAGCCAGCGGGGATGGTCGAGCCCGCGGGCGAACGCTGTGACCGCCAGGCCCGGCGCGGCGACCGGCTTTGCAGTCGACGGCCAGCCGATCGCCGGCGCGATCTGCACCGTGGGTACCAGCTGCTTGTCGACCGGCTCGATCCGGGGATTGGCGCCCACGGTGTCGGACGGCGAGGCGACCGGGCCGGAGCCGGCCGGCCCGAGGAGCGCACTGGTTCCACACGCGGCGAGCAGCGTGGTGGCGAGCAGCGAGGTGGGGACGAACACGCGCATGTCGGATCCTTCATCGATCGGGGAGTGCCCTGGGGAGCGCGGTTGTGTCGTGGACAACCGCGCTGTCGTCTATCACAGGGCAATCGACATGCCCGCCGTGTCGCGGGTCGCCACGGTGCGCGATTTGCAGCGGGGAGGTGGCCTGGAAGAGGCGGCTTCGATGAAGCGGGCCTGGACCAGCCGGCTTCAACCAGCCGGCCGACGCGTGTGCTGGAGAAAGAAACGCAGCATCTCGCGGCTCGCGTCCGGGCCCTGCGCATCGGTGTAGCTGCCTCCTGGCTGGCCCCCCGACCAGGCGTGGCCGGCCCCGTGCACCATCCAGTGTTCGACAACCGGTCGCCCGCTGTCCGAGGTGTGGATCGCGCGGGTGAAACGCCGGCCGCCGGCGGACACATCCTGCTCGACCACCGGGCGGCCCTCCGACGCCAACGCGGCACCGACGCGGCTTCGCAGGACGGCGGCGACGACCTGTTCACCATTGCGCGGGTGGACCGTCGGGTCCCGATCGCCGTGAAAGACGATCGTCGGCACTGGCAACTCGGCGGGCGGCTGCGGCTTCATCCCGTTCAAGCGCGGCGGTGATCCCGCTTGTGCCCCGGCCCGTGGGTCGGCTTCGACACTGCCGGTGCGCATCGCCGCCAGCGCCTGGGGCAGGCTGCGTGCCGCGCCTGGGGGCAGCCCCGAATGCACCCCGACCGCGGCGAACACGTCCGGGTAGGCGGCGGCGACCACCGACGCCATCGCGCCGCCGGCCGACATCCCCGCGATGTAGACACGATCCGGGTCGATGCCATGGGAGTCGATCACCGCCTGGGTCATCGTGGCGATCACGGCGGCCTCGCCGCGGCCGCGGGCCTGGTGGGTGTGCTTGAACCAGTTCCAGCAGCGTTGCGGATTGGCGTCGGACGCCTGGCCAGGGTAGAGCACATAGACGCCTTGCTCGCGCGCGAGTCCGTTCATCCCGGTGCCGGTGGCGAAGTCATCCGGATCCTGTGTGCAGCCGTGCAGCATCACCACCAGCGGCAGCCGACGGTCGTCGGCGCGGGGCGGCACGTAGAGCTTGTAGGCGCGGGTCAGCGAGGCGTGGGTGTGTGTGCCGGCGATGAACTCGCCGGCAGTCACGCGTGCACCACGATCCGCCACGCACGCGCCGGGGTCCGACTCGATGGGGTGGTCGGGGCCGGGCAGCACGTGGGGATCGCCGCGATCGGGAACTTCGACGATGCAGCCGTCGAGCACGATCGACGGGTCCGCGTCGTGTCGATAGGGCGCACCGCCCGTGGCGCGCGCATCACGCGCGGCCGGGGTCGCGCCGGCGCCGCCGAGCGCCTGCTGGATCAACGCGGTGGCTTCGGCCAGGCGACCTTCCCGGGTGAGCCGGGTCGCATCGCGCATCAGGTCCTGGAACGTCGGTGTCATGGATTCCTTGAAAACTTCGATGGGGTCAGCGCACGCGCCCGGCCAGCGCGGCCTTGACCGCGGGGCTGGCGTGCAGTGCGCCGAGGACGTCGATCGATTCGATCGTGGCCAGCGCCAGCTCGGGTGTGACGTCGGGCGCAATCGAGGCGAGGCCCAGCACGCGGATGCGCAGTTTCTGTCGGGCCGCCTTCAGGGCCTTCAGGTCGTCGGCGCTGAAGTGCTGCAGCCCCAGCACCAGCGTCTTTCTCGCAACCGCCTGCTTGACCACATCGGCGTGCACGCCGAGCTGGTTGCGGATGGCCGTGCGGATGAAGTCGGTGCGGTTGCCGTAGAAGCCCTCGGACACGAGCAGGTCGATGTGACCGAGATCCACGAAGCCGAGGTTGATCGTGATCTTCTCGGAGTC
>CADEEH010000005.1 GCA_902826305.1 uncultured Burkholderiales bacterium
TGACCATCGAGATCACCGAGTCGGCGATCTTCCAGGACGAGGCGCTGGCGCTGCGGATCATCGGCCGCCTGCGCGAGGTGGGGGTGCGCGTGTCGCTGGACGACTTCGGCACCGGCTGCTCGAGCCTGAGCCATCTGCGCACGTTCCCCATCGACGAGGTGAAGATCGATCGTTCGTTCGTCCGCAACGTGATCGTCGACCAGCAGGATGCGGTGATCGCCCGTGCGATCACCGACATGGCCAACGGAATGAACCTGCGCGTCGTCGCCGAAGGCATCGAGCAGGCGAGCGAGGGCCGGTTCTTCCACGAGATCGGGTGCGACGAGGCGCAGGGATACCTGTACGCACGGCCGTTGAGCGCGGAGGCGGTCACCGCGATGCTCGACCGTGCCGCGACCGGCGTCGACGCCGACAACGCCAGCAACCACGGCGTCGCCGCGGCACTCGCCTGAGACGGCCCGGCGCCGCGCGGCGATCGTGACGATCAGCGCGCCGCCCTCCCCGGGCGCGCTCACACGAACGTTGCAAAGGCCCCGCGCGCCGGACCGGTGGTCGCCCGCCACGCGGGACCCCCGTGTATCATTTCGCGGATCCTGGTTCGCGGGCGCATGCGCCGCATCGGGGGTCGCCTTGGGCCGCGGCGAATCGACTCGCGGCCCCCGTCCGTCCCGTCCAACTTGTCCACTCCCGCTGCAACACTGACGCCGGCCGACACGATCGAGCAACGGCAGAACCGCGCGTTGTGGGCCGCGGTCGCGATGGTGGTGGTCTGGGGACTGAACTTCAGCGTGCAGAAGGCGGTGTTCACCGCGCTGTCGCCGGGCGGCTTCCTGTTCGTCCGTTACCTGATCATGCCGGCATGTGCGGTGACGCTGCTGCTGTATCGCTTCCGCGGCCACCTGCCCCGGGTGCCGCGCGAGGACTTCTTCTCGCTGCTGTGGCTCGGCTTCATCGGCCACTTCGTCCACGTGGGCATGGTGACCTACGGCATCTACTGGTCGACCGCGTTCTCGAGCTCGCTGATCCTGGCGCTGGGCCCGATCTTCACGTTGCTGATCCTGCGCCTGCAAGGCACGGAGAAGCTGGCGCCGTTCCAGGTGATCGGTGTCCTCACCGCGGCTTTCGGCGTCGTGGTCTTCCTGTCGGACAAGTTGTTCGCCGGGCGCTGGACCGCGTCGGGGGGTGACCTGGTGCTGCTGGTGGCGGCCAGCATGTTCTCCTACTACACCGTCGCCTCCAAGCGGCTGATCGTCAAACACGGCGGCGTGGTCACGATGGCCTACGCCACGCTGCTCGGATCGCTGCCGGTGGTCGTGTTCGCACTGCCGGCGGGCCTGGCGACCGACTGGACCGCCGTATCACCGGCGATCTGGGCCGGAGTGTTCTGGGCGGTGATCGTGTCCGCGTTCGGCGGCTGGCTCGTCTGGGGATATGCCAACGCGGTGCGTGGTGTCGCGCGGACCGCGCCGCTGATGTACCTGATGCCCCCGGTTGCCGGGCTGGTCGCCTGGTTCGCGACCGGTGAACACTTCACGGTGGTGAAGCTGTTCGGCGCGGCGATCGCGCTGGCCGGCGTCGCATTGGCGCAATACTCGAACCGGACCGTGCGCGAGGCGCCTGCCTTGGTCGACTGATTGGCCCGACACCTGCCCCGATCGCCGTCGGGTCGGCCTACACTTGCATCATGAGCCGATCGTCCGATCCCCCCTCGTTCCCCGTTCCCGCCGAGAGCGTCGCGGCCGGCGCCTGGTCGGCGCTGCTCGGCGTGTCGGAGGCCTGGCGGCTGATGAGCGCCAGCCAGGACATCTGGGCGGCGGTCCGCAGCACACGTGCCGCGATCGAACGCCGGCGCGACGAACGCCTGCAGTCGCTGCTCGCGCACGCGCGCCAGCACTCGCGCCTGTACCGCGAGCGGATCGGCCCGTCGGCGACGAGCCTCGATGCGATCGAGCCGGTCAGCCGGTCACTGCTGATGTCGCGTTTCGACGACTGGGTCTGCGACCCGGCGATCACGCGGTCCGGCGTCGAGGCCTTCGTCGCCGACCTGTCGCAGGTCGGTGCGCCATTCCTCGGCCGTTATTGCGTCTGGACCAGTTCGGGCAGCACCGGTGTGCCGGGCATCTACGTGCAGGATCCCGAAGCGCTGGCGGTCTACTCGGCGCTGCTGACGCTGCGCGGCGGCGGCGGCTTGCGACAGCCGACGCCCTGGTCGACGATCGCCGCCGGCAGTCGGATGGCGATGCTCGCGGCCACCGGCGGACATTTCGCCGGCGTCGCGTCCTGGGAGCGGATCCGCCGGATGCATCCGTGGATGGCACCGCGCGCGCAGGTGTTCTCGGTGCTGCAGCCGCTGACGGACCTGGTCGCGCAGTTGAACACGTTCCAGCCGATGGTGATCGCCACCTACCCGACGACGCTGCAGCTGCTGGCCGAGGAACACCGTGCCGGGCGCCTCGTCGCCACACCAACCGCCTTGTGGAGTGGCGGCGAATCGCTGCCGGCCGCAGACAAGGCCGCGATCGGCGCCGAGTTCGGCTGCCGGGTCATCGACGACTACGGCGCCTCGGAGATGATGAGCATCGGCGTCGAATGCGAGGACGGCCACATGCACGTCAACGAGGACTGGGTCGTGCTCGAGCCGGTCGACGCGCAAGGTCGGCCGGCGCCCGCCGGCGAGTTCTCGGCGACGGTACTGCTGACGAATCTCGCGAACCGGGTGCAACCGCTGATCCGCTACGACCTCGGCGACAGCGTGCGGCTGATCGACGAACCCTGCACCTGCGGCAGCCCGCTGCGCCGGATGCAGGTCAGCGGCCGGCGCGACGACATCGTCGCGCTGCGCACCGACGATGACCGCACCACGCACCTGCTGCCGCTGGCGCTGTCGACCGTGCTCGAGGAAGGCGCCGGCGTGCATCGCTTCCAGATCACGCAGACCGACGGCGCCACGTTGAGCACACGCTTCGAGCCGCCCGCCGGTGTCGATCGCGACACGTGCTGGCGACGGATCGAGCACTGTCTTCGGCAATACCTCGCGGAGCAACACGTCACGCGGGTCACCCTGGTGCCCGATCCCACGCCACCGAAGTCCGATCCGGTCAGCGGCAAGCTGCGTCAGGTGATCGTGTCGGCGCGGGCGCAGGCGCCCGCGGCGGCCCGGCCGTCGAAGCCTGCTCAGGCCACGCGCCAGAGATCCCGGCGCCCCAGGACCTGATCGACGGCCTGCACGAAGCAGTCGAGGTCGACGTCGGTCAGGGCGAGGCTCAGCGCGACATAGCCGCGCGGCGCGATGTAGAAACCCTCGGCCAGCAGGTCGTGGAACAGCAGGTCGCGCAGGCGGGCATCGGCCCGCGCGAGGTCGCTCGCGCGCCGGATCGGCTCGCGAAGCGGGTGGAAGTTCATCAGCGAGCCGATACCGGTCACCTGCATCGCCACGCCCCGGCGCTCGAGCAGGCCGGCGAGTTCCTGGCGCAGCCGGTCGCCCCGTGTGTTGAGCGCGACCGCCACCTCGGGGGTGAACACTTCGGCCAGGCCGACCGCACCCGCCGCCATCGACAACACGTTGTTGTTGAACGTGCCGGGATGGGTGATCGCGTTGGCCGCGCCGGGCTCGAATCGGTTCATCAGTTCGAGGCGACCACCGAACGCGCCGAACGACAGACCACCGCCCAGATACTTGCCGAAGGTGGTCAGGTCGGGCCTGACGCCGATCACGCTCTGCAGCCCCGCCGGCGCGAGTCGCGAGGTCATCACCTCGTCGAAGATCAGCAGGCTGCCGGCCTTGTCGCAGGATTCGCGCAGCAAGGCCAGAAAACCGTTCTCCGCCGGGATGCATCCGGCCGATCCCAGCATCGGTTCGACGATCACCGCGGCCAGTTCGCGGCGGTGGGCGTCGATCATCGCACGCGCGCCGGTGGCATCGTTGTACTGCGCGACCACGAACTCGTACGGTGCATTCAGCGGCGACGGCTTGCCGGAGAAGCTCAGTGCCCCGCCGTGGTACGCACCGTCGAACACCAGCACCTTGCGCCGCCCCGTCACCGCACGGGCGAGCGACAACGCGTACAGGTTGGCCTCGGTGCCGGAACTCGTGAAACGCACCCGCTCGATGCCGGCGAACCGGCCGACGATCGCCTCGGCGAGCGCGACCTCGTGGCGGTTGCAGGCGCCATGCGACAGGCCGGCATCGAGTGCCGCGTCGATCGCCCGCCTGAGTGTCGGATGGGAATGCCCGTACAGGCCGGCCGAGTAGTCGCCGAGCAGGTCGGTCGCCCGATTGCCGTCGATGTCCTCGAGCCAGGCGTCGGCCGCCCGCTCGATGCGAAACGGGAACGGCAGGAAGTGCAGCACCGACCGTGTGTTGCCGCCGGCGAGCGCCTGGCCCGCCGCCTCGTGCAACGCTGCACTTTTCGGGCGGGCGACCGCGTAGGCCGCGCGTGCCTTGGCCAGTGCCGAATCGATGGCCGCGCTGCGGGTCTGCGCGGCGGTGGTGATCACTGCGGCCATCCAACACTCCGGGTGGGCCTGCCGGGGCCGGGCTTCGGCCCCGCGACAGGCGGGTCAGGCCGCAAGGATAACGCAGGCCGGAGGGCTCATTCCTCCAGGAACTGCTGCACCTCGCGGATCAGGCGCATCCGGTTCTTCTCGAGCACGATCGCGTGAGTACCCTCGCCGAGCACGATGAAGCGTTTGTCCGGCGAGTTCGTCATCTTCGCGAACACGTCCTGCGCCATGTACAGCGGCGTGTCCTGGTCCCATTCGGCGATGATGAGCAGTGTCGGCACGCGGATGTCGGCCGGGTCGTACGGCGAGCGTCCCTTGGCCCAGATCTCGCCGATGTCCTTGATGACGCCGTTGGGTGCGCGCACGACCGGAGGTGCCTGCGCCGCACCGGCCGGATCGGTGGCCAGATTCGCATCGAACCACTTGTCGAACCACGCGCGCGGACTGATCTCCTCGACCCGGGCCGCGGGAATGCCGCGGATGCCACGCTGGCGCGCGGGTTCGCGCTGGACCGCACGATAGGCGCCCTGCCCGGAGATCGGCGGCGAGTCCTTCATCGCGTACAGCGGCGCGTAGAGCACCAGCCGCCTGACCTTCGCGTTGTTGGCCGCGGTGTAGGTGCCCATGATCGCGGTGCCCCATGACCAGCCGACCAGGTTGATCTGCCCGACGCCGCGGCGCTTGAGGATCGCGTCGACCGCGGCGCCGACATCACGCACCGCGTCGGCGGTATCCGCGAACGGCGGATTCGCCGACGCCGGCGCACTCATCGCCGCCGGTCGCGTCGAACGGCCGTAGCCGCGAACGTCGACCAGATACGCGTCGAAGCCGCGGCGGGCCGCGTACTCGAGCCAGGAGCCGCCGGGCAGGTCGATGTCGAAACCGGTCTCGGCCGGGTAGGTGGCACCGTGCACGAACAATACGACCTTGCTCGGGTCGAACCGGGTCACGCCGGCCGGTCGCTTGTTGCGCACGTGAAGCTGGATGCCCGGGTCGGACGACGGGACCATCAGCGTCTCAGTCTCCAGCGCCTGGTTGTCCATGCCACCACCGGGTCCGGCGCAACCGGCCGCGATCGCGCCGATCACGATCAGCAGGCCGACCTTGAATACCTCGAGTCCTCGCATCATCGTCTCCTCCGTGTTGTTGTGTGCCGCGATCGTACCCGCAATCGGAAGCAACGGCGTCGGGCGGATCGATCGCGCCGCCACGGGTCGCCTCGTGATCACACGCCGGCGACGCATGAGGTGGACCCCCCGGGCGCGCTGCCCGCGCCCGGTCCGGCCGTGTGCCCCGCTCAGGCGGCGCGGATGTCGGTCACCGTCGCCCGGGCGGGCTCGCCGCGGAACTTCGTCAGCAACGTCGCCTGGCGCTGCCGGGCTTCCTCGAGGTGCCTGACCTTCACGTGGCCGTAGCCACGGATGTGTTCGGGGATCGATGCCAGTTCGATCGCCACCTCGTGGTTGTGCGGATCGAGCCGGGCCAGGATCTCGTTGATCAGCAGTTCGTACTCGCGGATCAGTTCACGCTCGGTCCGGCGCTCCTCGGTACGACCGAAGGGGTCGATCGCGGTGCCACGGATGAACCTCACGGCCGACAACAGCGCGAACACGGGCTGGATCCAGCCGCCGTAGGCCTCCTTGCGCGGCTTGCCGGTCTTCGGATCGACCTTCGATCGCGACGGCGGCGCCAGGTGGAACCTGATCTGGTAGTCACCTTCGAACATCGACGCGATCCGTTCGCGGAACTCGGGATCGCGATGCAGCCGGGCGACCTCGTACTCGTCCTTGTACGCCATCAGCTTCGCGTAGTAGCGGGCGACCGCCTCGGTCAGCCGCCACTTGCCGTCGGTGCCGATCCGGTCGCCCTCGACGGTGCGGACCCGGTCGACCAGCTTGCGATAACGCTTCGCATAGGCACGACTCTGGTAGCCCTTGAGCATCTTCATCCGGCGCTCGATCAGCGCATCGAGTTCACCTTCCTCGCGGCTGGCCGGCGACGCCGAGGCATCGCGGCGCTTGAATTCGACGACTTGTGCCGGGCGCACCATCCGCCGCACGGCGTCGACGTCGTGGGCGGCCTTGCGGCCGATGTCGAACGCCTTCAGGTTCGAGGCGACCTGGACGTCGTTCAGTTCGATCGCGCGCTCGAGCGACCGCAGTGTCAGCGGCAACCAGCCCTTCTGCCAGGCGTAGCCCAGCAGCATCGGATTGGTGTAGATGGCATCACCGAGCAACGCGACCGCCCATTCGTTGGCCTCGATGAAATCCATGTCCTTCTCGCCGGCCGCCTCGAGGATGTTCTGCTTCAGCCGCTCCACCGGCATCTTCCAGTCCGGATTGCGGATGAAGTCCGAGGTGGGCGCGACATCGGCGTTGACCACCGCGCGGGTGACACCCGGGCGCATCCTGGCGAGTGCATCGGCACCGGCGGACACGACCATGTCGGAGCCGATCATCAGTGCCGCCTCGCCGGTGGCGATCCGGGTCGAGAACAGATGCTCCGGATGCTCGGCGATCTGCACGTGTGAAAAGACGGCGCCGCCCTTCTGCGCGAGCCCGGCCATGTCGAGCACCGACACACCGCGGTTCTCCAGGTGCGCGGCCATGCCGATCCACTGGCCGATCGTCACCACGCCGGTGCCGCCGACGCCGGTGACCAGGATGCCGTAGGCACGGCTGCCCGAATCGTGGATCGACACCCGTGTCGGTTCGGGCAGCCCCTCGGCATGGTTGCCGCGCGACGGCGGGCCGGCGGGCACCGCCTCGGTCCGGTTCTTCGTGGTGCCCTTGCGCAGCCTGCCGCCCTCGATGGTGACGAAACTCGGACAGAATCCCTTCAGGCAGGAGTAGTCCTTGTTGCAGGTGCTCTGGTTGATGCGCCGCTTGCGGCCCAGGTCGGTCTCCACCGGTTCGACCGACATGCACGACGACTGCACGCTGCAGTCGCCGCAACCCTCGCAGACCGCCTCGTTGATGACGACACGACGCGCCGGATCCGGAAATCCGGGCACACCGTCGACGATGCGCTTGCGCCGCCGCCGCTTCTCGGAGGCACAGGTCTGGTCGTAGACCAGCACCGTGCAGCCCTCGATGTCCCGCAGCTGCCGCTGCACAAAGTCCAGGTGGTCGCGGTGATGGACCTCGACGTCGGCCGGCAGCGGCGCCGGCACGTTGCGTGACGAGGTGGTGTACTTCTCCGGCTCGTCGGTGACCACGACCACCTTGGCCGCACCCTCGGCCTTCATCTGCGCGACGATCTGCGGCACGGTCAGCGTGCCGTCGAGCGGCTGGCCGCCGGTCATCGCGACCGCGTCGTTGTACAGGATCTTGTAGGTGATGTTGACCTTCGAGGCGATCGCGGCGCGGATCGCAAGCACACCCGAATGGAAGTAGGTGCCGTCACCGAGGTTCGCGAAAATGTGTTTCTCGTCGGTGAACGGCGCCTGCCCGATCCATGCGGCCCCTTCGCCGCCCATCTGCGAATACGTCTGCGTGCGCCGCTCCGGCATCAGCACCGACATCCAGTGACAGCCGATGCCGGCGACCGCACGCGACCCCTCGGGGACGTGGGTCGAGGTGTTGTGCGGACATCCCGAGCAGAACGTCGGCACCCGGGTGGCGACGTTGACCGCACCGGCCAGCGACTTTTCCTTGGCGTCGAGGATCGCCAGCCGCGCCTCGAACCTCGCGCGCAGGTCCGACGGCAGCTCGAAGCGCGAGCCGTGTTTGCCCGGATTGAGCAGCCGCGCGGCGATCGCCCTGGCGATGATGCCCGGCGACAGCTCCATGTGCGCCGGCAGCAGCCACCGGCCCATCGGCATCGCCCACTCGCCACCCTGTCCGTCGCGTTCGTCGAACTTGCCGTACACCTTCGGGCGCACGTCGTCGCGCCAGTTGTACAACTCCTCCTTGAGCGCGTACTCGAGGATCTGGCGTTTCTCCTCGACCACCAGGATCTCCTCGAGCCCGGTCGCGAAGTCGCGCACCGTCTGCGCCTCGAGCGGCCAGATCACGCCGACCTTGAACAGCCGGATGCCGATCCGCGCACAGGTCGCCTCGTCCAGACCGAGATCCTCGAGCGCCTGCCGCGTGTCGACGTAGGCCTTGCCACCGGTGACGATGCCGAACCACGGGTTCGGCGAGTCGACCACGGTACGGTTCAGCCTGTTCGCCCGCACGTACGCCAGCGCGGCGTACCACTTGTAGTCGATCAGCCGCGCTTCCTGCGCGATCGAGCTGTCGGGCCAGCGGATGTTCAACCCGTCCGGGGGCAGCGTGAAATCCTCGGGCAGCAGGATCTTCACGCGCTCCGGATCCAGCATCACGGAGCAGGACGCCTCGACGACCTCGGTGACCGCCTTCATCGCGACCCACAGACCCGACCAGCGCGACATCGCCCAGCCGTGCAAGCCGTAGTCCAGATACTCCTGCACGTTGGCGGGATAGAAGACCGGCAGGCCACAGGCCTTGAACATGTGATCCGACTGGTGCGGCAGTGTCGACGACTTCGCGCCGTGATCATCGCCGGCGAGCACCAGCACGCCGCCGTGCGGACTCGTGCCCGCCGCATTGGCATGTTTGAACACGTCGCCGCTTCGATCGACTCCCGGACCCTTGCCGTACCACATGCCGAACACACCATCGACCCGGGACTTCGGAAACAGGTTCAGCTGCTGCGTGCCCCACAGGCTGGTGGCGGCGAGATCCTCGTTGAGCCCGGGCTGGAACACGATCTGGTGTGCGGCCAGGTGCTTGCGCGCCTTCCACAACGTCTGGTCGACACCGCCAAGCGGCGAGCCGCGATAACCGGAGATGAATCCGGCCGTGTTCAGGCCGGCGCGCCGGTCCCGTTCACGCTGCAGCATCGGCAGGCGCACCAGGGCCTGGGTGCCGGACATGTAGGCGCGGCCGGTCTCGAGCGTGAACTTGTCGTCGAGGGTGACATCCTCGAGTGAACGCTGCAGCAGCGCATCGATGGCGGGACGCGAGACGGCTGTATCCATTGGGCGGGCTCCGGTCGAGGATCGTGTCTCTTACCGCGCCGCAGCATGGATCGGCGGCGCTTCGCACACGCGCGCTCGTGACCCGCGGCGAAGCCGAATTCTACGACGCGACCGGGCCGCCGGTCCCGATCGCCGACACCGTACCGGTGCCGACCTCGACGATTGTCAGGAGCGGCGGACGAACGACAGCAGCACCTCGCCGAGGCGGAATCCGAACTTGCTCATCACCGCCCGATTGAGCATCACGCGCTCGTCGACGAGGTACATCCAGTCGTCGAACTGGACGTGGTAGGTGGTCCCGTCGACCGGCAGCGCAAGGGTGTAGCGCCAGTTGAGCGCGTTGCCGGCGGAGGCCCCCTGCGCCTCACCGATCACATCGTCGGCCCGACCCACGTAGCGGCCGTCGGGCAACTTCCTGATACGCCAGATCCGTTTCTGTTTCGTGCCGTCGGAGTAGGTGAATTCCTCGTCGAGCACACCGTCGTCGCCTTCCCATCGACCGGTCATCACCACCGTGAAGCGCTTGACCACACGCCCAGAGCGGTCCTGGAACAGTCCGTAGGCGTCGAGTGTGCCGTTGAAATAGGTCCGCAGGTCCAGCAGCGGACGCTCGGCCCGATAGTCGGCCGGCTCCACCGAAGCACACGAAGTCAACAGGCCGCCTGCAGCCACCACGAAGGTCGCGCTCGCGACGAGCCGCCCGATGCACCGCCAGGCTCGCCATCGGCGCGACCGATCGACGTTCTGTCGGGTCGCGACCTGTGCCGCGTCGGCCCTGGGATTCGATACGGCGTGTTGACCCATGTCCAAGCTCCGGAGGAAAGTCAGGGTGAGCGTGAATCGGTCGCGGCGTCGCCGGAGCCGGTCAGCCCCAGCAGCTGCGCCCGCAGCTCCGGCGCGGTCGTCTTCGGATCGAGCCAGATCGCAAAGAACGCGTCGGCGAACCCGGGCAGGTCGATCTCGCCGATCGCCCGGCCATTGTGCAGGAAGGCCACCGAGTCGCCGCGACGATGGATGCCGAGCAGCCGATCACCGGCGACCACGTCCGGGAACAGCCGGCGCATCGCGCGTTCCCATGACACCCGTTGTTCGTCGCTGCCACGCCCGAGGCGTGTGATCTCGCCGATGCTTCGGGTCGCGATGTCCGGCCCGGAGAAGCGCCGTGCGTAGGTGAGTTCGAGTGCCTTCGGCGCCTTGGGGGCAACCGCCGGCGGACCGGGCAGCCACAACCGGGCGTCGTAGACATGCAGGCCGAACCAGCGCAGCCGTCCGGAGCCGACGTTGCGGATCTCGCCAAGGGCCTCGATCACGTCAGGCGGAGCCGCGGGCGAGTGGGTCGTGGCAAATGCGGCCGAGGTCGCGATCAGGGCAGCGATCAATGCCGCGATCGTCAGCGAGCTCGGACCGCGGTGACTCGGTGATTTTTTCCACATGATGCCGGATTCTACGGCGATATGACTATTTGGTCACGTTTTGACCATTAAGTTGACATGCCCGCGCAACGCCTGTTTACAGCCGTTACGCGGACTGCGTTGTGATGTCACCGGCCGCCGCCCATGATGAGTCACCGTTGTCCGGCAACGGTTCGCGGCAGGGTGCCGCGGGGCCGGCGACGACTCTTGTGGATCGATGCCCTCATGAACTCCAGATTCCTTGCCTCGGCCCTTGTCATCGGCACGCTGTTTTCCGCGAGCGCATTCGCGCAGAGCGTGGCCACCGAGACGCAACGCAACGTCAACCAGCAGACCCGCATCGAGCAGGGCCTGAAGTCCGGCGAGCTGTCGACCCGCGAGGCGGCTCGACTCGAGCGCGAGCAGGCCCGCGTGAACCGGATGCAGGCCGGCGCGCTGCGCGACGGCCAGCTCAGTGAAGCCGAACGCCATCGCATCGATCGGGCACAGGATCACGCGAGCCGCGACATCTATCGTCAGAAACACGATGCCGGCAAGGGCAATCCGGATTCCGCCTCCTCGCAGCGGATGCAACAGGACGTGCAGCGTGACATCCAGCAGCAGAAGCGGATCAACGAGGGTGTCCGTTCGGGTGATTTGACCGCACACGAGGCCGGGCGTCTCGAACGCGGCCAGTCGCGCAGCAACGCGGCGCAGGCACGTGCCGGAGCCGACGGCCATGTCGGCGCCCGCGAGCAGGCCGGCATCCAACATCGCCAGGATCGGCAGAGCGGGCGGATCTTCCGCCAGAAACACGACGCACAACACGGCGGCTGAGTCCGGGACGGGCTCGCCCGGACCCATTTCACATTCCTGAAACGACGCGTACCCGAGACTCCGGCGATCACTCGCTGAGGAGCCAAGGGAATGCTGGACGATGGCGGGAAGACCCGGCGGGTCGCACGCGCGGCTCCGTCCGGGCGTACGACCATGGCGCCCCAATCCGAACCCACAGGGACGAGTACGCGGACCAAGCCGGTGCTGCTGCCCCCTGACGTCATCGACATGGCGATCATCGAGGTCAAGACGGGTGATTCCTACTGGAGCATCGCCAGGCGGCAGCTTGGGCCGGACGCGACGAACCGGGAAGTCGCGGCCCGCGCCAACCAGATCTGGGCGGACAACACCACCGCGCGGGACATCATCGGTCCCGACGCCAATGCCCGGGGCAACCCGGACTTCCTGCCGGCCGGGACCTTGCTCATCGAGCCGGAAACCGCGGCCGCGATTCGCGCCGACAACGAGGAGCGCGCCCGGATCGCCGCCCAGGCCGCCAGCGAGAAGCAGTCCCTCGCCACCGACGCCGCGCGAGGCGCCGACCAGGCCAATGACAAGCGCGAAATCGAATCGCGAGAAACCGCCGATCGGAGGGCTCGGGAGACGCGACCCGAGATACTCGACACGAAGATCGTGCTGCCGCAGGACCAGTGGAGCCCGGAAAACCAGGCCTGCCTCGATGTGCTGACATGGACACAGTCACCTATTCCGCTCGCCGACTTTCCCGCCGACGTCAACAGCGTCGAGGTCGTCAACGCGAGCGCCGGATCGAATGGTGTGAACGGAGGCGTGCGTGGCCGCGTCTCGTTTTCGGAAGACTTGTACGGTGACGGCTTCGACGAGAATCGCAGCGTCTGCGAATCCACCAACGGCATCAACATCGATCCCACCGGCGTGCCGATCAAGTTGTCCGGTGGAGAATTCGAACGGGCGGTGATCGTCAGCTACACCGGCGCGGAGGAACGGGCGACCAGCACGACGCAGGCTGCTGCCACGTCGCAGCAGCGACTCGATGACGCGCTGGCCGGGAAGACGCCTGCAACCGCCGCTGATTCGCTGCCAGGGTGGCTGCCCCTCGCAACTTCATGGAACAAGTACGTGACCGTCACCCACTCGTCGGGTCCGGACATTGGCGTGGGCGGAGGGCCCCGCCTCGGCGGGAAGTCGTCACCCTGGGGGGCCGCAATCGAGACACGCGATCGCTGGGGTACCCGAACCGATCTCAGTGTCGAGGTCGACGAGCACGACAACACCCACGTCCGCGTCACCCTCGTCCAGGGCCACAACGAATTCGCCACGGACACCGTGAGCCTGAACGGAACTTTCAAGAAGGGCGAAGGCTCGGCCGCCATCGGCGTCGGCCTGCAACACCAGACGGAGAAGCGGACCGATATGTCGGGCACGCGATTCGAGTTCGATCTGAGCGACGAGGGTCAGCGCCAGGAATACCTGGCGCTGGTTCGGGACGGGGTGCTTCCGCAGGATCGTTCGTTCCATGAAGTTCAGAACAGCAGCGTCTTCGACAAGAACCGCTTTCGAACGGAGTACAAGGTCGGTTCGAAGGTGGCCGTCCGATCGGGTGGATTCAGCTTCGGGTCCGGTTTCAACACCGTGAAGGAGCAGCGCTGGATCACGATGAACGCAACGACCGAGCGGGAGTGGCTCGCGCCCGACGCCAGTCACGACGAATGGCGGGCGGGAGACTGGAAGACCACCATCACGGCGGATCCCCGCTTCGACATGGACATGAAGGCCACGCAGACCAAGACCGACGGCGGCGGGATCACCGGTCAGCGAGTCACCCTGTCCACCGGCGACGAGACCGACCTGAACGACTTCGCGCACATGCATGGATTGGACCTGGCGCAGATCGAGGCCGGCGGCCCGGGCGCGCGGGTCGAGTACGACATCGAGACGAAGCGCCCGCTCGATTTCTCGGACGCCGACACCGCCGAATCGCTCGCGCGGATGCTGCAGAACGACGGCGGGACGCTGATGTGGGCCTCGGTGGGTCGCCATGGTGACTACGAGGCCACTCCGTACCTGGTCCTTCCCGACGGCAGCCGGCAGGAACTGGACGTATCCGTACCGGACGGGATTCCAGGCTGATCGGCTCCGGACCGTTCGAGGTCGACGTCGCGGTTCGAATGCAGCGACGCGCGTCCGTCCGCCTCGCGGCGGCGGGATGTTAATCTCGTTGCCCCCGATCGTCGTCGGCAAGCCATCAACGACGCCTCGATCGACACTCCATGGAGGACACATGAAGCTCTACTACTCGCCCGGCGCCTGCTCGCTCTCCCCGCACATCGTCGCCCGCGAACTCGGGATTCCGATCGAACTCGAGAAGGCCGACACGAAGACCAAGAAACTCGGCAACGGCGGCGATTACTGGGCGATCAATCCGAAAGGTTACGTGCCGGCGCTGCAACTCGACGACGGGTCGCTGCTGACCGAAGGCCCGACGATCGTCCAGTACCTGGCCGATCGCAAGCCGGAGGCCAAGCTCGCGCCGGCGAACGGCACGATGGAACGTTATCGGCTGCAGGAGATGCTCGGCTACATCAACAGCGAGATCCACAAGGCGTACAGCCCGCTGTTCAACGACAAGACTCCCGAGGAAGTGCGCACCGAGCGCAAGGAGTACCTGAAGCGCCGCTACAAGCTGATCGACGAGAAGCTGGCCAAGGGCCCGTACCTGTTCGGTGAACAGTTCACGGTGGCCGACGCGTACCTGTTCACGGTCACCAACTGGTCGAAGTTCATCAACCTCGATCTGTCCGAATACCAGAACCTGATGGCGTTCCAGAAACAGGTCGCCGGGCGGCCCGGCGTGCAGGCGGCCCTGAAGGCCGAAGGGTTGATCCCGTCCTGAGCACTTTGCAGCACTGGTGTGGCAATGCCGTTTGCCGGGGAAGCTGCTAGCTTCCCCGGCCCGCCGGCGCTTCGACCACGTCACGCTGCAGCAGCGCCACGGCCGCGCCGAACAGCAGCAGTGCCACCGAAACGGCCAGGCCGACTTTCAACGACGCCAGATCCGCCAGCCAACCGGTGAACACCGGGCCGATGATCTGGCCGGTTGCGAACACGATCGTGAAGGTGGCCATGACCGGGCCCCAGGCCGGCTTGCGACGCGCACGCTTCACCAGATTCGTGACCGAACCCGGGATGTTCCACATCGACGCGCCGAACAACGCGGCGGACATCATCACCGAAACGAAACGGGCGTCGAGCAGCGGCAACAGCGCACCGGCCGCCAGCATCGCCATCGCGGCCGACAACATCCGGCCGCCGACCCAGTGCCTGAGCGGGTACGACCAGACCCACGGACCGAGCAGGCTGGCGATGCCGAACATCGACCAGACGGCGATCACCTGGTTCGTGCTGCCGCCGTTGTCGCGCATCCACGCGATGATGAACGTCATGTAGCCGATGTAGCCGAGGCCGAACATCGAATACGCGACGATGGCCGCACCGAGCCCGCGCAGGTCGCGTTGTCCGCCCTCGCCGGCCGAGCCTGCCGACGTCACGTTCGGCTCGACGATCCTCAGGGCTGCGAAAGCCGCGACGATCCACATCACCAGGCCGGCACCACCCATCCAGATCCAGGCCAGTGGCCATGCCGACGGGCCGCTTGTTTCCAGCAGCATCGGGATGGCGACGCCGCACAGCAGGAACCCGATGCCGCCGCCGGCGAAGTAGATCGCCACCGTGGTCGAGGCCTTGTCGGGACGCTGCGGGAAGACGTTGCTCGCCAATGCGCCGCCGCAGACGAATACCGCCGCGCCGAAGACACCGGCGAGGAGCCGGGCGACGGCCAGCAGGTTCAGATCACGCGTGAATCCGGTGGCCAGGATCGCCAGCGCCGTCAGCACCAGGCCGGCGATGAACATCGTACGGTTGCCCAGCCGCATCACCAGCACCCGGGTGCCGACCGCCCCGATCAGGTAACCGATCGCATTGGCGGTGTTCAACCACCCGGACTCGGCGTAGGTCCAGTCCAGTTCGGCGCGCATCGCAGGCAGCATCAGCGCATAGGCGAACCGCGCGAACGAATTCGACACGGTGACGCCGAGCGACAGCAGGCAGGCGAGCAGGTAGCCCTGGAACACGCGCGATCATAACAAGGCGATCCGGACCAACCCCGCTGCCGTCGCAGGCGCTATCCTTCGCCAGGAACCACAGGAGATTCCATGCGCGCAGCCGTCTACCGGACCCAGGGCGAAGCCGCCGACGTCCTCGAGGTGATCGATCGTGCCGATCCCGAGCCGGGTCCCGGCGAGGTCCGCGTTCGCGTCGCGTTCAGTGGCGTCAACCCGTCGGACGTGAAGTCGCGACGCGGCGGACCCGGCCGACCGATGCCGTTCCCCGAGATCACGCCACACAGCGACGGCGCGGGTGTGATCGATGCGATCGGCGCCGGCGTGCCCGCGGAATGGCAAGGTCGCCGGGTCTGGATCTACAACGGCCAGTGGGCCCGCCCGTACGGCACCGCTGCGGAGAAGGTGACCCTGCCGCTGGCCCAGGCCGTTCCGCTGCCCGGCGGCACCTCGCTGGAGATCGGCGCATCGATCGGCATTCCGCTGATGACCGCGTTCCACGCGGTCCGCGCGTGCGGCAGCCTGCTCGGCAAGACGGTGCTGGTGCCGGGTGCCGCCGGCAGCGTCGGCCTGTACGCGACACAACTCGCGCGTCGTGCCGCCGCGCGCGTGATCGCCAGCGTCAGCACCGCGGCCAAGGCGGATCTGGCCCGCGCGGCCGGCGCCGACGACGTGATCCGTTACCGCGACGAGGATCTGGTCGAGCGTGTCCGGACCCTGACCGACGGTCGCGGTGTCGACTGCATCATCGACATGGACGCCGCGGGCCACGGCCCGCACTACGGCAGCCTGCTGACGTTCGGTGGCACGGTCGTGATCTACGGCACCAACCAGCCGCAGATCACCGTCCCGTTCGGCCCGATGATCCAGGCGTTCGCGACACTGATGTTCTTCATCGTCTACAAGCTGCCCGCGCAGGTGATGCGCGAGACGATCGATGGCGTCAACGGCCTGCTGCGCGAAGGTTCGCTGACACATCCGGAACCGGCGATCTACCCGCTCGACCGGATCGCCGAGGCGCACCAGCGGGTGGAGGCCGGGGCGGACGCGAAGGTGCTGGTCCGGCTGGCGGGATGATTGCGATGACACCCGACGCGATACACGCCTGACCCGACGACAACAGACGAACCGGCTCAGTCGGTAGTGATGAACTCGCCGGCCAGCGACAACTGGTGAACCCAGTCCTCGTAGGCGATCTCGGTCGTGCCCTGCTGCCGGAGCAGCGCCGCCGGATGATGGACGATCAGCACCCGCAGTCCGTCTTCGCGTCGCACCCACGAGCCGGCCTGCTCGCGGATCCGGATCACACGCCCCATCACACTGCGCGCGGCGGTTGCCCCGAGTGCGATGATCACCTTTGGCGCGACCAGCGCGATCTCCCGTTCCAGCCAGTCCGAACAGGCATCCGCTTCCCGCTGCGCCGGCGTTTTGTGCATCCGGCGCTTGCCGCGCAGTTCGAACTTGAAGTGCTTGACCGCGTTGGTCACGTACACCTTGTCCTTCGGCCAGCCGAGTTCACCGATCGCGTTGCGCAGCAACCGGCCGGCCGGGCCCACGAACGGCTCGCCGACCAGGTCCTCCTGGTCACCCGGCTGTTCGCCGACCAGCATCAGGTCGGCCCCGACCCGGCCCTGTCCCCAGACCATCTGCGTCGAATGGACGGCAAAAGGGCAACGCAGGCACCCGGCCGCCTCGCGACGCAACGACTCGAGTCGGCTCGCGGGATCGTCGGCCATGACACGCGACCCGCGGCCATCCGCCGGCGCCTCGTCGGTCGTGGCCGCACGAACGCGCGGACGATCCTTGCTGCTCATCGCCACCATGGTCCGGCATCGCGCGGGCGCCTCGCGAAGCAACTCGGTGATCTGTGTGGCTTCCGGCAGGTTGTGCCAGAACCGCCTCGGCATCTCCCGCCGCATCATCGCCACCTTCACTCGCGCCGGATTGAAGATCGTCCGGTAATAGGCGAGCCAGATCGCCTCACCCGCGTCGGCGCCGGGGGCATCGCCGCGCCGTGCAGGGGGTCCGAACTGCAGCACGTCGCCGTTCCACTCGACACTCACGTCCGGGGTCAGGATCGCCCAGCGCATCGACGCGAACCGCTTCGCGAAATGCGGCGCGGCCGCCCTGACCACATGGTGCACCGGCTCGAACCAGGCGACGTGCCGCTCACCCTGTTCGTCGGCCAGTGGGCGGAAGCGGACGAACGCGTGCATCTTGTGGATCTCCCGCCGGACCTCGCGCACCATCCGTTCCAGCCGCAGCCGGTCCGGATGCAGCGTGTCCCGCCAGCGACGCGGATCCTCGCCGAGCGCACGCGAATAGCGGTGCACAAAAACGAAACGATCCGCTGTCTCGTGCATCAGTGCCTGACGGGCAAGTCGGGTGAACATCGCCGGCAGCGGATGAACCGGAGCGTTTTCGCGGACCTCCGGCGCAGCGCCCGCCGGTGCGGCGCTGCCGCCGAACAGGTCGTGCTGGGCGCGCGTGCCGTCGTTCCATTCGATCGCCGAGGGATCGATGCCGGCGGCGATCAGCGCCGGCAGCTCACGGAAGAATCCGTCCGCATCGGCGGCATGCTCCAGCGTGATCGTCCGCATCGATCGGGCAAGTCGGCGCGCTCAGCGCGGACCCGCATCGTCGAACAACGATGCCTGCGACGGTGACGTGCCGGACCGCTTCGAACCCGCCCGCAACTGCAGCGTCCGCGCCGTGCGTCGCCAGGCGAGCGGATCACCCACCGGCACGTGATCGGGCAGCCGCACGAACGCCAGCACCTTCCCGGCAGCCGTGCCCAGGCGCCGGATGTCGGCGGCATGTAATGTCCGGACGCGCCGCGCGGCGAGCAGCCGGTCGACCGAACGCACGCCGAGACCCGGAACACGTAGCAGCATCTCCTTCGGTGCCCGGTTCAGGTCGACCGGAAAACGCGCGGGATGTGCGAGCGCCCAGGCGAGCTTCGGATCGACTTCCAGCGACAACATGCCCCCGTCGGTGACAATTTCCGTCGCCTCGAAACCGTAGAAACGCATCAGCCAGTCCGCCTGGTACAAGCGGTGCTCACGCATCAGCGGCACCGCCGCGACCGGCAGGCGCGAGCTCGCATGAGGAATCGGACTGAACGCCGAGTAGTAGACCCGCTTGAGCCGATAGTTCCGATACAGGCCGACGCTGGTGGCGAGGATCTGGCGATCGTCGGACCCGTCGGCACCGACGATCATCTGTGTGCTCTGCCCGGCGGGTGCGAACCGTTCGGCCGCCGGCGCGCGGGCCTGCGCCTTCGGCAGCGAGCGGATCTTGCGCGCGGTGCTCCGCTGTTCGGTCGCCTCCTCGAGGGCGACCCGGATGCGGCCCATCGAGCGCCGGATCGCCCCGGCATCCTTCTCCGGCGCCAGTGACCTCAACGAATCATCGTTCGGCAACTCGACATTGATGCTCAGCCGGTCCGCGTAGCGTCCCGCGCGCTCGATCAGCTCGGCGCTTGCATCCGGAATCGTCTTCAAGTGGATGTAGCCGCGAAAGTGGTGCACCTCGCGCAACTGACGGGTGACCTCGATCAGCTGCTCCATCGTGTAGTCCGGATCGCGGATGATGCCGGAGCTGAGGAACAGGCCCTCGATCACGTTGCGCCGATAGAAGTCGAGTGTCAGGCCGACCAGTTCCTCGACGCGGAAGCGCGCGCGGGGCGCGTCACTCGACACACGGTTCACGCAATAGAGACAGTCGTAGACACACCAGTTGGTCAGCAGCACCTTCAACAGCGAGATGCAGCGACCGTCCGGCGCATAGCTGTGGCAGATCCCCATGCCGGTGGTCGAGCCCAGGCCCTTGCCATCGGAGGAATCGCGGCGCACGGTGCCGCTGGACGCGCAGGATGCGTCGTATTTGGCCGCGTCGGCCAGGATCACCAGTTTCCGAACGAGTTCCACGACACGATGATACTGTAATTAAATACAGCACCATCGATGCCCCTGCGCCGGACGTGCCCCTGAGCCCGAGCGGCCGGCCGGCGCGTGCCACGGGCCTACATGCAGGGCCCTGCCGGCGTCACCGGCTGACGGACCCAACCGTCCTTGTCGCCTTGTTTCTCGACCCGCGAGAAGGTCAGGAAACATTTCTTCTGTGCCCGGTCCACGTTCATGTCGACCCAATACTGCCTGCCCGGCTCGAACCGCGCTTCGAAACTCGGTGCACACGAGGAGTAGCCCTCGCCGCCGGCCACGAGGACCTGCCACTGACCCGGCCTGATACGCAGTTCGGCGACGTTGGTGACTTCCTTCGCAGGCGAATCCAGCATCGCCTCGCGCGGCATGTCGCGTCGGGCCGCCTGGTTCTGCTGCTGCACGGTCAACGACGCCGTGAACTGCGACGGTCCGGTGTAGGCAAGCAGCATCGGCGAAGTGAACGCCTTGCCGCAACGACGGCCCTCGGCCACCGGCGTGAACCGCGGCATCGCGTTCATCACGTCGCGCGACGATACCCGGACCAGCGCCGCGTCGGACCCGGGGTCGCGTTCGTACGAGGCCGCACAGCCCGCCAGGGCGCCGATGGACAACACACCGGCGGCGATCAGGCCCGGCAGGCGCGTGGTCGCGGACGATGAACGGCACAGCGCGGTCTGGTGTTCGATCCGATGGCGTCGGATGTCGTGGCTTGTCATCGATGCAGACCTTCGTCGTCCCGTTCCCATGGTGGCATCGTAAGCCCGAGTTCGTCGTGCGACAACCCGCGTGGCCCACGCAGCGTGAGTGAATCGACACTCGAGGTTCACGCCCCGGGCGGACGGCGTTACACTCGCGAAAGAACAAGGCAAGGGAGGAAAAACGATGCTCCCCGATGGCGGTGGGATTTTCCGGGTCACCCGCATCCCGACGACGCGCCCCGTCCAGCAGACGATCCGCATCGCGGAACAATCCGCCAGCGGCGCGGGCACGCCGACGATCCAGCCGCTGTTCAGCGCACCGGTCTGGTTCACGCCGGTGCAAGTGCCGCCGGCGAAACCGCCGGAACCGCCGGAGCCGCCGCAGCAGCGAACCGACAGACTGGTCACGCAGTTGGCCACGCTGGAGGACGACTACCAGCAGATGCGCGACGGCAATCGAAACATGCCGGGTGCCGGTCCTTACCCGCAATACGTCATCACCGAGACCTGGACCCAGATCGTCGAAGTGCGGGGAGAGCTTCGCGATTCGCTGACCGATCAGATCCGTGAATCGGTGCAGAAGGCAGACCCGGGAACGAAGGGCGATCCCTACCAGCCCATCGTCGACGAATTGCTCGAACGCGAACTGCCCGCATCCGTGCGCCCATCCTACGAGGCCGCGGTCGAGGGCGCCCGACAGGATGCGATGGCCGCTGCGCCGGCAAACCGGAGCGAAGCGCGCGCGCAGCGCCAGGCGGCGATCGAACGGCTCGAGACCATCAGCGAGACCAAGGACCATCTGATCATCCAGTACGTGAATGCCGACGAGGCCGACCGTCCGGCGATCATGGACCGGCTCGTTGATCTGTCGTTGCTCGAGCAGGCGCAGCTCGACCAGGTCAAGACCGCGTTCGACGCGGAGTACGCGTTCATCGACGAGATGAGCCGGCAGGCCGGTTTCAACCTGAGACCGTACGAGCAGAAAGACTTCGAAACCCTGCCGGTGTCACCGTCCGTGCGACAGGAAGTGTTGGCCGCCGCCGGCGTCGATGACGAACTGGGCGATCTTCTGTTCACGGACGACGGGTCCGATGTCGAGGGACGGTCGATGCTCGCCGATCCTGCGATTCGTGATGCCCTTCAGTCGGGAGATCCGGAACGGCTCGCCGCTGCCGTCTCGGCCTTTCGTTCCACAGGGAACCCGTCGACCACCACCCCCGATGCCCAGCGCGACGCAACGTTCGAGACGATCAAGCGCTTGACTCCACTCGGCAGGGACCTTGCGGCACGGATCGACCGGGCCACCGAGTCCGGCGCCGACAAAGCGACTGTCGCCAGGCTGCAGTTGCAGTTCCTCGCCGTCCGCGACCAGCTCGATGCCGCCTACGAGCAGCAGAGCAAGTCGTACAAGGATCCGCAGGACCTGGCCACGTTCGACGACATGATCGACTTCCTGAGCTGGCAGCGGGACCAGCTCGCCATCAATCTCGCCAACGCACGGGCAGGCGGGGATGCGTCGGCGATCGCCGATGCACAGGACGCATGGATCAAGGCCGACGCGGCATTGCAGGACACCCAGGCGGCGCGAACGGTGCTCGAGAAGAAGATCGCATTCGACCTGGCGCAGGACCGGGCCGCGGCCGACGCGGCGACCCAGGTGGCACCGACCGAGAAGATCTTCGTCGGGCCCGGCCCCTGGCCGAACGCCGACGTGGTCGACGCGATGCCGCTGTCGGCGGACCCGGAACACGAGTACACCTATGTCGTCGACGGCGAGCAGACCTCGTGGTGGGACGCGTACGGCGGCTCGAGCGGCGAGTGGTCCGGCATCGAGATCACCGAAGACATCTCGGGTGGCATGGATCGACGGTTCGTCGATCTGTTCGCGACCAACCGCGCGGGCATCCACGAGCCGGGTGACCTCTACAATCCGCTCGCGGGGATCACCAGCGACCCGAGCCGGACTCAGATCGAACAGGTCGAGCAGGGTGACGACCCGAAGTGGACCGTCGAGATCGACTCGTCACCCTCGGTCACGTATCGAGGACAGACGATTCCGTTCGAGAACCTCACCGTCTGGCGGGACGGTGACGAATACAAGTTCAGCTACGAGCTGGCGGGCGAGAAGTTCAAGGGGGAATTCAACGACGCCGACGCGCGTGCCTGGGAGGCGGGGCTCGAATATCGCAAGGCGCTGGAGGACCGCGCCGGCCTGCAGCTGCAGATCCAACCGCTGGACCGGGATCAGTTGCATGCAGACGCCGCGCTGTACGACGAGAACGTGTGCGACCTGAACTACGGTGTCTCGTCGCCGGCGCATCACCTTCTGGATGCCGAAAAGACGCTGATCGACGATCCCACGAACGCCGAGGCGCGCCAGGAGATGTACGCGGCCGCTCAGGCGGTCCGGGTCGCGCGATCGGGCGTCGCCAACGACGCCAAGGTCTCCGAGGTGGCGGCCGAACAGCCCGAACTCGATGAGCTGGAACGCACGATCGACATCCTGCCCGCGGGGCCGGTGCGCGACGCGATGGCCAACGAGCTCGCAACCCGCCGGGACACCCTGTCGACCGAACTCCACGAGACCGCGCTGGACGAGAGCATCCAGCGCGACCGCCTGCTGCGGATCTTGACACCACCCGATCAGTCCGACGGTTCGGAGTACGAGATGTTCCAGAAGAACGCACTGGAGCTGGCGCGACCGGTGCTGGAGAACTTCTACGTTCAGCAGCCGGACGCAGCCGTTCCCACGAAGGTCGGCAGCAGGGACGAAGCCCGTCGCTACGTGATGCGCGCGTTCGGCGTCGAGACGACGGACTTCGATTCGCTCCCGGAGGACGATCGCGAGTTCTTCGGCAAGATCGCCGATCAGATCGCCAAGACCGCTGGTGACGACGGCCATGTGGTGACGTTGCCGGTCATCTATCACAGCGACGACGAAGGCATCAAGATGCAGCTCGTCTTCGGCGTGGAGACGGCGGGCGGATCGCGATTCCTGGTCGATCTGGACGGCAGCCGGTTCGACAGCGAGAGCGACTATCGACACCACAACCGGACGATGCAGGCCAAGGGCGACGTGATGTCGGTGATGCCGGCCGACGGCTGGCCGGTGTACGACAGCCAGGGCCACGTGCAGTTGTCGGTCGGTGACGCGAGAATCGAGAGTGGCTGGGAGACGTTCAAGCGCGTCACCCACGTCGACCTCGTCGTGGCGGTCGTGGCGACCGGTGCCGCGATCGTGATCGCCGTCGGGTCGGGCGGACTCGGCGCCCCCGTGTCCGCCGGTCTGCTCGCGACGTCCTGGGGCGTGGTGATCGCATCCTCGGCCTACGGCGCCTACAACGCGATCGACGGCCTCGCCGACGCACATGCACACGGCCGGTCGCTGAATCCGGCCGACGGCGAGGCACGAGCGAACTGGCTGTCGCTCGGCGCCAGCCTGCTGCCGATGCCGGCCGTGTTGCGCAGTTCGCGCGCGATGCTCGCGGCGGGACGTGCGGCCGCGCCCGCGGCGGCGGAGGCCGCCGCGGCGTCGTCGGCCGCGGACGCGGCAGGCACCTCCATCGCCGGCGCGACGGTCCGGACCACCGCCGGCAGCGGCGCCGCGACCCGCATCGTGCATGGTGCGGAACGGATCGGCAGTTGGGCCGGCAAGGTCGGCTCGGTCGAGGAGGCGTATCAACTGGTCGACGATTGGTCGCAGATGACCACCGGCCAGCGCGAAGAAGCGTTGATGATGACCGCGATCGATGCGAGCAGCGGGTTCCTGACGTCGCGGGCGCATGACTGGTCGGCGTCGCGCTACGCGCCGGTGTCGGAGGCACCGCCCGACGCCGCACCCACGTCCGACGTCGACCTCCCTGCGGATGTGACGACGGATGTGACGACGGATTTGACGACGGCGACGACGGATGTGACGACGGACCTCGCCGCCGTCGATGTCGCCGGCACCGAGCCGACCGACGTCATCGCCGCTCGCCTGCGGGCCAGTGGTTTCGAGATCGTCGGCGACACCGGGCGCCCCTCGCCCGACTCGATCGACAGCGCCGACGCTGCGGATCCGGCCGCTCCCGGCACCGTACCGGACGTCTGGACAACAGCACCCGTCGACGATTCACCCGACACGGTCGTCTCCCGCCTGCAGTCCAAGGGCCTGTGGATCGCCGGGGTCGGCGGACTCGTGTTGCCGCTGCCCAGCGACATCCACGCCCACCTCGGCAACGACTGCGCCGGTCAGTACGATCGCCTGTGGCTCGACAATCCGGAGAACCTCAAGGTGCTGGCCTGGCTGACCAGCCAGAGCCTGAACGATCCGTCGAAAGGGCCGAAAATCGTGTTCCAGGTGGTGCCGCAGGCGGTGCCACACGGCGAGAGCTACTACCTGGCCCGCAACAAGGCGAACCAGCCGTACCAGGTGCCGGTCGTCTACCACTTCAAGGAAGGCATCCTCGAGGTCAAGGGGCTGGTCGATCCGGAGACGGGCAAGGTGATCGTGGAGCCGTCCTTCGACAGGCGCCCGGACCTCCGCGACCGGATGCTCACCGAGGTTCAGAACCGTCGCATGCAGCGCGGCGACAGCAGCGACGTCGTCTACAGCCAGATGCCCGACAGTTATCCGACCGTGGCCTATGTCGCGCCGGGATTTCCACTGACCTACGAGGGCATGGTCAGCGACCTGCAGGCGATGCGCAACCTGCGTGCCGTGCACCGCGAGGATTCGCGGGCCGCATCCCGGTTCTATCTCGGGCTGACCGCACCCGACCCGGGTACGCCGATGAGTGCCGCGCAGCTGCGCGAGATGTTGTGGGTGGCCAACCAGATCGATCCGAACGGCGACTGGCTGCAGATCTTCGGGCTCGGCGAGACGACACTCGCCAAGGAGGGGGTGACGCATCAGCTGGTCGTCCCGCCGGATCTGTCGAATCCGGAGTCGATCCACGCGCTGCTGGATCAGACCGACGAGATCGGCGCTGCGGTGGTGATCCACTCGGATTCGGGGCAGGCGCTGCTGCATGCGGCCAGCGGTGACGCGAAGCGCACCGGCCAGCAACCCGGCACGAACCCGACGCTTATCCTGGACGCGACGTCGGACTACACGAACATCGACCCGCTGTTCGCGATCTTCAAGCAGCACCCTGACACGCCGATCGTCTGGGCACACGCCGGCGGGCTCGGGCGCACGGTGCGACCGGGCCCGGTACACCTCGACGTGCTGCGCAAGGTGATCGACGACGACGATCTCTCGCACGTCCGCATCGACCTGTCGTGGGACGTGGTCAATCGTTATCTGGCCGACACGAAGCTGCGCGACGGATTGGCCGATCTGGTCAACCAACATCCCGGTCGATTCATCTACGGCAGCGATTCGATCTCGCCGCGCGACCCCGGCGTGTATTACGCATCACTCGACACATTGAGGGACACCGGCTTCCTCGCCCGGCTGACGCCGGACGCCGCCGAGAAATTCCTGCGCGGGAACTTCGACGAACTGGTGGAGAAATCCGCCGCCGACATCAAGGCGTGGCGACTCGCCAAACGCGAGGAACTCGAGGCGGAGTTCGGTCGGAATCATTCGCCCGCGGTCCAGGACGCGATGGTCTGGATCCACGACGGGTTCGACGACCCGGGCGCGGGTGCGTTGCCGCCGCCGGCACCGGATGGGGACGGCAGTCCGACGAGTGATTCGTCGACACCGGTCAGGGACGCGTCGCCTCCGGATGCCACCGACGGTGATGTCGAGACGGCCGAGGGAGAGCCTCCGTCGCCGGGCCGGCGCGGCCTGCTCACCTGGAAAACGACGGCGACCGCCGCGTTGGGCACCGGCGTCGGCTACGCGACGAACCCGAAATCCGACCTGAACCTTCCGGTCGAATCGGCGCAGGCGCCGGAGATCACCCACGGGATCGCGTGGACGATTCGCGGTGGGACCGCGGTGCTGGCGACGGCCTTCCCGAACACGAGAGCCGGTGCGTGGGCGGCGAAATGGAGGAACCACGTCAACGCCGGCACGTATGCCGCCAACTTCGCGTATCACTTCGTTGGCGCCGGCGAGAATGCGATCGCCGTCGCACAAGGCGATCACAGCCGGGCCTTGCCGCTGGCGATCAATGTGTTCTTCGGAGCCGCCGATGCGGCTCTCGGCCTGAAGTCGGCTTGGGATATCCGCAATGCAAAGGCGGTTGCCCAGGGCGAACCCGGAGCCGACACACGGTCGACCCGCAACGCCGGCATCACCAACGTCCTTGGCCTGGCATCGATCAGCGGCGGGGCCGGTGCACTCGGGGTCTCGCGTGCCATTGAATCGCCTGATTCGTTGCTGGGTTCGGTGATCATGGGCGCCGACGTCGTCGGCGCCGGGGCGATCGCCGTGGCCGCCGGATACAAGGCCCACGAAGGATGGCGGGCGCTCCGTGCGAACAAGACCCCGGATGCGCAGACGGCCACCGACGCCGACGCCGCCGAGGCGGCACCGGATGCCGACCCGGCCGGTGCGGCGGAGGTCACCGCACCCGCAGGCAGTGCCCGGTGGTATCGGGACGAGAAGACCGGCGAGATCCTGTGGAGCACGAAGATCGTGCCGACCTTCGGCCTGGGCGTCCCGCTGGCCTATTACGGGTTGCGGACCGCGGGGCCGGTGCTGGTCGCCGGCGTCGCGAACGCGATCGAGAACGAAGAGACCGAGGTGGGCTTCGAGACCCGCGCGACCACGGTCGAGTCGCCAGGATCCGCGACGACCGGTGAACCGGCACCGTTGCCGTCCACGGGATCACCGACGCTCGAGCCGGGGACCGAGCCCGACTTCCCGCCACCCACCACGTCGGACTCGGGCGAAACTCCGCCTACCGGCACCGATGACGACACCGGCTCTCCGCCAACACCGGAAACCCCGGCCCGTCCGATCGAAGTGATCGTCGAACCGGGCGACAGCCTGTGGCGGATCGCCGCACGCCACGTCGACCAGGTGCTGAGCACCGACGAACGTGCCGCGATCGGCGCGCCGGGGTCGGACCTGGAGACGTGGACCGCGATGATCCGGCTGATCGAGATCAACCCGCAGCGCAACTACGACGAATCGCTGCTGGATGGCGTGGTGACCGCCGATCAGCGCGATCCGGATCTGCTGCTGCCCGGATCGCGGGTGCGGGTGACGGCGGAAGGTTGAAAGTTTTCTATCGAAGCTTCGCCGGCTTCATGTCCTCGATGCTCCTGATCAGCGCCATGCCGGTTCGGCGGTCTCCTGCTCGATAGGCCTCGAGAGCCTCGTGCAGCAACTGCTCGATCACGGGGATCTTGTCGACGTCACGCTTCAACTCACCCTTCAGAGCGGACCATCGCGCCTGAAGCCGAACGAAGTCGTGCTCCAGATCAGTGATTCCTTCTGACGGGTACTTGTCCGGCGCACACATCAGTGTGTAACTGAGGTGATCAGTGAAGGCCAGCCACTTGTCGCCGAGGAGGTCTTTCTCTGCCACCTGATCCTCCCGATCAGGGAGTGTCCCTGATACAGAGCGCCTGCAAACTCGACGTCACCTCACGTTGCCTTCCGCGAGGATAGGTCGGCCGAAGTGACATGATCGCCGAGGGCCGCGGCACGAGGACGCAGAAGCGTCCATCGTCGGCACCGCAGTCGTGGGCGTTCATCGTCGTTCTCTCCGTTCGGCGACGATACCGAGACCGGACGCTCAGTCTTCGTTCAGCCGCTCGCGCGAGGGTCTCAGCGCGGGTTCAGGGCGGCGATACGCCGCTTTGAACGCATCTACCGGAGCTTCTGCAGATCCATGCCCTGCGCCACTTGCGCCTCCGAAGCATGGGAAGTCCCGGACGCTGTGGCAGGTCCGCTGGGTTCAACCGTGACCTGCCTGCCAAGGTCGGCAACCGAGGGCTCAACGACTTGCACCTTGACGACACGTCGCAGATCATCGTCATAAAATCTACGCTCCGGACCTTTCGGACCGAGCACCACCCCGGTGTTCGCTCCGGGAGTGATCCACATCGGATGCACGAAGACGATCCCGGTGCAACCAGCGGCAACCACCGCACGCGCGACTTCATCCGACGCGAGAAGCCTTCCGCTGCCGAGGGTTCGATCGACCAGCAGGCCAGGGTACGCCTCGATACCATCGACGAAACGAAGTGCCTCCATCCCGCTGACCGCAGGCAACGTCGCGCCCGTCTTGGCCGACACGTGTGATCCCAACCGAAGAACCGAGCGCTGCATATCCACAGCCTGTTTCACCACCGTGGGATGGAACAACCAGTACCGTCCGCGGACGAGTGGAGCGATCACCTGGCATTCGACCCAGCTTGCCGCTGCATCGGGGAGGCTGAACACCTCTCTCAGCCTGTCGGACACGAACCGGTTCGTCCCCCAGACGAAGTAATCCGGAGACAACGCCGGATCATCCGGGAGCAACAACACCGGCGACGGAAAGTGCGACGGAAGCGGATCGGGACAGGGATTGTCGCCTGGCAGGCTGGCGAAGAATGCCGACATGGCCCCGTCGATGTCGCCTGCATTCATGACGACGCTGTGGCCTCGGGCCCGCAGGGCGGTCTCCACGATCGGGTCGCGCTCTACGATCCACAAGGACGGCATCCAAGCAACTCCGCTGACGTGCTGCCGGGTCTCGGGGTCGGACTACGGTTGCAACAGATCGCCTGGGTAGTTGCGCAGCCCCCGGCAATGCTGATCGTCCAAACCGAACGCCTTGACGGCCGCGACGGCCTCCAGGCACCAGAATCCGGAGTATGCCCCCTCGATCCGGTCGGATCGATACCAGGCCGGGGGCTGGCTCTGATGTCGGAAGGAAGACGGGCCCGGCTTTTGGACCTTGCCCAAGGCTTCGTACCAACCTTCCACGAACGCTTTGAGCGCCAGCGCTCCGGCCTCGCGCGATGGTGAGTCGATCGCCTCCAGAAGTCTTGCGTAAGGGCCCGGGTAGCACAATGCGCTGCCGATCTTCCTTTCCCGCTGCCGCTGGGCGATGACCCGATCGAGAAGTCGGTCCTCGCCTTCGTTGTCGATCAGAGCGATCAACCGACACCAGTCATGTTCGTCGACCTCCAGAGTGGTCGCCAGAGCAACGAGCCGGAACGAGAAGACGTACGCATCGAGGTTGAGCGCCCATCGACGCCGACTTTCCTTGGTCTGTTCAGTCCATTGATGTGCGCCCAGTTCCTCGGATCGCTTCCATGCGTCCAGCAACGGCCCGATGCATTCCCGGGTGGCCGATACCGGATCGCCCCGGCAATACCGGCGCAGTCCCAGTGCGAGCCACCGCTGCGCAATCTCGAACAGGTATTGCGGCAGATAGCCGGCGTTGGCGAACGGCTTGGACGCCGATTCCTGCATTCTGGCGATCTGGCCGACGTCGTAGTCAATCCACCTGTCATACCAGGCGAGCGACTTGAGTGGATCGCGCACGGAAGGCTTCCGAGTTCTCGTAATCCGCACCTGCGATGCGGAGACCACGGTAGCTTCTTATCGAAGCTTCGCTGGCTTCATGTCCTCGATGTTCCTGATCAGCGCCATGCCGGTTCGGCGGTCTCCTGCTCGATAGGCCTCGAGAGCCTCGTCCAGCAACTGCTCGATCACGGGGATCTTGTCGACGTCACGCTTCAACTCACCTTTGAGGGCTTGCCACCGCATGTGCAAATGCTCGAAGTCCTCGTGAAGATTCTTGATGACGCCTCCAGGCGGGTAACTGGCCGGCGCACACAGCAGGACATGCGAGAGTTGGTCTGCGAAGGCCAGTCGCTTGTCGCCGAGGAGATCTCTCTCTGCCACTAGCGCCTCCGAATAATGTAAGAACCGCCAAGCTCATCCGGCCTTACGATCATCACGTTCGTCGCCCCGGGCAGAAAACGAAAGAAGTCTGCAATCTGGGGAGTGCTGAGCAGCTTTACGCCGATAGTCGCGTCCATGATCCCATTGGATCCAAAGGTCAAGTCCGGGATACGGTATCGCGTCGGGTCGCCGGGATCGGGCAATTGGCGATTGATGAACACGTTGGCGGTGCTCGGCCCCTCCGGAATCCCGTTCTGAATCATCCACGCCCGAAGCTCCGAACGCGCGAAAGTATCTGTCCGCTGGCCCAGGAGTGTTGCAAGGTTCTGGCCCCGCTGGACCTCGAAAGCGCCGAGACGATAGGCATCAGTCGCGACCTGGTATCCGTCATTCACCGCCTGCTGATATCGATCAAAGAACTGACGCTCGAACTCCGCTGGGCTCCAGCCGGCGTTTCCAATCCTGAGGTTCTGCCAGGACGGCCCCCAGGTGGCGCGCATTCTGTCGTCGTGTGCAACCTGCCGCAGCGCACTCTCATACCTCTGCAGCGTCGCACCGTAGTCGGTGCGAATCACCCCATCTCCATAGATTGCCTGCACTGCGCCGGGTGGTGTCAGCCCGCGGTCGGTAAACTGCCTTCTCAGTTCGCCCAGAAGCGCCTCCGCCTGGGCTTGGCGGAGTTGGCCCAAGGCGCTCCGGATCTCGATCAATGGGCCCAGCAACCCCGTCGGATCGCTGATCAGGTCCAGCAATGCATCTCGATTCCCGTTGCGGACAAACTCGATCGTCGGTCTTCCGCCGGCGCGGTTGCCCGCGCCTCCCACTTGAACGAGATCGGGATTGACTGCGCTGGCCGGCGCCTCGCCGACCAGTATTCGCTCGCCGCTTTCCGGATCGACGACGTACAGGCGGGCAACCGAACCATCCCTCTCGATGCGAGCGACCGTGCGACCGGTTTCATCGCTGTACTCGGTCGACACGACCCCGGAATCGTCCTGGCTCGAACTCGACACGCGCAAGCCCGAAGCACTCGGCGGCGTCGGTGGTTGCAGCGACAGTGCAGCACCCTCCAGGGTGTCGGTGCCGAACGCATCTGCGAGCGATTCGTAATCTTCCGGATTCGAGGACCAGGTCGGGCTTGGTGCTCCGCTTTCGCCGGTTTCCGCGGAAGACGGAACACCGGACTCGCCTCCGTCGGGCCGCGCAGGATCTTCCCACCCGAACGCATCCTCGAGCCCCACGTAGTCATCCGGATTCGTCGACCATGTCGGCCGAGGTTCCTCTCGCGTCGGCTGCGGCAGCGTGTTCACCGCCGAATCGACCACTCCGTTGACGAACGTGAGATCGCCGTCACCGCCGCGTTCGTTGACCCAGGCACTGGTCACGCCGGCCCCGACCACCCCGCCGGCGAATCGCGCCACATCGGCCGAGACGAGCGGATTGTCACCGCCCCCCAATGCCTGCGTGATCTCGGCGCCGGAGTTCTGCCCGAAGGCGGTGCCCAGCGCACTGAGCGCACCGTCCTCGAAGTCCCCGCCGCCCAGTTCGGCCATCAGGCCGCCCTGAGCGACCTGACCCACGGTGCGCGCGACCCGGAACGTGCTCTGCGCATCGGCAATGATGCTGGAGTTCGCCTCCAGCCCGAGTGCGCCGGTGTTGACCTGGTAGCTGCCGTTGACGACCTGCGACACGTTCGTGCCCTCGGCCACCACCTGCCCGCTGTCCTGCAACGCGGAGACCACCTGCGAATCGGTCACGCTCTGCGCCGCCGAAGTCACTCCGTTGGCCACGGCTCCGCCCACCGCCCCCATGGCCGCCCCGCGCAGCACGTTGCTCCAGCTGAAGTTGCCGCTGATCACGCCGCTGACCGCCGAGGCGGTGGCCCCCGCGGCCGCCCCCCCGGCCACCGCGGCCGCCAGCGAGCCCTGCGCAAAGAAGCTTGCCGCATAGCCGCCGGTGAAGTACGCCGCCACCGCCACGATGACGATCGTGACGATCGTCTCGAACCAGTCGCGACCGCGGTCGATGTTGCTGTGGTGTGTGCTCCAGCCCACCAGCGGATGCCAGAACACCCCGTTGCTGTCGTGCAGGTCCGGTGGATCGTTCAGGTTGATGTGCACCAGGTCCTGATCGACGATCCGGTCGCCTTGAAGCACCAGCTCCCTGGCCTGCCCGCCCAACTGCACCGTGAACCGCACCTCGTACTGCGGCGGGCCCACGTTGCCCGACTCGTCGGCCCATGACGGCGGCATCTCGACCTCGCGCCCGATGCCGTACATCGCACCGAACGCCTGGTTGCTCACCAGCTGCTGGCTCACGTACCAGGTGCTGAACGCCTGCACGTCGAAGCGCCGCTCGGTCACCGTCTGCATCTGCGGCGGTTCCAGCCAGTAGCCGGACTCGTCGGCCATGCCGCCCACCTGCACCTGCACCTGCACGTCGTGCCACCCGGCCGCCTGCCGGCTCGGGTCGTTCCTCGCCTGCGCGAGCGCATCGGCGTAGTCGCGATGGATCCTCGCCTGCGCCTGCTCCAGCCGCGCCAGCATCTCGTAGCGCGCCTGACCGTACCGGCGCACCTGCTCCTGCGCCAGCCCGCTGGTCGCGGGTGCCACCGGCTCGGTGCCGAACTGCAGCACCAGCACCTGGTTCATGTCGCTGTACAGGTACGCGTCCAGGTCCGCGAGCTCCGCGGCACTGGTCATCACGTACCCGTCGGGCGCACGGCCCTCGGTCAGCCCGACGTTGCCGCGCAGCGCCAGGTCGATCACGTCCGATCGACCTCCCACGAGCGCGCCCTGGTCCAGTCCGTACAAACCGGCCAGCACCCCCAGCGAGCCCTGCGCCTGTGCCTGCCAGTGGGCACGGAATGCCGCCTCGTCGAACACCTGCACGTCGCGCGAGCCGCTCTCGTCGTACTGCGTCTCGGTGCGCATGAACTGGCCCGCGCGTTCGGCCTGATCGCGTGCGGCCCGGTACTCGGCTCGCACCTCCTCCATCGCCGCGCGCCGGTCCTGCGTCCACTGCTCGCTGACTCCGGGGGGCGCCGCAGGCAATGCCGATGCCGCCGCAGGCGGGGCCGCAGGCGTGGCGGCGGCAGTGGGCGGCGCGGCGGTCGTCACCGGCGCAGCCGGTTGCACGGCCTCGCCCGCCGGCGGCGCCGACACCGGCGACCCGATCTGCCCCGCGTCAGGCGCGGTCACGCCGACCGCACCTTCGGCCTGCACGGTGCTGCGCGACACCACCGCGGGGCGCACACGCCCGTCGACACCCACCAGACGGCCCGTCGTCGTCCTCACCGTCGTGCGGCCCCTGACCGGCATCAGTTCCGGTTCGTACACCTGCACGTTCGCGTCGACTCTCGCGACCATCATCTTCTCCCTTGTTCTTCAGCGCCCCTCGGCAGGGGCGAGCGCTGCCCCCGACCGGTCCGCCCCGAGCATCGAATCCACACGAGGCAGCAGTTCTTCGACGGCGCGACATGCAGCGTCGCGCTCCCAGACGACACCCCCCGATGTCACGGAGGATTCGAGTCGTCGCGGAAGGCGCAGCCGGAGCACCTCCTTCCAGCCGCGGCCGAACGTCGCCGCCGCGCTTGCCAGCCAACGACAACCCGCACGTTCGAGTTCACCCCGGGCATCGTCGACCAGCAGCGCCGCATCGATCACATCCGGCGCGGCATGCTCGCCGGGCGGTCGCTCGAAGACGTCGACAAACGCGGCACGGCCGACGGCATCACGAATCGCCTGCTGTTCGCGGGCACGGATCAGCCGGCGGATCGCGGAAGCATGACTGACGAGACCGAGCAGGGGAAGCTTGTCCAGCAATGCGGCCGACGGTTCGTGCAGCCATCGACCGAACGCCTCGGGGACATCCAGGTCCCCCAGCTGCCACTGCACCGCCGGGTCCCACAACGCGTCCACGAACGCGGGATCCGCGATCAGTTCATGCGCCGAGGGCAACAGCGCAGCAGGCAGTCCGGCGCGTGCAAGCAGTTCCGTCGCATCGGCACCTTCCAGCGGACGGGCCAAGGCCCTCCAGGGTGCGGTTGCCGGCGTCATGTTCGTCCGTCAGCCGCGCTCGACACCCGTCTGCTCGCGGGATGCGACGATCGCCGATCCGGCCTCGGGCCTCGGATTGCGGCGCGGCGGTGGATCGCCGGACGAGAACAGGGCACGCATGTCGTCACGAAGCCGCTGTCGATGGCGGAGCAGCACATACGCCGCCAACGCGATGCTGCCGGCGGCGAGGATCGCCAGCAGCGGGTTGAGCCAGGCGGCCACCGGTCGCGAGAATTCGAGCCCGAACAGAGGCACCCGTGTACGCGCCTGCTGAACCGGCGATGGCCTTTCGGCCGGGAAAAACGACACGAAAACGGTGTCGAACGTCAGGCCTTCGACACTGCGCAGCACCAGCGACTTGATCGCCGGCAGCATCGGCTGCAGATCGACATCGATCCGGTGCTTGACGAAGACCGACGCACTGGACACCTTGCTCTTGTCGCTCAGCGGGTCGTTCTGCGGAATCACCAGGTGCACCCGGGCGGCGATCACGCCGTCGATGCCGGTCAGCGTCTGCGACAGTTCCTGCGAGACCCCGTGCATGAACCGGACACGCTCCTCGGTGGGCGTGGCGACGATGCCTTCACGCTTGAACATCTCACCCAGGCTGGAGAAGCGGTTGCGCGGCAGCCCGGCCGCGTTCAGCGCATCGACCGCGGTGGCGATGTCGGACGGATACACCTCGACGCCCCAGCCCTTGTCGCCCTGTGGCGACTTGGCGCCGTCGATGCCGGCGCGGGCCAGCACCGCGACGATGTCGTTGGCTTCCTGCTCGGTCAGCTGCGTGTACAAGGGCTCGCGGCAGCCGCACAGCACCAGCGTCGCGCAGAGCGCCAGGGTCCGCGCCCATGCGCCGACCCCGGCGACCGACCTCAAGATCGTGCTCCGGTGCGACCCTCTGCGCAGCGATCGATCACTGGGACTTCTCGACCAGGGTCTTCACGCTGCCCTGGCTCTGATGCGCCGCCGAGATGCCCGCGTTGGCCGCGACCGACACTTCGATCAGGAACAACTGCGTCCGCATCGCCGAGTCCATCACCTCGGTGAGCTGCGCGAGCTGCGGATTGGCACCGCCGTTGACGTATCGGGTCTCGCGATTCGACGACATGCGCAACCGGAACGCCTCGAACTCCGCTCGCACCTGGTCGATCATCGTGAAAGCACCGGGCTCCGCGCCGGGCACGCGCGGTCGATTGAAGCCCTCGGCGAAGGGAACGACGCTGGGGCCCCCGGCGCCGCGCGCCTCGACGCCCCGCGGCCCGGTGTCCATCGGACTCAGGCCCGCGGCCGTCTGTGCGGGGGCCAGCTGAACGGAGACGTCCATGTCAGAGGCCCTCCTCGCTGCCGATCTCGCTGACGCGTTTCTCGGCTTCCTCACGGATCTTGGCTGCTTCCTGCGAAATCTGCATGAAGCCCTGCATCATCAGCATCGAGGTCAGTTCGATGTACATCTCCTCGGCCGCCTGCTCCTCGGTTGTCGCCGCAGCACCGGTGTCGCCGCTCGCGGGTGGCGCTTCGGATGGCGCCGCATCGGCTGCCACCACAGGATCACTTGCCGCAATTGCATTGACTGCCATGCCCATCTCCTCGAATGAACGTCTCGGGTCTCACACCCGCCGGCCGATCATGGCCGCCGGCAAGGATGCGGGTTGCTCCGCGTCCTGCCTGGCCACGCCCAGCACCGCACGCGCCAGATCCGCGGCGACGCCGTCCTGCATCCGCCTGAGCGACTCGTGTGCGTGCTCTTCCCAACCGGTGCGCCCGCAGTCCTTCATGAACTTGGCCAGCAGGCTGCGCGTGAATACCGCCTGCGGATAGTCGCGCAGGACTTCTTCCAGACCCCGGATCGCATCGTCACGACGACCCCGGCCATAGGCCAGCGTCGCCAGTCCGATCCGCGGATACGGATTGGCGGTCTGGATGTCGGCCAGGGCACTGAACAGGTCCTCGCTCTCGCGATACATGCTCTCGTCGAGCGCCCAGAACCCGATCTCGACCAGCAGAAGGACTTCGTCCGATTCCAACATCATGGATCGCCTCGAAGGAAGCCGGCTGCCAGCCACGCGCTGCCAGACCGGCTTCCCGCGATGGCTCAGCCCTGGGCCACCTGCTTGGCCGCACGACTGGCCAGATCACCCATCGTCTTGGCCTCGGTCTGCCGTGTGTTCTCGTTGGAACTCATTTCCATCATCGCGATCACTTTCGCGAAGTTGGCGTCGTATACCGCCTGCAGATCTTCGACGCTGCTCGCAGCCATCACATGCTCCTTTCATCAACGCGTTGCAGAATCAGCCGAACCTGGCCGGGCAACGCAGTCCGGCCGGGACCCTGGAAATCTCGTCCGTCAGCGCCGCAACCGGGGTGCGAGCCGCTCGACGATCGTTGCCGCATTCATCAGCGCCTCCGCGGCCTGAGCGCAGCGGTCGGCGGCCTGCGGATCGGTGTGTTTCGCCGTCTGCGCCTGCATTTCGCTGCACCTCGCGACCAGTTGCCGCACGAGCGCGTGGGTCCGCGATCCGTCGGCATCGTCGCGCAGGAACGCCCGCAGATCGTCGGACGCGATATCGAAACCATCGACACGAATCGCCATGGGTGGTCTCCTCAGCGAATCCGGACTTCCTGCGTGCTCGTGGTGCCATTGTCGTCGACCACCACCCGCTCGGACTCGATCCCGATCACCGACATGCCGTTCTTGAGCACACCACCGCGAAAGATGTAGGTGCTGCCGGAGGTCAGGTAGGGTACCGAATGGCCGGTGTTGACTCCGTTGACGCCGGCGAGCACGTACGGCTCCGGCACCTTGGCGACCGGCAGGGCCGCGACCGGTGCCGGCAGCGGCGTGATCGTGCTGCGCACCGCGGCCAGGCCGGGCACCTCGCCGGTCAGCCGGGCCGCCGCCTCGGCGAAGCCGTGACGTCCGGTGTCCGACCCGGCGAGTTCGACGACACCTTTGCCCGCGTAGACCACGTCGACCCGGTATCCCTGCGCCGCCAGCCATTCGCGCGCGTAGCGGACCAGTTCGTCCGCGGGATACAGGCTCCATCGGACGCCCTCGGACCCGACGGCCTTGCGCAGACGCTGTGCGGCGCTCTTGTCGATCACGTAGCCGCCGATGACCACCGCATCGTTCTGGCCGCGGGTCACCGTCACCTCGGCAAGCGAGAGCTCCGCCACCTGCCGACGCACGTCCTCCGCGCGCTTCTCGGCCGCATCCTTCCAACCGAGCAGCCCGCCGTCGCGCACCGCCGACAACGCGAGGCCGATGACACCGAGACACAACACGGCAGCGATCGCGATCGTCGCGGCCGAGCGCCGGCCGGAGTTGCGCTCCCCCGACGCCGATTCGCGCGACTTCGCCTCGAGGTCCGCGATCCAGTTCGCTTCCCCCCGCGTGTCACCCGGCCTGAAGCCGATCCGCACCGGTCCGGCCTGCAGCACCCGCGGACCGGTCAGCGACAAGTTGGCGTTGCTGCGCACGCGGTCCGCTCCGTCCTTCAAGCCATCGGCCAGCGCACGAACGAAGGCTCCGGAACGATCGACGTGCACGAGCATCTGCTCGGCAGCCACACTCGGATCGCGCAGCACGAAGTCGCAGTGATCGGCCGAACCGACCAGGTACGAGCCCGCGTCCAGCGTGACCGACGCTCCGTCATGCATGCCACCTCGGACCTCGATCGTCACCCGATCGAAACCCGTCTGCGCGGGCTGGCTGCCGTCCTGTGGCGTGTTGATCGTGTTCATGGATTCCCCCCCGACGACACGACTCTTGCTGAACAACGCTACAACGTGATGATACGCGGTGTGATCATGAACATCCGCTCCACGCGCGAGACGTCCTTGTTCCGGAATGTGAAAAGGGCGCCGAGTGCCGGGATGTCGCCCAGCAACGGGACCTTCGAGGTCAGGTCACGATTCACGCTGTACGAATAACCACCGATCAGCAGGCTCTGCCCTTCGGAGATCATCGCGTGGGTGCCGACGGTGCTGCGCTGGACGATCGGGATCTGGTCGACCGACTGCCCGGTGATCGCACCGTCCTCGATGCGGACCGCGAGCTTGACCCGCCGCTCGCCCTGTTCCTCGATGATCGCCGCGGTCACCCGCAGCATCGTGCCGGCCGTGACGTTGAACAGATCGACCTCCCGCTCGCCGGCCAGGCGGACGAAGAAGGTCTGGTTGTTCTCGAGCACCGCCTCGGTGTTGTTGACGGTCAGCACACTCGGACGGGCGTGCACGAAGGCCTTGCCGTCCTGTGCGAGCAGGTTCACCTGGGCCAGGAAGAAGCGGCCCATGTTGCCGACGATCGAGGTCAGGCCGGACAGCGGGACGGTCCCGAAGCCCGGCTGTGTCCCGCGCACCGTGCCGGTGGCGATCGAGTTGCTGAGTTCGGTGGCGCCGCTGCGGAACGCCGGATCCGCGGAACCGACGCCCCGGCCGATGACGACATTCAACTGGCTGTCGGACCAGTTGACGCCGAGTTTCTCGACCGACTCGCTCGAGACGTCGACGATCGCCGCCTCGATCTGGACCAGCACCGGCTTGACGTCCAGTGCGGCGATCAGTTCGTCGTAGCGGCCGAGCCGTTCGGGCAGGTCGTGCACGATCACCGTGTTGGTCCGCGCGTCGGATTCGAAGCGAGGCAGGCTCACGTTGACCATGCCGATCGGATTGCCGCCGTAGGGATCGAAGCCGTAGCCGGCCATCGACTCACCCGACAGTTCGGCATCGATGCCCGGCCGCCGCATCGAACCTTCCTGCGCCAGCAGCCCGCTGCCCCTGAGCTTGGGCAGCGTGTTGATCGACGACGACTGCGGCACGGAGACCGAACCGCCCGGGTCGCGCAGCGTACGCCGCGAGTAGTTGCCCGCCAGACGCCGCAACGTCGAGGCGATCCCCGGGATCACGACCTCGCGTCCGCCGACGGTCATCGTCGTGTCCTGTGCCCAGGCATAACGGAGCTGGAACGTGCGGAACTGCGAACTGAGCGGACGGTACTGCGCGACGTTGTCGGCCACCGCACGTGCGCTTCGCTGACCCTCGGCCAGCATCGAGGCCACTTCCTCGATCACGTCGACGTAGCGCGGCGGGCCGGACACCTGCGCCAGGTGTTCGGCCTCGTTGATGCGCAGCATGTAGCGCCGGTCGACCGCGCCGATCTCGCGCAGCACCTGGCGGAAGCGCTCCGAATCGACGCCGCGCAGGTTGATCACCTTGCTCGACGCCTCCCCGGAGGCATACACGTAGACAACCGCCCCGTCGTAGAACGACATCAGCCCGAACACCGACGACAGGTTCTCGAAATACTCGTCGGCGGCCATGTTGAAGCGGCCGGTCACGTTGCCGGCGATCCGTTCGCTGATCACCGCCGGCACGCCCTGTGCCGCGAACAGTTCGCGCAGCACGTCGCGCAGCGGGCGTTCCTGGTACGTCAGGTTGACCCGACTCTTCTTCAGCGGCAGATCGGCCGCGGACGCCGACGGCGCGGGAACCGACAGCGAGAACGCGACGGCCAGCATCGCGAGCACCGGGCCACGAGCCGGGCGGAGGTATCGATCGATGAATGCGGACATATGTAGTTGTTGTTGTCACGGAGCAGCGCTTCTTGGAACTTACAGGCTGCCCGGCAGGGGGTCAACACGGTGTCGATGTCGAATCGATTGACGCTCCGACGATGTTAGCGCCGCATGCATCGCTCGCTCATCGACTTTTCCGATGACGACTGATCGATCGCCGACGTGTTCCACGGTCGTCGACGCGACCCGTGGCCCCCGGGGTTCGACGCACCTTGCCGAACCGGCGCCCGGCCAGGGGTCAGGATGCGGACACCGGCGCGGCGCGAGCGGACCGGAAGATGGGTTCCTCGGCGATCCGTTCCAGTCGCCGGTTCCGCTGGCGGGTGTCATCGGAGCGCAGCGTCATCGCATGGTCGAGCCGTTGCCGGCAGCGCCACACCTCCCGCATCGACGCCGCGTGTTCGGCCCGGCAGGCGTCGACCGCGGACGCGAACCGTGCGACCGACGCCTCCTCGCGATGCTGCTCGGACTGGAGCAGGCCGATATACTCCTGCTCGACGCGCAGACGGCCCACCGTCTGCGCAATCGATCGACGCGCGTCCTCGTGTCGGTCGATCCGCGTCGCAACCTCCGCCGCCAGCGACCGAAGCGCGTCTTGCGCGACGGTGTGCTGCCGGATCACGTCGTCGAGCGCCTGTCTGAGCCGGGCCGCCTTCTGTTCGGCGACCAGCAGCCGAACCCGGCGCAGCTCCACGATCGTCGCGACATCGCGACGTTTCATTTGCCGATCGCCTGTGCCAGCCGGGCCACGGTGGCCGCGAGCCGGACCGGCTCGTCACCCGCGGGTTGCACCAGGAATCGATCGAGTTCGGTTCGCACAGCGATCGAACGGTCGGCCACCGGATCGCTGCCCGCTTCGTATTCCCCGATCTGCACGAGCATCTCGATCTCGCGGTATCTCGCCATCAGCTGGCGGGTCTCGGTCGCGAGCGCCCGATGGCGTGCGTCGGCCACCACATCCATGACCCGGCTGCCGCTCTCGAGGACGTCGATCGCCGGAAACCTGGCCGCGGCGGCGAGGGCCCGGGTCAGCGAAAGATGCCCGTCGACGATCGCCTTGACTTCCTCGCCGATCGGATCGTCGGCCTCCTCGCCTTCGACGAGCACCGAGTAGAACGCCGTGATCGCACCGGTGCCGCCCGGACCGGCGCGTTCGAGCAGGCGAGGCAGCATCGAGAACACCGAGGGCGGAAAGCCGCGCCGCGTCGGCGGCTCACCCATCGCCAGGCCGATTTCACGCTGCGCGCGGGCGAGACGTGTCAGTGAATCCACGAGCAGCAAGACATGCTGTCCCCGCTCCCGGAAGTGCTCGGCGATCGCGGTGGCGACCTGCGCCGCCTTGACCCGCTCCATCGCCGGCCGATCGGATGTCGCGGCCACCACGATCGCACGCTTCGAGCGATCGGCCCCCAGCACGGTCCGCACGAACTCGCCCACCTCACGACCGCGTTCACCCACCAGCGCGACCACCACCGTATCGGCGGTTGCGTAACGGGCGAGCCAGGCCAGCAGCGTGCTCTTGCCGGCGCCAGGCGGCGCGAACACGCCGACCCGTTGACCGACTCCGCAGGTCAGCAGGCCGTCGATGGCCCGCAGGCCGGTGACCAGCGGCTCGCGCACGGCGAGGCGCGACAACGGGTCCGGGGGATCGGCGTCGACCCTTGCCTGTGTTTCCGCCTCGAGTGGTCCCAGCCCGTCGATCGGCACCCCGAAACCGTCGAGCACGCGGCCACGCAACGAACGACCGACGCCGATCGCATGGGAGGTGCCCAGCGGCACGACTTCGACGCGCGGCGAGAGGCCCTGCAATCGGCCGAGCGGGCTCAGATAGGTCCATTGCCCGGCGAAGCCGACGACTTCGGCGATGCCCAGGCGGCGGCCCTGCCGATCCTGGAACTCGCAGGTCTCGCCGAGCGAGGCCTCGACGCCGGTCGCCTTGACGATGCCACCGACGGCCTCGGTGACACGGCCGCGGACCTGCAACGGTTCCACCGTCGACAGCGCCCTTTCGATCGCGAGATCGAACGCACGTCGTCCGACTGCCGCGTCCTCATCGTTCATCTGCACCCCCGAAGGATGACTTCGATTCGCCGGTCCCATCGATCCCTGGCATCGTGGCTGCCCAGGGAACGCACCGGGGTCGGGTCCACCGTCGTCACGACCACGACGGAGGATGGCCTGAGCCGACCGTCCTCGAGCAGCATTGTCCGAATCCGCGCGGCCCGCTGCAACGCCGGATCGCCCGGACCAGGCGCGGCGACGATCGTGCTGGCTGGAAATCCGCTGACCGTCAGGCAAATCCGCATTCTCGCCGCCTCCGAGGCCACCGCCCGTATCGCTTCGTAGTGCCAGCCTGCCGGATCGAAGCCACCGGCGCGCGGCTCGTACACCGGTCGCGACGCCGGTGGCGGCCCGAAGACGATCGGCCCGGCGTGAAGCGCGATCCGGACCCACTGCTCGAGCAGCTTACGCGCTTCGACGAGGCGCTGCTGACGCGCGAGTGACGTCGCCGATCCGGCCAGCGGCAACAGGGACTCGGCTCCGCCGACTTCCATTTCCTCGGCGAACAGGCGTGTCGCCTCGGCGAACGATCCGGCCTCGTAGGCACCGATCGCCTCGTCGACCGCGACCAGCGATTCGAGCGAGAACAGGTAGCCGGTCTCCGCGGTCGATGACCCATCCGTGCCAACGCCACACAGCGTGTTCGCGTCGAGCGCGACCGCCCGCCGGACCCGCAGGGGGAAATCGAGATGGAACGCGGCAGGGGCCAGGTCGAGGCCCTCCGCGCCGACCCACATCACCTGCCGTCCGATCACCAGGGCGCTGGCCCTTTCCAGCAGTGCGATGCACAGCGGAACCGCCCGCAGCTGGCCCAGGTCGTCGCGCAACGCGGCCGCGGGCCGCAGGCCGCCGACCAGGATCCAGTCGACGTTGGCCAGCTCGCCAGGGCGCAGCATCGCGATCGGTCGACCGTCGAAGATCTCGCGCAGCATCGATGGCAGCTGCCGATCGGCCTGCATCGTGGCGCGCAGGCGTTCGGTCGTGTCGAGATCGTACAGGGCGGTCACGGCGATCGTCGAGAGCGGTCCTGCATCCGCGGCACGCGCCAGCATCGAGGACCGTATCACCGCAGCCACCGAAGTTCGCAACGCCTCGCGCAGTTTCAGCGGTGCCTCGACGGAGCCGGGCACGGGGCCCCGTTCGACCTCCGGTGCCACGCGGGCCGACGGGACGGGCGCGGCGATCGGAGCGGGTTCGACGATCGATGGTGCCGGGGCAGGCAGCACCTCGCCCCTCTCGATCGTCACGTTGCAGCCGGTCAGCACCAACGACGAGATCAGCAACGTGCCGACACATCGCCGCATCCGCATCGACCGGTGCTCGCGCCGCGGGCACCGGGACCCGTCGAAGATAATGTCATCGGCGCGATCGAAGTGGCGCATCATGCATCGGATATTATTTCCACCAGCCCGCCACTGCGAGGATGGCGATGAAAGATCCGCCGACAGGCCGCGAGAGCATGAGCGCACTCTGGTCCGACAGGTTGCAACCGGAAGTCGTCAGGGCCTGCAATCGCCTGCACGGCGGCCTGCACGGCGCCGACGGACTCCCGATGCTGACGGACGAGGACGGCGCCTGGCGTGTCGCGCGCATCGATCCGTTGCGTGCACCCCGGCCCGCACTGCGCAGCGGGATCCGGCTCGGTCGCTGGTCGGCGACCATCGGTATCGACAGTCCCGCTTCGTGGAACGGTATCGGCGACATCGCCTGGCGAACCGTCGCCCCGCCGCTGCGAGCGGTGGTCCTGGGGACCTTGCTGCGTCCGGTGCTCGATTGGCTCAAGGCGCTGTCCGGCGAGTCCGCGGTGATCGACGCGGCGTCACCCGTCCCTGGCACCGACGACTCGCACACGGTCGCGTTCGAGTTCCGACGCGGCGCCGACGCTTCGGAAGAAACATCCCGAGGGCTCGTGCTGTCGATGCCGTCGGCTGCCTGGCAGGCGGTCGGCGATCGAGTCGACGAGTCGTCCGTCCGCGCGCGGGCATCGCGCCTGCCGCTGAGGCTTCGGATCGAACTGCCATCGCAGTCGCTGCGTCGTGAGGAGCTGTCGCACCTGCGTCCCGGCGACCTCGTGCGCATCGGCACGCCGCTGGATGCCAGCGGTCGGCCGCTGCGTCTGAACCTGGCGCTCGGTCGCCGGGTGTTGTTCCAATGCCGTCTGGGTGCCAGCGACCTGACGGTCGAACGTATCGCAGCCGATCCCGGGAGTGGGCCGATGAACAAGGACAACGCCGTCAAGAATCTCGATCAACTCGAACTGCCGGTCAGCTTCCAGTTGGGCACCCTCGCGGTGAGCCTGGAAGAACTGGGCCGGATCGGACCGGGTCACACGTTCACCACCCAGCTCGCCACCGCGCAGCCGGTGGTGTCGATCCTCGTCGACGGACAGAAGGTCGGATCCGGTCGGCTGATGGCGGTCGGCGACCTGGTCGGCGTGCAGGTGCTCGACTGGGTCTGACGATGCTGTCAGAGTCGTTCGACCCGTTCACGCTGCTGCTGCCGCTGCTGGTGCTGGGCCTCGTCCCCTTCGCCGCGGTCATGGTCACGTCGTATACGAAACTGGTCGTGGTGTTCGCGTTGCTGCGCAACGCACTCGGCATCCAGCAGGTGCCGCCGAACATCGTCATCAACAGCCTGGCGCTGATCTTCACGTTCTACGTGATGGCGCCGGTGGGCCTGGAGATCACCGAGAAGCTGCAGCAGCGCGGCGTGTTCGAGCAGGGCCGCATGAAGACCGCCGATCTCTTCGCCGCACTGTCGGACGCCCGGGAGCCGCTGCGCACGTTCATGGTCGAACACGGCAAGGAACGCGAGCGCAAGTTCTTCATGAGAACGGCCGAGAAGATCTGGCCGCCCGAACGTGCCGCCAACCTGGGCGAGAAGGACTTCCTGGTCGTCGTCCCGGCATTCACGGTCAGCGAGCTGACCGCGGCATTCCAGATCGGTTTCGTGCTCTACCTGTGTTTCGTCGCGATCGACCTGATCCTGGCCAACGTGCTGCTGGCCGTCGGCATGTCGATGGTGTCGCCGACGGTGATTTCGGTGCCGTTCAAGCTCCTGCTGTTCACGGTGCTGGACGGCTGGTCGCTGCTGATCCATGGCCTGGTGCTGACCTACCGCTGACCGAGGATGTGATGGAACCGACCACACTGCTGGAACTGACCTATCGGATGCTGGTCGTGGTGCTGCTGGTGTCGATGCCTGTGGTGGCGGTGACCGTGCTGGTCGGACTGGCGATCGGCATGCTCCAGGCGGTGACCCAGATCCAGGACCAGAGCATCGCCTACGGCGCGAAGATCCTCGCGGCCGCCGCGACGATCGCGATCCTGGCCGCGTGGGCGGGGGGTCAGCTGATGCAGTACGCGCTGCCGATCTTCGAAGGCATCGCGCGGATCCGCTGAACGCCGATGGACGCCCAGTTCTCGGCGGTCGCGCTGCCGTTCCTGATGACGATCCCGAGGATCGCGGCGGTGTTCACCGTGCTTCCGCTGTTCGGTCGACGGACGCTGCGCGGGCTGATCCGGAACGAATTCGTGCTCGTACTCGCGATCTTCGCGTATCCGGCGGTGGCGCCGGATCCGTCGACCATCGGGCCGACGGCGATGCAGTACATCCTGATCGCGGCCAAGGAATCGGCGATCGGCGTGACGTTCGGCTTCTTCCTCGGCACGTTCTTCTGGGTCGCGGAGAACGTCGGTTACCTGATCGACCTGCAGACCGGCTCGCAGAACCTGCAGATCTTCGACCCGGTCAACGAACACGAGGAAGGGCCGACCTCGGGATTCCTGCTGCAGTTCGTGATCGCGCTGACCTTCGCCGGTGGCGGCCTGCTGACCATCCTGGACCTGCTGTTCGAGAGTTACCGCGTCTGGCCGATCATGGACGCCGGGCCCCGCCTGGACGAGGCTTTCCTCACCACCGTCCCGGCGCGTGCCGACTCGCTGTTCTCGCTGACGCTGCGTTATGCGGCGCCGATCGTGATCCTGCTGCTGCTGATCGAATTCGGCCTGGGCCTGATCAACCGGTTCGCCGAACATGTCGACGTCTACACGATGGCCATGCCGATCAAGAGCATGGTGGCCTTCTTCGTGCTGCTGGTGTTCCTCAGCTTCATCTACGATGCGCTGCAGGTGTTCCTCGGTCGCGACAACGACGCGCTGCGGATGCTGCGCGAGGGTCTGCGTTGAACGAGTCCCAGGATCGCAAGACCGAGGAGCCGACCGACCGCCGGCTCGAGGACGCACGCGACGAAGGTCAGATCGACCGCAGCCGCGACGTGAACACGGCGCTGATCCTCGGCACCGTGATGCTGGGGTTCTGGATCGGACGCGACACGCTGGCTGCGAGGATGCAGGCGATGGCCAGGTTGGCGCTCGACGCCCCGGCGCGAACCGCCGCCGGCGACCCGGCGGCGGTCATCGATACCGCGCTGATCCTGCTCGGGGAAGTCCTGCTGATCAGCCTGCCCGTGCTCGCCCTGGCGATGCTGGTCGCCATCGTCGTCAGTGTCATCCAGACGCAGGGCCTGTTCGCGCCCGCCGCGCTGCGACCGCAGGTCTCGCGGATGAACCCGGTGGAGGGCCTGAAGAACATCTTCTCCCGACGTTCGGCGATCGAGTTCTTCAAGGCGCTGTTCAAGATCGTGTACCTGGGCTTCGCGATGTTCCTGATCATCAAGGCGTCGCTGCCGGTCCTGGTCAAGCTGCCGCTGCTGCCGGTGTCCGGCGTGGCCCAGACGGCCTCGATCGTGTTCGCCCGCTTCTTCGGGCTGGCCATCCTGGCCCTGGCGCTGGTCGCCGTGTTCGACTACTGGTTCCAGCGCTACGACTTCCGATATCGTCTGCGGATGACCCGCGAAGAGGTCAAACGGGAGCGGCGCGACAACGAAGGCGACCCGATGCTGCGCGCGCGACGCAAGGCCGTCGCCCGGCAGGCCCTCGAGGCCGGCGACATCGAACGCATCCGCACTGCCAGCGTGGTGCTGCAATCGGCCGCCGACAAACTCGCGGTTGCGCTGCAGATTCCCGAAGGGGCATCGCCGTGGCTGATCCTCAAGGGAGCCGGCCATGCGGGTGATGCGATCGTCGCGGCCGCCAACGAGGCCCGGGTACGCATCGTGCACGACGCGAGCCTGACGCGGTCGATCTACCGTCAGACCGCCGTCAGCGGTGATCTGCCCGACAAGCTCGGGGCGACGGTCAGACGCCTGTTCGCCTGAGAGCCGGCACGGCGCCTTCGCGCGAGGTCCCGATGATCCTCACTTCGAAGCCGGCGCCGACAGCTCGGCACGGGCCTGCGGCGTTCCGGTCCAGGGCGAACGCTCGCGCACGACCAGCAGCCGGCGCACCTCCAGATCGCGGCGGACACCCAGGAACACCGGCGTGCCGGCACGCCCGAAGAGCAGCTTGCGCGCGAGCAGCGGATCCCTGACCCGCTCGCCGTCGATCGTCAGCAGTTCGTCGCCGGCCGCGATCTCCGCCTTGGCTGAAGGCGACTCGGGCGCGACGACGCCGATCCTGAGCGCGCCGTGATCGACATGGATGTCGGCAAGACCGATCGAGCCCTGCCCCGACGGATCGAGGAAACCGGCGGCACCCAGCGTACGGGTGCAGATCTCCTGGCCGGTGGCCGCGGCCGATCGACCGATCCAGCCGAAACCGGCGTTGAAACACCCTGGTGAAAAACCGGTCCAGTCGCTCATCGGCTCGTAGTGGTGCGCACATCCGGCAAGCGTCGCCGCGCAGGCCAGTGACGCCGCCAGGGCAGCGCCGCGTCGCAGGACCGACGGGAGGGCACGAGGACAGGTTCGGATCATGATCTGGCTTCTCCTGAACGGTTGCCGGGCTGGCCGAGTTCCGGCGACGGATTGCCCTTCCAGACGACCTGGCCGACCGGCAGCACCCGGGCATCCGACGTCAGGTCCTGATAGGAAAGGACCGGCAGGTCGGGCAGCTCGACCTCGATCATCTTCTTCACGTAGCGGCGGATGTCCATCGACGTCATCACCACCACCAGCGCGCCGGGCGGTCGTTCGGCGGCGAGCGCGAGTTCCCCGATGCGGCGGGTCATCGCCGCCGCGGCCTCCGGCGCAAGCGCCAGGAAGTTGCCCCCGGGAGTGGTCCTGATCGCGCCGCGGACCGCTTCCTCGGCCGCTCGATCGAGCAGCACGCCATGCAACGTCCTGGCCGTGCCCCCGAACTGATGGGTGATCTGCCGCGCGAGCGCATTGCGGACGTATTCGGCGAGCGCCACGGGATCCTTCTCCCGGGGCGACCATTCGAGCATCGCGTGCAGGATGTCCCGCATGTTGCGGACCGGAATGTCCTCCTGCACCAGGCGCTTGAGCACTTCGGTGAGCCGGGTCACGGGCACGTTGCGCTGGACCTCCGCCACCAGGTCCGGGAAGGATCTCTCGGTCTCGGCGAGCAGGAAGGTGGTCTCCTGCAGACCGAGGAAGTCCGGTGCGTGGCGCCCGAGCACGGTCATCAGCACCTGGCCGACGAAGCGGGCGTCCGAGATGTAGCGGATGTTGGCGGCGTCGAGGATCGGCACGTCCGCGGCGGACACCCACGTGGCGTCGGCCTGCACCGTCGGTGCGGCGTCGAGCGCTCGGACACCGTCGGCGAGCAGCGCTTTGGCGGACCGTTGCGCGAACACCGCGCCGGGGACGACGATGCCATTGGCCGCCGGCACGTCGCTGACCAGCACGTGGTAGTGATCGGGCGGCAGCGACTCGTCGACGATCACGCCGATGCCGGGGAAGGCCAACCCCAGTCGTCGCGTGACCAGCTTTCGTGCGCGGACGACCTCTTCGTGCAGCGCACCCGAGGCCAGCATCGGCGTCAGCGTCGGAGACACACGCAGCGCGAGCGCATAACTCGACACCAGTTCCTGCTCGATCTCGACCGAGTTGCGCCGGCGCGCGATGCCGTCGCGATGGAACGCGGCACCGGCCATCGGCTCCATCACCTCGCGCCCTCTTCCCCTGCGCCAGAGCCACCAGCCGCCCCCCGCGAACAGTGCCGCCCAGGAAAGGAACTGCCAGCGCGGAAACCCGGGAACCCAGATGAACATGAACAACACGAGTGCGGTCACCAGCAACGCCTTGGGCTGCGCGGTCAGCTGGTTGCCGATCTCGCCCGCCAGGCTGGTCTGGCCGGTGTCGTCGTCGCTGTTGACCCGCGTGATCAGCACCCCGGCGGCCAGCGAGACGAACAGCGACGGGATCTGCGACACGAGCCCGTCGCCGACGGTCAGGATCGAATAGGTGCTGGCCGCCTGGGCGAAGCTCATGTCCTTCATCGCCATGCCGATCGAGATGCCGGCGATGATGTTGACCAGCGCGATCAGCAGCCCGGCGATCGCGTCTCCCTTGACGAACTTCATCGCGCCGTCCATCGCGCCGTACAACTGGCTCTCGCGCTGCAGCAGGTCGCGCTTGGAGCGCGACTCGTCCTTGTCGATGATTCCCGCGCGCAGTTCCGCGTCGATGCTCATCTGCTTGCCGGGCAACGCGTCCAGCGTGAAGCGGGCACCGACCTCGGCGACGCGTTCGGCGCCCTTGGCGATGACGATGAACTGGACGATCGCGATGATCAGGAAGACGACGACACCGACGATCAGGTTGCCGCCGACGACCAGCCGTCCGAAGGTGTCGATGATCTGGCCGGCGTGTGCGTTGAGCAGGATCGCGCGCGTCGAGGCGATGTTCAGCGACAGTCGCAGCAGCGTCGTGAACAGCAGCAGGGTCGGAAAGGTCGACAGCGCGAGCGGTGAACGCACGTACATCGCCGCCATCAGCAGCAGGACACTCAGGCCGATGTTCACCGAGATCAGCGCATCGAGCATCGCCGGCGGCATCGGCAGCACCATCAGCGAGATGACGGCCACCGCGAGGAACGCCAGCAGGACGTCCTGAGCCCGGCCGCCGCTGAACGCATGGGCGAACAGCGTGCCGATCGGACCCCGGGCGCTGGCCGCGTAGCTGGTCGACGGTGTCATGCGCAACGCCGCGTGGCGGAACCCGCACTAGTCACGGTCAGGCCTCTCCGGGCGCCAGGCGGACAACAATGCGTTGCGGATCGCGTCCATCTGGGTGTCCAGGCTGGCGTCGATCACCCCGTGTGCGGACTCGACGATACACGCCCCGCGGCCCACCGCCGGATCACCCAGCACCTCGATGAAGTTCGGCGCGGCGGTCTGCTCGACCAGCCCCCGGATCGCCTTGTCGGCGGCTTCGCGCTGATCGGCGCTGACCCGGACGGTCAGGTATTTCTCCTCGCGGGCCGCGCGCAGCACCCGCGACATCACACCGGCGAAGAATCGCTCGTCGTTGTTCGATTCGGAGAGGACCTTCTCCAGCGTCCGGGTCACGAGCAGGCACATCCGCTCCTCCTGGCTGGCGAAGCGACGCGCATCCTCGCCCCCTCGCACGGCGACCTTGGCCGCGAACTCCTGCTGCGCGCGGGCCAGCCCGGACGCATAGCCGCGTTCGATCTCGGCGGCGGCCGCATCGGCCGCGGCAGCGCGGATCCGCTCGGCATCCTCGCGCGCCTGGCGCAGGATCTCCTCGGCGCGAGAGCGAGCACGCGAGAGCAGCTCGCGCGCCTCCATCACCGTGCCCAGATCCTCCGCCCTGACGACACGGGATGGCGCCAACCGCAACGGATCCGAGGCCAAGTCGACCGCCCCCCTCCTCCTGGCTTCCGTCATTGCTCGAGCCCTCGTGATTGCCCGCATGGTAGCGGCATTCCGCGTCTCTTCACAGCGCGGGCGTTCGGCCGCCTGTCAACCTGTCCGACGTCGCGGCCTACCGCAGCAGCGAATCCAGCATCGACCCGTAGACATCCGGGTGCAATTGCGCGTTGCTGTTGATCTCCAGGAACCAGGCCTCGTTGCGATCGTCGACGATCGCATCGAGCACGAACACCATCGGACGTTCGCTCGCGCCGGGCAACATCGGCCAGAGCGCCGCGCCGGCGGCGACGAACGGTTCCAGCACGCCGCGGCGGCAGGACTCGAGGATGTTGTGATTCGCGTAGACGGTCGGGTTCAACGCGGACACGTAGCGGAAGTCGGCGATCAGCGAGACGCCGTCAGGCACGGGCACGCCGGGCTCGACACCCTGCAGGCGGCCCAACGCATCGGTGCCGGCGGGCATCGGCTGCCCGGTGCCGAGAACCGAGCGCAGCAGCGTGTCGAAGTCATCGCGACCGTTGCCGATCACCCGCGGCATCGGAAACATCTCGAAGACCACCAACCGGCCCGCCCAGTACCAGGCCCGGGCGATGTGCCCCGCCTTGAAGGCCTCGACGAACTCCCCCGGCCGCAGGGTCGGCCACAGGCGGGACGCATCCCGCGCGAGGAACGGTCCGCGGATGCCGTCGCCGAACGCGGACCGATCGGCCTTGATGATGAACGCTTCGTCGACGCGACCCGGTTCGTTCCAGGTTGCCGGCGCACGCAGGCCGAGCCGCCGGATCGTCTCCTTGAATGCCAGTTTGCTGGTCGAGATCGGCCACTGCTGGATCGGATAAGGCAACCAGCCGACCATGCCGATGCACGCCGGCTCCAGCCGCGCCAGGTAACCGAGTCCGCCGTCGTCGCGGCGGCCGACGAATTGCGGCGTCAACTGCACCGCGCGCGGGCCGCGCTGCACGGCAAGCGCAAGGTCGAGCAGGTCGACGTACGCCTTCGCACCGTGGGTTCGCGCCCAGGCGGAGATCACCTTGGCGTGCTCCAGCAGGTTGATCTTGAAGCGCGGATTCACGCGGATGGCGGACGGAAGACCGCGCCGCTGGCCATCAGATCGAGCGGATGGACCCGGCCATAGTGGGCGTTCGAGGTCCAGACCCGGTGCTCCGGGTCGAAGTCGAACCAGGGCGAGAAGCCGAGCACCAGGTGCACCCGATCCCGGTCGGGTGAACCTTCGGCGAACACACGGTGCGCGACCTGCGTGTCCCAGGAATAACATCGGCCCACGGCCAGGTGGCCCCGCCAATACAGCGGCGGGCCGCCGGCGGACCGCTGCGGGATCGACGGGTGACGACGCTCGGAATCGATCTCCATCAGGTACTCGGGTGCACTCGACAGTGGAATGTTCAGGCGCAGGTTGCAGAACGGCGACTCGTCCAGATGCCACATGAATTCCGGGGAGGTGATGCGTTCGCGCTCGGTGTGACGGATACACGCCGCACGTGACCGTATCAGCGTCAGCGAGAACCGGTCGAACAAGCACGCGAAGTGGCGTGTGATCAACGGATGCACGGCGTTGAACCCGTAGGCATCCCAGTAGGAATTCTTGCGCAGCGGCTGCTCGTGGGGCCTGGCCAGCGCGAAGAACTCGCCGCCCTTGTTGCGCGGCGTGCCCAACGTCGAGTAGTAGGGATCGAGCCGATCGATGTGGTGCGGATTCCAGGTCAGCGAGAACCCGACATACGCGCTGCGCATGCCTTCGGCGGTCGTGAATCCGCGCAACTCGCCGATCTCGTCGGCGCAGTGCCGATAGGCCCGGCCGAGCCCTTCGATGTCGAGGTCGTGGGGCACCTGGATCACCGGCACCTGCGCTGCGGGCGACGCCTTCACGTCCCGCATCGCCTGGACGACGTCGGTCCGCTCGATGATCCAGTCCCACACGGTCCGGGTGGCGGGCACCTCGTCGACCGGAACGACCCACGGGGTCATCGCCCGCGTCTCGCGACGTCCGCCGACGCGCCGAGCCAACGGTCGACGTCCGAGTCGAATGCCCGCGCGATCGCCTCGTCGTCGAAGACCGACGCGCGCAGCACCTCGGACGAACCACTCTCGATCGCTGCCAACGACTTGGGGTATGCGCCGGCGGGCATGCTGATGATGATCGGTTCGGCGCGCAACACGGCCTCCGGATCCCAGTGCCGCGGGCAGGCATAGGGTTCATAACCGTGCACGACCATGCTGCGCACCCGCGGAGCCGATTCATAGACGACGCCGATGATCGAAGGCAGGCGCAGACGCATCGCCTGGCGGACGATCGCGTGCCGCATCACCGCCGTCAGGCCGAGTCTCGCATGACCGGGGTCGGTGGCCGAGCGACCGGCGATCAGCGCGGGGAATCGGGGTGGAACATTGGCGATCGAGTACCCCATGAATGCCTCGACCGATGCCTGATCCGGCCGGCTGGTCGCGCGGGTGGTGGCAACGATGCGGCCCTCGATGGCGACGGCGAGCACCACCGCGCCGCGGTCCGTGTCGTTCCACTCGAGCGCCTGTTCGTCGAACCAGGAGAAACTCGGGGAAGTCCGGTAGCATGCCTGTCGCAGCCGGACGATCTCGGCGACATGCTCGTCGCCGGCCACGAACACACGCAGGCTGTTGGGTATCATGTCAAGGCTTCCGACTATTCATCCGGATCGACGTACCTGCGTTCGAGAGCATACACGTCGGGTCCCTGGCCTCAGGTAGCGGTGATGCACCTCACAAGCGGAGCCGGTGTTCAGAGGGCGGTGCCAGGCGTCGATTTCGCCCTCGGCGCTGCGCAGAGGCATCTGTTCGCCGGGTCGTTCGATTTCACGTTGCGATCGCGGGACGCTCCTCGGCTGGAGGTGCGGATCCGGATCGTACCGCTGGCAACCTCGGGCCACAACGCGATGATCGTCGGCCATCACCGCACCGTGACCATGCTGCGGGACGGGCAGCAGACCACGAGCGCATCGAGTACCGTTCGAGTCGACTTGTCCTCGCGTTCCCTGGTCTCGTTGGATGTCGAAGGACTCGATGGCGAGGTCAGGAACGCCGCTTCACTGCCGCGGATCGCCAGGCACGGTGACGGAGGACACTACTTCGATCATGTCGTGCGCCCGGCCGGCATGCCGGCGGCCGCACTGGCGCCGAGCACCGTCAACTGGACACTGGAGCCGTGGGACGACGACCACAAGGCGTTGTGGTGCCTGCATGTCGTCCATCCCTCGGGTACCGGCATCGTCAGCACCGAAGGGTACGTGATCGATCGCGAGGGCGGGATCGTCGGTGCGGTACTGCGCGCGCAGGTTCCGCCCGCACGACCGGCGGGCGATGATGTTGCCGGCGGATCGCGCGTGGTCGAGCTTCGCAGCATCGAAGACGCTCGATGACGTTGCCGACCGCGACGCCGACAACGGCCATGAACGAAGAGGATGCCGTGCATCGGACGACCCGTTCGACGAACCGCCGAAGACTCCTGCAAGGTGCCGGATCGGCGCTGGCATTGGGCACCATGGCCGCCTGTGGTGGCGGCGGTGGCGGAAGTGGCGAGGCCACCGCCGTCTCGCCCGCACCGGCCACGAACTCCGGCGCGCCCGCCGGCGCGTTCGGCGGCGGCACCGGACAGATCGCGATCCGATCGGCGATCAACGAAGTATCCCTGATCGATCTCGGCAGCCGCTCCGCACGCCGCACCGTCGACCAGGGGACCGACTCGTCGTTGTTCGGCACAACCGCCGCGTCGGGCGGTACACACTGCCTGATCAGCCGCCCTGCCGGCACTTCGAACGTGGTGCGACTCTGGATCGTGCGCTCCGACGGCAGCGTCGTGCGGCGGTTCGACGTGCGCGGATCGGGTTTCTCGTTCGAACGGACGGCGGGCATCGTCTCGGCCGACGGCACACGCGTGGCCATCGGCATCGCGATGGTCGATTCCGCCATCGGCAACACCTTGGGATGGGGCGTCTGCGTGGTCGACGTCGACGGCGGCAACCTCCGTCTCGTCTCGCTCGGTCGGCGATACGTCGGCCTGGAGCAGTCGGCCAATCCCGTCTGGCTCGCCGACGGCCGGCTGCTGGTGCAGACCGAGGAGAGCCTGTACCTGAGCGCCGATGCGGCGGTGAACTCGCTCGCACCGTGGCGATCGGTGCTGTCCGCGAGCCCGGGTCGGACGACGGTCGATCGCGCCGGCACGACCCTCTTCTTCGACCAGGCGAGTGGTGCGAACAACCGACACCTGTGGAAACACGATCTCTCATCGGGCCTGACACGGCAACTGACCACCGGCAATTTCCAGCAGTTCATGGCTGCCGTGTCCCCGGACAATCGATGGCTGATGTTCTCCGACAACCGGGTGATGCTGATCAATGGTGTGCCCAATGGACTGGGCACACGGGCCGACTTCGTCTGCGCGATTCCGATCACCGACCAGACCGTCGACCTGGCCGGACGCGACTCGACGCTGAGCGCGGCCAACGGCCAGCCGATGTTCCAGGCCACCGCCGGGCTGATCGGCTGGATCTGACGACGGCGCGGCCGCGCGCTGCCGCGTACCGCGGCACGTGATCCCTCGGGCGTCTGGCCCGTTCACGTGAGGCCGGCCGGCGGCGGCCGCCCTACAATCGGGGCCCATGGCTCAAGCCCGCGAATTCGCCCGCCACGCCGACCACCGGGTCGGGGACACGCGATCGACCGCCGCTCCCGAGGGTTTCCGCGGCCCGCTCGACGCCGCCGAACTGACCGCGCAGATACTCGCCGCGGCGGTCTGGGCGGCAACGATCGCGGGCGCGATCGCACCGGGCAATGCCATCGCGTGGGTCGGCCTGTGGGCCGCGAGCGTCACGATCGCCGCCTTCGCGCAGTGGCTGGCGCGCCGGGGCGCCGACACCGACGCGCAGCGACATGCGACCTTGCCCGGTGGCCTGATGCTGATCAGCGCGTTCGCCCTCGGCCTGCCCTGGGCCGCGGTGTCGGTCCCGCTGGGCAACGGCTTGCCGATCGCCCATGCGGTGGCGATCTGCCTGTCCCTGGCGCTGGCCGCGCGCCGGCCGATGACCGGCGTCGAGGACAGCGCCTGCTCGGTGGTCGCGGCGATCATCGGCCTGCTGCCGGTGTCGGTCGGTGCAATCGCGGCGACGACCCTGCCGCTGTCGACCACCGGCGCGGTCGGTGTCGCGTTCCTCGGGTGGCTCGCGTGGCGTGCACTCGCCGCCAACCAATCGGATACCACCCGGCCACAGGCGCGGCTCGTGTTGCAGGGTCGACAGCTGCCGCGGGCCCCGTCCACGGGCACCGCGGCGTCGTTCACGCCGGCCGCGCCATCCCCCGCCTCGGCTCCCGCGGCAGCGCCTGCGCCTGCGATGCCGCGCGCCGCACGCGACGCCGAGATGACCGTCCTGCGCGAAGAACTCGAGCGACGTTCCGCGGCGCTTGCAACCGCCCAGCGCGCCCTCACCGAGAAGAGCCGGTTCCTCGCCGCCGCCAGTCACGACCTGCGCCAGCCGATCCATGCGATCGGCCTGTTCGCCGGCGCGTTGAAGGAAGAGGTCCGCGACGGCCGTGGCCGCTACCTGATCGATCGGCTCGAGCGTTCGATGTCGGGGCTCGACGAACTGTTCAACCGGTTGCTGGACATCGCGCGGCTGGACGCCGGCACGATCGAACCGCAGTCGAGCGCGTTTGCGATCGGCCCGATGCTGCAGACACTCGAATCACGCTTCCAGACGGTCGCCCAGGCGCGGGCGCTGCAGCTGAGGGTGCACATGCCGCGGGCGGCCAACGTGCGTTGTGATCCGACACTCCTGTCGGAACTGCTGATGAACCTGCTGTCCAATGCGCTTCGCTACACGGAAAGCGGCAGCGTGCTGCTCGGCGCGCGCCGGCGCGGCGACCGGCTGTCGATCGAGGTCTGGGACACCGGCCCGGGCATCGCGGCCAAGGACCGCGAGGCGATCTTCGAGGAATTCGTGCAGCTCGGCAACACCTCACACGACCGCCGTCAGGGGCTCGGCCTGGGACTGTCGATCGTGCGCCGGCTGGCAACCGCGCTCGAGTGCCCGGTCACGATGTCGTCGCGGGTCGGCCGCGGGTCGGTGTTCCGGGTGTCGGTGCCGCTGACCGACGACCTGCCCGAACGGGTCGACACGTTGCACACCGAGGGCGGCGACGAACGGCTCGCGGGCCTGCTGGTCCTGGTGGTCGACGACGAGATCGACATCCTGGTCGGCATGCAGGCGCTGCTGTCGAGCTGGGGATGTTACGTGCTGATGGCACGTTCACTGGCCGAGGTCCGCGCCCGTCTCGACGCCTCGGAGCGTTTCCCTGACCTGCTGATCACCGACCACCGACTCGGCGGCGAGGTGACCAGCGCCCAGGTGGCCGGGCTGGTCTACGAGACGGTTCCGCAGCCGATGCCGGTGATCGTCGTCTCCGGCGAGGCCACCTCCGCGCTGTCGCGGGTCGCCCAGGACCGCGGCTGGCGGCTGCTCAACAAGCCGGTCAATGCGGTGCGGCTGAAGTCGCTGCTGATCGAACTCACGACACCGGCAGGCTGATGCCGGCCTTGGCCACCATGATCAGCGCCTGCGTGCGCGAGGCGACGCGCAGTTCGCGCAGGATCGCACTGACGTGGATCTTCACCGTCGACTCGGCGATGTCCAGGCGACGCGCGATCAGCTTGTTCGGCAGGCCCGCGACCAGCAGCGACAACACCTCGAGTTGCCGCTCGGTCAGGTTCCACTTCGCCTGCGGGCCGCTCTTGGACCGCACCGGCGCATCGCCGGTCAGACTGTCGGGCAGGTAGACACGGCCGTCGAGCAGCGCCTGCATCGCTTCCTTCATCTTCGCCGCGTCCGCGGACTTGGGCACGAACGCCTTCGCGCCGAGATCGAGCACCTTGAGGACGGTGGCCCGGTCTTCCTGGCCCGAGATCACCACCACCGGCACGTCCGGATGGTGCTCACGCAACCGCTCGAGGGCGACGAAACCGGGCATGTCGGGCAACTGCAGGTCGATCAGCGCCATGTCGAAGCGCTGGGCCGCGGCGGCCTGCAAGCCCTGGTGGCAGGTCGCCGCCTGGACGATCTCCGCATCGGGGCGGATCGAGCGGATGACCAGCGCGATGCCCTCGCGCACCAGCGCGTGGTCGTCCAGGATCAGGATCTTCATCGATTTCTCTCCCGCGGCCTGCGAGTCACGGCCGGCACCGGTCGAGAAGCATACCGGTCCGCGGGTCGCAATGCGATGCCGCGGTGTCTCGTCACGGCCGGTGTCGACGCAACTGACGTTGCGCTCGGGAGAATCGGCACGTGATGCCGCGTTCACGGGACTTGCCTCGGCCCCCTGCTTGATTCATCCTTCATCGATCCACCGAGGGCCCCGGGAGATCGCTTTGCGCCGCAGGATCGGCTGCTGGATCATTGCTTCGATCGTGCTCGGTGGTTGTGGCCTGCCGATCCCGCGGATCACCTTCTCGCCCCCGCCTCCGCCCCCGCCACCCCCGCCACCGGCCCCGGCGCCCCCACCCCCGCCGCCGCCGCCACCGCCGGCCCCGGTTCCGCGCGCGCTCGACATCAGCCTGAAGGCCGATCCGATGCTCAATCCGGATTCGGGCAACCGGCCCGCGCCGGTGGTGCTGCGGGTCTACACGCTGCGGGCCACTGTCGCCTTCCAGGCCGCCGATTTCTTCGCGCTGTACGACAAGGACCAGGCGATCCTCGCCGAGGACCTGGTCAGTCGCGAGGAGATCCAGATCCGACCCGGCGAGGTGATCCCGCTGCGGCGGGAGTTCAAGCCCGAGATGCGCTGGATCGCGGCGATCGCCGCGTACCGCGACCTCGAGAAGTCGGGCTGGCGCACGATGTTGCGCCTGCCCGATCCGCCCCCGCCGACACCGTATCCGCCCAAGCAGCCGGTGCCGGTGCCGATCACCATCGAACTCGGTCCGCGAAGTGTCTCGATCCAAGGCAAATGACTCATGTGGCGAAGCAAAGTCCTGTGGAGTGAAGGCCTGTTTCTCAGGCCGCAGCATTTCCAGCAGCAGGAGCGTTATCTGGAGGCGTTGATCGACCAGCGCGCGAAGGCGATCGCGCCCTACGGATGGGGTTTCGATGCGCTGGAGATCGATGCCTCGGCGTTGTCGATCGGCCGCCTCCAGCTGGTAACGGCCTCGGGTGTCCTGCCCGACGGCACCGCCTTTCGCGCGCCACTCGACCAGCGCCCGCCCGATCCGCTGGAGATCGACCCGGCCTGGAAGGACGTGCTGCTCTATCTCGCGGTGCCGCTCGATCGTCCCGGGGTGCCGAACAGCACGCTGCAGGCGCCCGCCGCGCGCGCGCCGTTCCGTTATGCGGCCGAGGTGTCGGACCTGATCGACGGCAACGAGGGATTCAGTGAACCGGCGCCGGTGCAACTGGCCGCGCTCAGGATGATGCTGGTGGCCGAACCGGAGATGTCGGGTGCGTATGCGGCGATGCCGCTCGCGCGGCTGATCGAGCGACGCGCCGACGGGCAGGTCATGCTCGACACACAATTCGTCGCACCGTCGCTCAGTTGCCAGGACAATGCGGTGCTGCGCGGTTACCTCGGCGAACTGCGCGGACTGCTGCGCCAGCGGATCGATGCCCTCGCCGGCCGGATGGCGCAGCCGGGTCGGGGCGGCGTGGCCGAGATCGCCGACTTCCTGCTGCTGCAGACCGTCAACCGCTACAGCGCCTTGTTCGAGCACATGGCCAACGTGCCCCGGCTGCATCCGGAGCGGTTGTACGGCATGGCGCTTGCGCTGGCGGGCGACCTCGCCACGTTCGGACCCGAGCGCAAGCTGGTCAAGCCGTTTCCCGCCTATGACCACGACGACCTGCAGCTGGTGTTCCGGCCGGTCCTCGACAACCTGCGCCTGGCCCTGTCGATGGTGCTCGAGCAACTGGCGATCCCGATCGAGCTGCACGACCGCAAGTACGGCGTGCGGGTCGCGGTGATTCCGGACAAGCAGCTGTTGTCGACCGCCAGCTTCGTGCTCGCGGTCAACGCACAGATGCCGGCCGAGGCGCTGCGGCTGCGGTTTCCGACCCAGACCAAGGTCGGGCCGGTCGAGAAGATCCGCGACCTGGTCAACCTGAACCTCGCCGGCGTCGGCCTGCGTGCGTTGCCGGTCGCGCCGCGACAGATCCCGTATCACGCGGGTTTCAACTACTTCGAACTCGACACCCGGCACGAGTTGTGGCGACAACTCGACGCATCGGGCGGATTGGCGATGCACATCGCCGGCGAGTTTCCCGGCATCGAACTCGAGTTCTGGGCCGTACGCGGATGAACAACGATCACGACCCGTTCGCACCGCTTCCGCCGGCCGCCGGCGGCGGGATGGGCAGCGACCGGACCGTGGTGCGCCCGCGGCCCGGGGCGCGCGGCATGTCGGCGTCGGCCGAGCCACGCTTCGGCGGCCTCGACCATCCGGAACCGTCGCTGTCGATGCCGCAGGCGTCCGGGCGACTGGCGCTGCCGGAATCGATCGCCGGCGACAATCCGCTGGTCGGCGCCGCCTATCCGCTGCTTGTCCTGGTCGACCAGATCCGCTCGACGGCACATCACCCGGACCCGGTCGGCCTGCGCGAATCGCTGAGTGAAGGGTTGCGCCGCTTCGAGAGTGACGCTCACGCGGCCTCGCTGCCGCGCGAGACGATCATCGGCGCACGTTACGTGTTGTGCACGTTCCTCGACGAGACGGTGACCAGCACGCCGTGGGGCGGCAGCGGCGCCTGGGCCAGCGACCCGCTGCTGGTGCGCTTCCACAACGAGGCGTGGGGCGGCGAGAAGGTGTTCCAGCTGCTGGCGAAACTGGCCGAGACTCCGGCCAAGAACGTCGACCTGCTGGAACTGATCTACGCCTGCCTGGCGCTCGGATTCGAGGGGCGGTACCGGGTCGCCGACAACGGACGCGCCCAGCTCGACACGTTGCGCGAGCGCCTGTTCCTGATGCTCAGGCGCGAGCGCCCGGCGCCCGAGCCGGCGCTGTCCGAACGCTGGCTGCCGGCGCGGGTCACCCGGCGACGCTGGATCGACGCGACACCGTTCTGGGTGTTCTGTGCATTGCTCGGCGTGTTGACCGTCGGTGCGTTCCTGCTCTACAACCACTGGCTCGCCGAACGATCGGATCCGCTGTTCGCGTCGATCCAGACGCTCAGGCTCGGCAAGCCGCCGCCGCCGGTGGTCCCGGTGCCGGCGGCCCGCCCGCGCCTGGCCGCGTTCCTGGCGCCCGAGATCCAGCAGGGCCTGGTGGCGGTGCGCGACGACGCGACCAAGAGTGTGATCACGATCCGGGGCGACGGATCCTTCCAGCCCGGCAGCGCGGTGGTGTCCGAACGGCTGTTGCCGCTGCTCGACCGGATCGGTTCGGCGCTGCGCGACACACCGGGCAAGGTGCTGATCAGCGGTCACACCGACAACGTGCCGATCCGTTCGACGCGGTTCCCGTCGAACTGGCACCTGTCGCGCGACCGGGCGCTGGCCGTCCAGCAGCTGCTCGCGCGTTCGGTGGCGCCGCAGCGGATGAGTGCCGACGGACGCGCCGATGCCGAGCCGATCGAGGCCAACGACACGCCGGCCGGACGCGCCCGCAACCGACGCGTCGAGATCACGTTGTTCGTCACCCCATGAGCCGCGGGCTGGCACGATGAAACTGCTCGGTCGGATCTTCAAGCCGCTGCTGATCCTGCTCGGTGCGCTCGCGATCGCCGCGCTGATCTGGTTCGGCGGTCCGCTGATCGCGATCGCCGACTGGCATCCGCTGGACAGCGAGAACGCGCGCTGGATCACGATCGCGGTGGTGCTGGTGCTCTGGCTGGGCAAGCGGATCGTCTCGGCGATCTGGTCCGGACTGACCAACCGGCGCCTGCTCGATTCACTCGCGCGCCGACCCGTGGCGCCCGCCGCCGAGGCGCCGGATCCGCGGCTGGAGACGATCCGCCAGCGCTTCGAGCAGGCGATCTCGGTGATGGGATCGAGTGCACTCGGCGGCGAACGCTCGTGGTGGTCGCGACTGACCGGCGGTCGTCGTTACGTCTACCAGCTGCCGTGGTACGTGTTCATCGGTCCGCCGGGCTCGGGCAAGACGACGGCGCTGCTCAATTCGGGGCTCCAGTTCCCGCTCGCGGGTCAGCTCGGCAACGATCCGGTCCGGGGCATCGGCGGCACCCGGCACTGCGACTGGTGGTTCACCGATCGTGCGGTGATGATCGATACCGCCGGCCGCTACACGACACAGGACAGCGACTCGCTGGCCGATGCGAAGGAATGGCGCGAGTTCCTCGCCCAGCTGCGCACCCACCGCCCGCGCCAGCCGATCAACGGCGCGCTGGTCACCGTCAGTGTCGCCGACCTGCTGCAGTTGTCGCCCGCGGAGCTGTCGGCCCAGTCGATGGCGGTGCGCAGCCGGATCCACGAGTTGCTGTCGACCCTGGACAACTCGTTCCCGGTCTATGTGCTGATCACCAAGGCCGACCTGGTCCCGGGCTTCACGGAGTTCTTCGACGGTCTCGACCGCGAGCAGCGCGAACAGGTCTGGGGCACGACGTTCCCGTTCGATCCGCGCGGGGCGCAGGTGCTGCCGCTCGCCGACCTCGAGCAGCAGTTCGACGCGCTGGTGCGCCGGATCGACCGGCAGGCGCTCGATCGGCTGCAGCAGGAACGCGACCGTGATCGCCGCGTCGCGATCTTCGGCTTCTCGCGACAACTCGCGTCGCTGAAGGCGCCGCTGTCGACGTTCCTGCGTGAAGCATTCGCCACCAGCGACCTGACGCGATCGCCGATGATGCGTGGTGTGTACCTGACCAGCGGCACCCAGGAGGGCACGCCGATCGACCGGGTGATCGGTGCACTCGCCCGCTCGGCCGGCCTGCAGCGCCAGCTGCTGGCCCCGGCCCGCTCCTCGGGCAAGGCCTTCTTCCTCGGCCGCCTGCTCGACAGCGTGATCTTCGCCGAGTCCCCGCTCGCAGGCACCAACCTGCAGTGGGAGCGGCGGCTGTCGCGCCTCAAGTGGACCGCGACGGTCGCCACGGCGGCGGTGGCGATCGCCGCACTCGGTGGCTGGACCTGGAGCTACCTGAACAACCTGCGTTACCTGGACGACGTGCAGGCCAAGGTCGACCAGCTCGGCAAGGCGTTGCCGCAACCCGGTGTCGTCACCCGCGATCCACGCATCCTGCTCGATGTGCTCGCCAAGGTGCGTGCGCTGCCGCGGACCGATTCGGTCGATCCGGAATCACCGAAGCTGTCGCAGATGCTCGGCCTGTTCCAGGGCCGCAAACTCGCCGACGGCACCGACCAGGCCTACCAGCGCCTGCTGGCACAGACGTTGTCACCCTGGATCGCCGACCGGATCGCGCTCGCGTTGCGCGGCACCGCGGCCAATCCGGAACTGCGCTACGAGACGCTGAAGACCTACCTGATGCTGGTCGATCCGGCGCGGATGAAGCCGGATGTGATCAAGGGCTGGGTCGCCTTCGATCTCGAGTCGGGTGGACTGATGCTCGATGCGGAGCAGAAACGCGAGCTCTTCACCCACGTCGACACGCTGCTCGAGCGCGGGACGATGCAGGAGAGTGTCGTCCCCGACGAACGGCTGATCGCCCAGGTCCGCACGAACCTGGCGCAGACCCCGTTCCCGCAGCGGGTCTACAACCGGTTGAAGCGCGAAGGCGCCGGCGCCGACAACCCGGAGTTCCGCATCGCACAGGCCGGCGGGCAGTCCGCGTCGCTGGTGTTCACGCGCAAGAGCGGCCGTTCGCTGAACGAGGGGATACCCGGCCTGTACACCTACGATGGCTACCACCGCGGCTTCGCGAAGGCGCTGGACTCGGTGGTCCGCGACCTCGCCGACGAGGAGACCTGGGTGCTGGGCATCCGCGAATCGGACAATGCCCGACGCGCGCAGACGCCCGCCGGCCGCGAGTCGCTGGCCAACGAGGTCAAGCGGCTCTACCTGATCGACTACGCGAACCAGTGGGAGCGGCTGGTGGCCGACCTGGCCCTGGTCAAGTCGCCGAACCTGACCCAGACGATCCAGGTCGCGCGGGTGCTCTCCGCGCCGGATTCGCCGCTGGCGCGGCTGCTGCGTGCGATCGTGCGCGAGGTCACGCTGACCGCATCCGATCCGAAGAACGCGGTCGACAAGACGGTGGACAAGGTCGGCGAGGCGGCGAAGGACGCGAAGAAGTCGCTCGAGCGGCTGCTCGGCCCGAGGACACCGGCGGCGATCGCGACACCGGCCGGTCCGCGCATCGAGAGCCTGGTCGACGATCGGTTCAACGCACTGCGCGCCTACGTGACCGCCCCCGCGCAGGGTGTTCCGGCACCACTCGACCAGTCGATCTCGCTGCTCAACGAGGTCTACACCCTGATGATCGCCACCGACACCGCCGTCAGGAGCGGCAACGTGCCGCCGCCGAGCGAGCTGGCGAACAAGGTCCGCGGCGAGGCGGCGCGGATGCCCGAACCGGTGCGCTCGATGGTGACCGAACTGTCGACCGCAGGCGCCAACCAGGCGCTCGGCGCGACCCGCGACAACATCAGCCAGAACCTGTCGACCTCGATCGGCGAGTTCTGCAACAAGGCGATCGCGGGTCGATATCCTTTCGTGCCGGGTGCGGCGCGCGAGGTGACCCCGGAGGATTTCGCGCGGCTGTTCGCACCGAACGCGATGCTCGACGAATTCTTCCAGAAGACGCTGGCGCCGCATGTCGACACCGCGGTCAAGCCGTGGCGCTTTCGCAAGTCGGGCGACGCCTCGATGGTCGAACGCGGCTCGGCGCTGCTGCAGTTCCAGCGCGCGGCCGACATCCGCAACGTGTTCTTCGTCGGCGGCCGGGGACCCGCGGTGCGCGTCGATTTCAAGCCGATCGAGATGGACCCGGCGATCCTGCAGTTCAGCATGGACATCGACGGCCAGATGCTGCGTTACGCCCACGGTCCGGCGGTGCCGCAATCGATCCAGTGGCCCGGCACCAAGGGCACCGGCCAGATCCGCCTGCAGATCTCCCCGCCCGGACCTTCGGGGGCCAGCGGCGTCGTGCTCGAAGGGCCGTGGGCATTGCACCGGCTGTTCGACCGGGCACAGATCGAACCGACCGCGGCGCCGGAGAAGTTCCGCGCGGCGCTCAACGTCGACGGCCGGCGCGTGTTGTTCGAGATCACCACCAGCAGCGTCGTCAATCCGTTCCGGATGACCGAACTGCGGGCGTTCCAGTGTCCGGGCCAGCTGTGAACGGCCGGCCCGATCCCGGCGACGGCAGCGAGCCGCGGTCGGTGCCCACCGGTACCGCCGCGCCGTCCGCAACGGGCGAGGCCGCCGTGCACCCGGTGCCCGAGGGTGGCGGCCGCGACCCCGGCCCGCCTGCCGTGCCCACCGTCGACGACGACGGTTACGCCGTCACCGAGATCGCGCCGATGTCGCGACCAGCTGCCGCGGTCCCGACGCTCACACCAGCCGGATGGTTCGGCAAGATTCCGGCGCTCGGCGACTTCGCCAGACGCCGGCTGCCCGATCCGTTCGTCGAGCGATGGGATGGCTGGCTGCAGGCGGGCATGGCGCACGGGCGCGCGCGGCACGGTGACCGGTGGCTCGACCTGTACCTGACCTTCCCGGTGTGGCGCTTCCTGATCGGGCCCGAGACGCCGGGCGCGGATGCCTGGTGTGGTGTGCTGCTGCCATCGGTCGACCGCGTCGGTCGCTGTTTTCCATTGACGATCGCTCGGACCTGCCCGTCGACCCTGCTGGCCGCCGGCCTGGAGGCGCTCGAAAGTGGCCTCGCGCCGCTGGCGGTCGCGGGCCTGGCCGCGCTCGACGGCGAGGCCCTGGACACGTTCGACGCACGGCTCGCCACAGGGTCCGCGGACCCTGCCGGCGAGGGCGTGCCGATCCCGGCGTTGCGACGGACGACCGCACAACTGATGCTGGCCGGGTTGGGTGGACGCGGCCTGTGGTGGGCTTTCGACGCCGGCGCCGTCGAGCCGACCCTGCGCGTCGAGCCGGCGACGCTGACTCCCGAACTCTTCGCCGCGCTGGTCACCGGATGATCCGGCAAACCCGAGAGGCTGGCGATTCGACGGCGACAACGTCGTCACGGATCCGTGCAACGTCCTCCTTCGGTCGTATTGCCGGTTGCCCGCCGCGGCCGGACAATGGCCTCATCACGCGGTGGAGGTAGCCAGACATGAAATCGATACAGGCCCAGGTGTTCACGCCGGCCCTCCGCGCTTCGGCCGGCACGGTGGCGATCGCGATCCTGCTGGCGGCCGCCGTCTGCAGCTCGGTGGCGTTCGCCCAATCCGATCCGGGCAAGGTGTTCAACGAGGCGACCCTCGACGAAGCGGAACTGATCCGCGCGCTGACCCCGCCTCCGCCGGGTGTGCGCGGGCGCAGCATCCGGGTGCAGCCCGCAGGGGGTGGCGGTGGCGGACGTCGCCAGCCGCCGGTTGCCAGCACGACGCCGGGTTCCGGCGGAGCCGCCTCGGTGCTGATCACCTTCGAGACCGACTCCAGCGACCTGACACCGCAGTCCAAGTCGCAACTCGACGTGGTCGCCCGCGCGCTGGGTTCCGACAAGCTGTCGTCGTTCACGTTCGCGATCGAAGGTCACGCGGATCCGCGCGGCGGTCCCGACTACAACATGAAGCTGTCGCAGGATCGCGCCGACAACGTCGTCGACTACCTCGTCACCGCACACCACATTCCGCGCGAGCGCCTGAAGGCGATCGGCCGCGGCGATCAGGAACTGCTGCGACCCGATCTGCCGATCGCGCCGGAGAATCGGCGGGTGACGTTCAAGACACAGGTCGAGTAGTCGCCGGCGTCAGCCCCGGGCGTCGAAGCGCAGGATCGCCTGCGCGATGCCCGACAACGGCAGGATCTCGTCGACCGCGCCGAGCGCGATCGCCTCCTTCGGCATGCCGAAGACCACGCAGGACTCCTCGTCCTGTGCGACCGTGCGTGCGCCGGCGTTGTGCATCTGTTCCATGCCTCGCGCGCCGTCGTTGCCCATGCCGGTCAGGATCAGCGCCAGTGCGTCCTTGCCGGCACATTCGGCCGCCGAACGGAACAGCACATCGACCGAGGGCTTGTGCCGGTTGACCGGCGGGCCATCGAACACGTTGACGAAATACTGGCCGTTGGCCTTGCGCAGCTTCATGTGACGGCCACCCGGTGCGATCAGCACGGTGCCTCGCTCCAGCCGGTCACCCTCGCGCGCCTCGCGCACCGTGACCGCGCAGACCTTGTCGAGCCGCTGCGCACACGGACCGGTGAAGTTCTCCGGCATGTGCTGGACGATCGCGATGCCCGGGCAGTCCTTCGGCAACCCCGAGAGCACCGTCTCGATCGCGTGGATGCCGCCGGTGGAACTGCCGAGCACCACCGGCTTGTTCGTCGACAGCGCATGCAACCCGATCGGCTTGGTGAGCGGTGCGGCGGGTGCGGCGGTGCCGCCGGCCGTGCTCGCACCGGCCGTGTTCGTACCGGCAATTCGTCGCGGCCGCGACTGCGCCGCCGTCCTCAGCGCCTGCACCATCTCGCGACGTGAGCCCTCGAGGAAGTCCTTCAGGCCGAGTCGCGGCTTGGTGATCACCGCGACCGCGCCGCTGGCCATCGCCTCGGCCGCCATTTCGCCGCCCTTGGTCGTCAACGTCGAACAGATCACGGTCGGAATCGGGTCGCTGGCCATGATCTGACGCAGGAACGTCAGACCGTCCATGCCGGGCATCTCGATGTCCAGCAGCAACACGTCGGGCCGGTTGTTGCGCAGCACCGGTGCCGCCAGCAGCGGGTTCGGTGCCGCGCCGATCAGCTCGAAGGTCGGATCGTCGCGCAGCAGGTGCTGGACCGTCTGGCGCACGATCGCCGAATCGTCGACGACATAGACCTTGATCGCCATTATTGGCTCCTGGTTGCTTGCTCAGACCGCGACCGCGGCCACCTCGGGCTCGCCGGGACCGACGGTCCAGCGCAACCGGCGATAGACGTTGCCGCCGACATCCTCGTGCAGGGTCTGCACGCCATCGTCGGCGAGTCGATCGATGACCGCCTGGATGTTGCGCTCACCGACGTGATTGCCGCTGCGGAACAGGTGCGGGAACATGTTGCCGCCGCCGTAGACGTACGCTTCACACATCCGCGGCTGGATGCCGCGTCCGGTCAGCAGCGCGTACATCCGGTCGATCGCGGGGCCGGCATGGGCGGCGTTGCCGGGTTCACTCAGGGACCCCGACGAATGCACGATGTGGCACATCACGCCGATCGTGCGACGCGGGTCCGTCAGGATCACCGCGACGCACGATCCGAGCAGCGTCTCCAGCCGGTCGCCGCGTTCGCCGCAGGCGACATCACCCGGATGGAGCACGTGGACCACGCTCGCGTGACGGCTCATCCGGCCACCTTGCGAAACGCCCCGGGCGCGACCACCTGGATCGGCGTCTGGCAGGGGATGCGGCCTTCGGCGGTGCCGATGAACATCAGTCCGCCCGGGCGCAGCCGCCCCAGCACCCGATCGACCACTGCGCTCTTGGTCTCGGCGTCGAAATAGATCATCACGTTGCGAAGGAACACGACGTCGAACGGCCCGATGTCGTCGATCGGCTGGCACAGGTTCAGGCGCCCGAACCGTACACGCGCCCGCAGTTCCGGGCGCAGCATCGACTTGCCCTCGTCGGCGCCGTCCCCGCGCAGACAGTAGCGGCGCAGCCGCTCGGGCGAGACCGCGCGCAACCGATCCTCCGGAACGATGCCGCCGATCGCCGATCGCAACACCCGGTCGCTGATGTCGGTACCCAGCACCGACCAGGCCGAACCGATCACCCCCTGCATCTGAAGGTCCGCCAGCAGCATCGCGATCGAGTACGGCTCGTCGCCGAAGGAACAGGCCGCGCTCCACACCGCCAGCGAGCGTGGCCGCTCGCGCCGCATCTCGTCCTCGAGCAGGTCGAAGTGCGCGGGCTCGCGGAAGAAGTAGGTCTCGTTGGTCGTCAGCAGGTCGACGGCCATCTGGAACTCGCCACCGTCGTCCTCGGCTTCGATCCTCGCCGCGTATTCGTCGAACCCTTCGAGCCCCAGCCGCTGGATCCGCGGGCCGAGCCGCGACGACACCAGCGACTTCTTGTTGTCGCTGAAGGAAAGCCCGATCGTGTTGTACATCAGATCGGCGATGCGCCAGAACGTCTGGTCACTCAGGTCGAGCATCACGGTCTCCGCGGGGTCTCGGTGGATTCGCGCCGATCAGGCGACGGCGCCGCAGGCGGGTTCACACAGGCGCGCCATCTCGTCGATGTCCAGCACACGATCGGGGTCGATGACGATCACGAAGCGGCCGTCCACCTTGCCCATCGCGCGGATGAAATCGCGCCGCACGCTGGCACCGAAATCCGGCGACGGTTCGAGTTGATCGGCGGGCAGTTCGAGCACTTCGCTGACCGAATCGACGAGCAGGCCGAGTTCGACCCGCTCCTGGCTTCGCATCGCGTCGAAGATCACGATGCAGGTCTTGGGACCGACACAGGCCGGGGCCCGTCCGAAACGCGACTGCAGGTCGATCACCGGCACCACCGCACCGCGCAGGTTGATGACACCACGCACGAACGCGGGCATCAGCGGTACGACGGTCATGGGCCCGTGCTGGATGATCTCGCGCACGTTGTGGATGTCCATCGCGAACACCTCGCCGCCGAGCGAGAAGGTCAGCAGCTGGGCTACGGACGCGCCGGTCGTGCCGGTCGTGTCGTCGGCCGACCGGCCGGTGTGCGGGTTCATCGACGGCTCCACGGATCAGTACGGCCGGAAGTTGCCGTGGGTGCCGGTGGCCGGCGCGGCCGACGACCCGGCGCTCGCCGGGCGGCTGCGCGTATTGCGTGCGCGCATCGGCGAGTTCGTGGCGCGACGCTCGGGCGCCGGCGCCTCGTCGCGCTGGCCGTCCAGGCTGAAGAAGGCCACCGCCTGGGCCAGCTGCTCGGCCTGTCCCGACAGCTCCTCGGAGGTCGCCGCCAGCTCCTCGGAGGCCGAGGCATTCTGCTGCGTGGTCTTGCTCAGCGCCGACATCGCCGTGCCGATCTGGGTGACCGACTGGCTCTGCTCCGAGGAGGCCGCCGCGATCTCCTGCACCAGCTCGGAGGTCTTCTGGATCGACGGCACGATCTCGTCGAGCAGGTTGCCCGCACGCTCGGCGGTGGACACGCTGCGCCCGGCCAGATCGCCGATCTCCCGGGCCGCCGCCTGGCTGCGTTCGGCCAGCTTGCGCACCTCGGCGGCGACCACCGCGAAGCCCTTGCCGTGTTCGCCGGCGCGCGCGGCCTCGATCGCCGCGTTGAGCGCCAGCAGGTTGGTCTGGTAGGCGATGTCGTCGACGATCGAGATCTTCTGGGCGATCTGTTTCATCGCCGTCACCGTCTCGGTCACCGCCTCGCCGCCTTCACCCGCCTCGCGGCTGGCCTTGGTCGCCATCCCGTCGGTGACGCGCGCGTTGTCGCTGTTTTGCGTGATCGACGCCGACATCATGTCGATCGACGCCGTCGTCTCCTCCACCGACGAGGCCTGCTCGCTGGCCGACTGCGACAGGCTCTGCGCGGTCGCGCTGACCTGGTTGGCCGCACCGGTCAGCGCATCGGCCGCCGCCCGCACCTCGCTCAGCACCCTCGTGAGCTGATCGGCCGTCTCGTTTCCGCTTTGCTTGACCGCCGCGAACAGCCCCTGGTATTCGCGTTCGATGCGCCAGGACAGGTTGCCCTCCGAGAACGCCTTGAGCAGCGCCGCCACATCGTTCAGACCTTGTTCACTGGTCTTCATGACGTCGTTGACACCCTGCGACAGCACCTTGAAGAAGCCCTGCTTGTTGTCGATCGCCAGGCGGCGGGACAGGTCACCCGCGGCCGCGGCCTGGACCATGTCGCCGATCTCGCGCTCGGTCGCCAGTTCGGCCGTGCGATCCTTCCACTCGACGACAGTTCCGATACGCTGCCCCTGTTCGTCGATGACCGGGTTGGCCGACAAGGCGAAGGTCAGCCCGGCGATCTCGATCTGCGTGTGATGGGCCGCCTGGAGCAACGCCGGCATCGCGCGCTGCTGCGCGGCGCCGTCGAACACCTCGATGCTGCTGCCAATCAGACTCGAGGCATCGAAACCGGCCAGGGCCTTGCCCAGCTGCGCTTCGTGCCGACGCATCATGTCGGCCTGGGCCTGGTTCATGTAGACGATCCGGCCGTCTTCGCCGGTGATCATGACGCCGGTGCTCGACCGGTCGAGCGCGTTCTTCACCCGGAGCGTTTCCGCCGCCTTCGCCAGCTCCCGCTCGCGCGCCGCGAGCGCCTCGGTACGGTCCTGCCACTCGACCACCGCGCCCAGTCGTTGGCCATGCCCATCGATGATCGGTGCAACGACGAGGTGGAATCTGCGCGAGCCTAGCTCGACCAACGATTCGCTCGTGCCCACCAGACTGTCGAGCCGGTCGGGGTGCAGCCATTGCACCTGGCTGAAGCGCCCGACGGAGGTGCCGAGCAGCGCCTTCGCATCGAACCCGGGGATCTCCGTGCGAAGGTCGGGCTCGGCTTCCTGCATCATCGCCACGAGCGACCGGTTCACATAGACGATGTCGTGGTTCGCGTCGATGACCATCACGCTGACCGCCGCACCGCTCAGCGCTTCCTTGATCCGCGTAGCATCGTCGGCGCGTCGTCGCGTGTCGACGAACTCGAATCCGAGCCGGATCTGCACCCGCTTGAGCGCCAGCATCAATGCCGCCAGCTCGTCGTCGCCACTGGCCGGCACGACACCGGAGAATCGACCCTGGCCATAGGCCTCCAGATGGGCCTCGCCGACGCGCAGCGTACCGGTGAGCCGCCGCGCGAATCGCGTGCCCGCCCAGATGGTGAACAGGACACCACCCAACGGGATGCCGATCAGCGACCACCAACCCTGAAGCGCGGCAGCCGCACTCCCGGCGATCATCGACCCGCCGAACGATCCGAGCAGCATGAACTTGCCACCGATGGAGCGCCGCGACCACCAGCCGCCCGGCCGGTCCAGCCAGTGCCGTATGCCGGTTCGCACGACGACGCCCTCGCGGATCACCATGCCGGCGGCGGAGCCCTCCTTGAACCGTCGATACACCGCGTCAGCCACCTCGACCTGTGCGCGGGTCGCGGGCGTGCGGACCGACATGTAGCCGGTGACCTGGTCGGCCTCGCGAACCGGCGTTGCGTTGGCCACGACCCAGTAGTGATCACCGTCCTTGCGCCGGTTCTTGACCAGACCGGTCCACGGTCGGCCGGCCTGCAGGGTGTTCCACAGGTCGGCGTACGCCTCCACGGGCATGTCCGGGTGGCGCAACAGATTGTGCGGCTGTCCGATCAGTTCGGCTTCGGCGTAACCGCTGGCCTCGACGAAATCCGCATTCACGTAGACGATGCGGCCCCTGAGGTCGGTACGCGAGACGATGGTCATGCCGTCGCGGAGCGGGTACTCCTGCGAGGTGATGGGGAGGTTGAGGCGCACGGTCGGTGCCTGTCGATTCGCTGGTGCGGTCGGTTTCAGTACGGCCGGAAGTTGCCGTGGGTGCCGGTGGCCGGTGTGGCCGACGACCCGGCGCTCGCCGGGCGGCTGCGCGTATTGCGTGCGCGCATCGGCGAGTTCGTGGCGCGACGCTCGGGCGCCGGCGCCTCGTCGCGCTGGCCGTCCAGGCTGAAGAAGGCCACCGCCTGGGCCAGCTGCTCGGCCTGTCCCGACAGCTCCTCGGAGGTCGCCGCCAGCTCCTCGGAGGCCGAGGCATTCTGCTGCGTGGTCTTGCTCAGCGCCGACATCGCCGTGCCGATCTGGGTGACCGACTGGCTCTGCTCCGAGGAGGCCGCCGCGATCTCCTGCACCAGCTCGGAGGTCTTCTGGATCGACGGCACGATCTCGTCGAGCAGGTTGCCCGCACGCTCGGCGGTGGACACGCTGCGCCCGGCCAGATCGCCGATCTCCCGGGCCGCCGCCTGGCTGCGTTCGGCCAGCTTGCGCACCTCGGCGGCGACCACCGCGAAGCCCTTGCCGTGTTCGCCGGCGCGCGCGGCCTCGATCGCCGCGTTGAGCGCCAGCAGGTTGGTCTGGTAGGCGATGTCGTCGACGATCGAGATCTTCTGGGCGATCTGTTTCATCGCCGTCACCGTCTCGGTCACCGCCTCGCCGCCTTCACCCGCCTCGCGGCTGGCCTTGGTCGCCATCCCGTCGGTGACGCGCGCGTTGTCGCTGTTTTGCGTGATCGACGCCGACATCATGTCGATCGACGCCGTCGTCTCCTCCACCGACGAGGCCTGCTCGCTGGCCGACTGCGACAGGCTCTGCGCGGTCGCGCTGACCTGGTTGGCCGCACCGGTCAGCGCATCGGCCGCCGCCCGCACCTCGCTCAGCACCCTCGTGAGCTGATCGGCCGTCTCGTTTCCGCTTTGCTTGACCGCCGCGAACAGCCCCTGGTATTCGCGTTCGATGCGCCAGGACAGGTTGCCCTCCGAGAACGCCTTGAGCAGCGCCGCCACATCGTTCAGACCTTGTTCACTGGTCTTCATGACGTCGTTGACACCCTGCGACAGCACCTTGAAGAAGCCCTGCTTGCCTTCGAGGTTCACGCGCTGCGTGAAGTCGCCGGCCACGGCCGCACCGACGATCTGCTCCAGTTCCTTCTCGGCGGCGAGCTGTTCGGTGCGGTCCTGCCACTGGCCGACCGTGCCGAGCCGCTCGCCGGTGGCCGAGTGGACCGGCGAGGTCATCACGTCGTAGGTGTGGCCACCCAGCACCAGGGTCGAGGTGGTCGGCTGCGACAACATGCGCAGGCGCTCGATCGCGGCCGTCGGATCGCGATAGAAGACGCCGATCGAACCGCCGATCACCTTGTCGGCGTCGAACGCCGGGTTCTCCGCGCGGAATGCCGCTTCGTCGCGTTTCAGGATCCGGCGCAGTGCATCGTTCAGGTAGACCACGGTGCCATCGTTGTCGGCGATACGCACCGGCATCACCGCGGCGTCGAGCGCCTGGCGGATGCGTGCGTTCTCGGCGGCCGCACGCTCCGCCTTCTCGCGGGCGGCGAGCATCTCGGTCTGGTCCTGCCACTCGGCGACGACACCCAGCCGCTGCCCCTGCGGATCGACGATCGGGTTGAGGATCAGATGGAACCGGCGTCCGCCGAGTTCGACCATCGCATCCTGGGTATCACTCAGGCGGTCCAGGTTCGTACGCTGGAACATCGGCACGCCGAACAGGTCGATGCTGTTGCCGACCATGGCCGCCGAGTCGAAGCCGGCGATCTGCCGGCGCAGGTCGGCCTCGGCGTCGCGCATCATCCGCACCAGCGCCTGGTTCGCGTAGACGATGCGGTGGTCGGCGTCGATGACCATGACATTGACCGCGGCGACGTCGAGCGAACGCTTGACCCGGCCGATCTCGGCCGCGATCCGGCCGTCGTTCTCGCCACGTTCGCGCAGCTGCTGCTGCATCGAGGCGAGCACCCGCATCATCTCGTTGATCTCGTTGCCGCCCCGGACCTTGACCTCGCTGTCGAACCGGCCGCCGGCGATCGCACTGGCGAGCGCGAGCGCCTCGCCGACCGGCTGCGTGATGCTGCGCACGACGAGCAGCACGAACGTGGTCGACAACGCGAGCAGCGTGCCGAGCACGATCATCACCGACACGTACTGCTGGTTCAGGTGGCTCTCCCGGGCCTGCAGCACCGAGGCCAGTTCGCCGATCGCCACCGCGTCGAATTCGTGGACCGCGTCGATCGTCCCGGACAGCTCCTGGAAGTAGTCGTTCGCCGACGCCTTGACCGCCGCGGCCTGGATCAGGTCCCGGTCCACACGCGCCAGCGACTGCTCGATCTGCGCCTTCAGCGAATCGACGCGATGGCCGAGCGCGGCCTTGAACTGCGCATTGATCGACGATGCCTTGCCGAGATCGCGCAACATGTCGCCGAGCAGTTCCCTCACCCGTCCCCCGTTGGCGATCAGCGAGGCACGCCCGTCGGGCGGCAGGTTTCCCGCGACCAGGAACGCGGTGCCTTCGGCGCGCATGCGGCTCAGCCGCTCGCCGAGTGCCGGCACCTCGATCGTCGCCGCCAGCATCATCGCGTACGTGTCGGCGAGCGGGTCGAGCGACAGGCCGGATTCATCGAGGATCACGTCCTTCAGGTCGAGCAGTTCGGCGTTCCAGCGGGCATGTTTCGACGAACTCTCGGCCGCCGTCATCCGGCGCCCCGCAACGGCCTGGTCCAGGGTCTCCCACTGCTGGCGCCGCTCCGCCCAGCGCGACTTGACCGTCGCCGAGATCTCCGGCGCCTTCAGGCTCGACTCGACGTCGGCGATCGCCTTGGCGACCGCGTCACGGGCCGAGGACAGCGGCTGGGCGAACGAGTCGTTGCCGGCCAGTGTGCCGGCGGCCGCCGCCGCATGCTGCTGCGTCGCCTTGAGCAGCCGCTGCAACGCCGATACCGGCGCGGTGCCCGCCTCCTCGAGCCGGGCGGTCTCGATGTCGGCCACCGCCTTGTCCCGGTACAACCAGGTCGGCAGCGCGACCATCGACAGCATCAGCGCGCCGAGGATGAAGAACTTCTGGCCCATGCCCAGGTTGTGCAGCAGGCCGCGTGTCCAGGAGGCTGGACGGACCAGCTGTCCATCCTTCGGCGGCGGGTTCGAGGCTTTCATTGTTGGTCTCTCAGGCGGATTGCGGGTTTCGGGATGGATCCGGGAGCGCCTCGAGGGCGGCGACGGGTCGGCGTCCTTCGATCGAGGCGTGCAAGGTGTTCACTTCGAGGATCAGGGCGACGTCGCCATTGCCCAGGATCGACGAGCCGGAGACGCCGCGCAGCCCCCGGAAGATCCGCGACAGCGGCTTGATGACGGTCTGGTGCTGGCCGAGCAGCTGATCGACCAGGATGCCGAAGGAACCGGCGCCGCAGCGAACGACCACCACGCTGCCGCGTGGCGGGAGCCGGCCTTCGAAGCCGAACACCGCGCGCAGGTTGACCACCGGCAGCACCCGGCCACGGAGTTCCATGCAGCCGAGACCCTGCTCGTCGATGTCGCCGGACAGCCCCCGGTTCTCGATCACCTCGACCACCGACTCGAGCGGCAGGATGAATCGCGATGCGTCGACACCGACGAGGAAACCGTCGATGATCGCCAGTGTCAGCGGCAACCGGATGTCGATCGTGCTGCCTTCGCCCTCGACGCTGGTGATCGACACGGTCCCGCGCAGCGCCTCGATGTTCCGGCGCACGACGTCCATGCCGACGCCGCGGCCCGACAGGTTCGTCACCTGCTCGGCGGTCGAGAAGCCCGGCTCGAAGATCAGCTTGAGCACCGCGTCGTCGGCGGGCACGACGCCGTTTTCGAGCAGCCCGCGTTCCCAGGCGCGTTCGAGAACCTTGCGGCGGCGGATCCCGCGCCCGTCGTCGCGGATGCGGATCAGCACGGCACCCGACTCATGGCAGGCCGACAGCGTCAGCCGTCCCTGCCCGGGCTTGCCTGCCGCGAGGCGATCCGCCGGCGTCTCCAGACCGTGGTCCAGCGCATTGCGTACCAGGTGCATCAGCGGATCGGCGATCCGCTCGACCATGCTCTTGTCCAGTTCGGTGTCGCCGCCGCTGATGTCGAGCACCACGTCCTTGCCGAGTTGCGCGGCGGTGTCGCGGACGACCCGCCGGAAGCGGGCGAACGTCTCGCCGATGGGCACCATGCGAAGCTGCAGCGCGCCGTTGCGGATGTCCTCGACGAGGCGACCGATATGGGCGTTGGCCTCGATCAGCGCGGCCGGGCCGTTCTGACCGGCAAGCAACGACGCGCCGGCGCTGGCGATCACCAGTTCACCGACCAGGTTGATCACCGCATCGAGCCGGTCGGCCTGCACACGGATCAGTCGCGGCTCCTCGGCGACGGGACCGTCGCGCCGGCGCTGCAGTTGCTGTTTGTCCGACGCCGCCTCGATCACCGGCCGCGCCACCCCGGCGTGTTCGTGGAGCAGGTCGCCCAGGCGTGGCACCTCCGCCCCGGAGCCGGCCGACCGCCTCTGTTCGGCCAGGCCTTCATCGAGCTGTGCCCGGCTGATCGCGCCGACCGCCACCAGGATCTCACCCAGTCGCGGCGTGTCCGGCATCGAGTCGATCAGGTCGATCAGCACCTGCGGATCGGCACCCGGTTCGATCAGATGCAGCCTGGCGTCCTCGCGAACGAACGAGAACGCCTCTTCGATCTCGTCGCGCGAGGCGGCGCTGTCGAACGCGACCTCGAAGCCCATGTGACAGGTCTCGGGATCGAGCGAGTCCAGCGCAGGGACCGCATCGACGTCGCACCGGATCGCGGCCACCGAGCCCAGTTTGCCCAGGTAGGCGAGGATCGCGGCCGGGTCCATGCCGTTGCGGAAGGTGTCCGGCCCGAAGCGCACGGAGATGTGCCAGCGGCCGGACCGCGCGGCCTCGTTGCCGGCCTCGCCGGTCGCGGTCCCGCGGGCCGCTGCCGGTGTGGGTACGGGCACGGGCGCGGCGGCGATCGCAGCACGCAGTTGCGCGACCAGCACATCCCGGCGATCGTCGCCGGCGGCGTCTTCCCCGCCACCGGCCGCTTCGATCAGACGCAGCGCATGGTCGTTGCATTCCAGCAGCAGCGTGTTCAGCGATGGATCCAACGCGATCCGACCTGCGCGCAGTCCGTCGAGCAGCGTCTCGACGTGGTGCATGAATTCGACGATGCGTTCGAGCCCGAAGATGCCGGCCGAACCCTTGACCGTGTGTGCGCAGCGAAACAGCGCGTCGAGCAGCTCGCGGTCGCCCGGCGCGTCTTCCAGCTGCAGCAGCAACTGTTCCAGCGACGCGATCTGCTCACGAGCCTCGCCGATGAACGCCGGCAGCGCTTCGGTGATGAAACCGTGATCGGCGTCGCCGGTCATCACGACTCCTGCGGGCCGGCCGATCGAAGCCGGTCACCGGTGCCCATCACGGCACACGCGGCAAGCAGTTCGGCGCTCGGTTCACACAGGTCGAGTGCCAGACCCCGGGCCTGCAGGCTGCGCTGCAACGAGAGCAGCAACTGCATGCCGGCACCATCGATCGCCTCCACCGCCCGGGCATCGACACCGACGGCGACCGCGGCGTCGTCGTGCCGGTCGGCGGTCGACGCGAACCAGGCGAGCCAACCGGCGTGGGTCTCGGAGGCCGTGTAGATCGTCAGTTCCGCGCCCAATGGCGGAAACGGCCGTCGATGCGCCGATGCCGACCGACCGCCCTCGTCCGGATGTTCTGGTTCGTTGCTGCCCATGGCTGTCTCGCACGGCCGATTCGGGGCCGGGTTCGCAGCAGTATCGGCCCGGGGCCGTCGGCCCGATGCGTCGAAATGACGCCCGAATCCCGTCCATTCGGCCGCCTTCACCCAGCCGTTCGCGGTCCGCGAGTGGGGCATGCGCTGGGAATAGCGCGGGACGTCGGCTCCATTTTCCGGGATCACACGCACCGACGCCCGTCGAGAATCCTCTTCCGCGTCCCCTGCCCGCGCGACATGGCACGGACGGACGCGCCACTCAAACAGCCGGAGCCGTCGTCCCTTGACCTCGAAAGCCAGCCTGGTTTCCGTCCGACTGCTCGGAGAGCTGCTGCTGATCATCGCAGTGGCGTATCTGCTCGCCGAGACCGCGGTGGACATCCTGGCCGAAGGCGTCGATACGTGGACCGCCCGGCTGCTGGCGGCATTGCTGATGCTGCTGATCGGGGCCCCGCCGATCTACTGGCGAAGTGCCACCGCCACCCGCCGGGTCGCCGTGCTGAGCCGCCTGCGCAGCCAGCAGGGGCCGATCAGCACCCAGGGCGTGCGCACGGCCATCGCCTACACCTGGATCGCCCAGGCGGTGGCGCTGGCGCTGACCGTCGCCGGCGCGATCTGGCAGCATCGCGCCGCCGAGAAACACGCACACTGGCAGTTCGATCGGATCGCCGAGCGGCTGGTCGACGAGACACGGCTGCGCTTCGACGATCCGCTGCACGGCCTGCGCGGCGCGCGCGGCCTGTACGCCGGCAGTCAATCGATCGATCGCGATGAATTCCGGCGCTACGTCGAATCGCGCGAGATCGACCGGAACTTCCCCGGCATCCGGGGCCTCGGACTGATCGAACGGGTGCAGCGATCGGCGCTCGCCACCTTCATCGCCCGTGAACGCGCCGATGCGGCGCCCGAATTCACGGTCAGGACCGAGGGGGAACACGACGAACTGTACGTGATCAAGTACATCGAACCCCTCGCGGACAATCGACCCGCGTGGGGCTACGACGTCGGCCAGGAACGCCATCGGCGCGAGGCGATCGAACGCGCGATCGACAGCGGCGGACCGGCGCTGAGCGGTCGAGTCGCACTGGAGCAGGACCAACGGAAAGGCGCGGGTTTCCTGCTCTACCTGCCGGTGTACAGGGACGATGTCCGGCCGCAGACCACGGCCCAGCGGCGTGCCGCGTTGTGGGGTGTGTTCCACGCACCGATCGTCGTCGCCGAACTGATGGCCGGCGTCGGCCAGGAGTTGCTGGCCGACGCGACGCTCGAACTCTTCGATGCCCCGAGCGACGATCCCGACCAGGTGCTGTTCGACAGTGCCGGATTCTCCGGGCCAGCCGTGAAGGCGACGCCGCACTACTCGGCGGTCCGATCATTCGAGGTCGGCGGTCGGATCCTGACCGTCCGGGTGGGATCGACGCCGGTCTTCGAGGCCGCGATCCCCCGCGCCCCGACGGTCCTGATCCTCGTCGGCGGTGCCGCCGCCAGCGTGCTGCTCGCGCTGACGGTCTGGTTGCTCGCCTCGGGCCGGGTGCGCGCGCAGAATCGCGCGCACCAGATGACCGCCGAACTCGACCGGCTCGCGCGGGTGGCGCAGCACACCTCGAATGCGGTGATGATCACCGACGCGGCGCTGCGGATCAACTGGGTCAACAACGGATTCGAACGGATCACCGGATTCGCCGCCGACGAGGCGATCGGACGACCACTCGCCGATGTCCTGTGCGATCCGACGGACATCGCGGCCGGTCAGATGCGCGCGGCGATATCGAAAGGAAATGCGTGCCGGCTGGAGCAGATGCGACGAGGCAAGGACGGTCGCACCTACTGGGTCGACATCGACCTGCAGCCGGTTCGATCGGCCACCGGCGTGCTGACCGGCTGGATGGAGATCGCCACCGAGATCACCGCACAGAAGCGGACCAGCGAACAACTCGAGGCCGCGCTGCGCCACACCGAGGCGTGGCTGCGCACGATCGACACGCTGGCGATCGTGTCGGTGACCGATTGCACCGGCCGGATCATCGACGTCAACGAGGCTTTCTGCCGGATCAGCGGATTCACCCGCGACGAACTGATCGGCCACGACCACGCGATCGTCAATTCGGCGCATCACGACGCTGCGTTCTGGCACGAGATGTGGTCCTCGATCGGCCAGGGGCTGCCCTGGCGCGGACAGATCCGCAACCGGGCCCGGGACGGCCGGCTGTACTGGGTCGACAGCATGATCGCGCCGTTCGCCAGCGCCGACGGCCGGGTCGAGAAGTACGTCTCGATCCGCACCGACATCACCGAAAGCAAACTCGCCGAGGAGGCGCTGGCACGCGAACGGCAACGCCTCGACCACATCCTGGAGGGCACCCACGTCGGCACCTGGGAGTGGAACATCGAGACCGGCGAGACCGTGTTCAACGAACGCTGGGCACAGATGATCGGCTACACGCTCGACGAGCTGCAGCCGGTGTCGATCGAGACCTGGGGCCGGTTCCTGCATCCGGACGACGTCTCCCGGTCATCGGTCGAACTCGAGCGTCACTTCAACCTGCAGACACCGCACTACGAGTGCGAGCTGCGGATGCGGCATCGGGACGGGCACTGGATCTGGGTGCTGGACCGGGGCAAGGTCTTCCTGCGTGCCGACAACGACCGGCCCCGGCTGATGGCCGGCACCCACATGGACATCTCGCAGCGCAAGGCCGCCGAAGCCGCGCTGCGCGCGAACCAGGCGTTCCTGGACCGGATCAGCCGGGTCGCCCGGGTCGGCGGCTGGGAGCTCGACATCGACACCGATGCGGTGCGCTGGAGCGACGAGTGCTGCCGGCTGCACGGTGTCGAACCCGGCCATGTGCCGGATCTCGACGAGGCACTCGGCTACTTCCTCCATGATTCGCGGCAGCAGATGCAGCAGGCGATCGGACGGGCCCGGGAAACCGGTCAGGGCTGGGACCTCGAATTGTCGATGATCACCGCCGAAGGTCGGCGGCTCTGGGTCCGCTCGCTCGGGCAGGTGGAATTCGACGGCAAGACCCGGGTTCGCGTTTCCGGGGCGCTGCTGGACGTGACGACCCGTCACGAACTGCAGGACGAACTGCATCGCAAGAACACGGTGCTGGCCAACGTGCTGGAGAACCTGCCGTGCGGCCTCAGCGTCTACGACAACCGGCAGCGGCTGGTCGCATCCAATCGCCAGTACCGGACGCTGCTCGACTTTCCGGACTGGCTGTTCGACCGGCCCGAGGTCTACTTCGACGATTTCGTCCGCTTCAACATCGAGCGTGGCGAGTACCGGTCCGATTCCGACACCGAAGCCCTGGTGCGGGGCATCGTCGACGCCACCCGGCAGGCGTCGACCGTACATCAGTTCGAGCGGATACGCCCCGATGGCCTGCCGCTGGAGATCCGCGCCGCCGCGATGCCCGAAGGCGGCTTCGTCACCACCTACACCGACATCAGCGAGCGCCGGCGCGCCGAGGCGGAGATCCAACGCTCCGCCGAGTTGCTGCGCGGCGCGATCGACGCGGTCGATGAAGCGTTCGTGGTCTACGATGCCGACGATCGGCTCGTGTTGTGCAACGAGAAGTATCGGCACCTGTTCGCGAACCGGGCCGAATCGATCCAGCCGGGGCTGACCTTCGCGGAGGTGATACGGATCGGTGCGCTCGATGGCCGTTATCCGGACGCGGTCGGCCGGGTCGAGGAGTTCATCGCCCATCGGCTCGCCTGGCACCGGGCCGCCTCGGGCACGGTGGTCCAGACGCTGGACGACGGTCGCATCATGCGGGTGATCGATCGCCGGATGCCCGACGGCCACACGGTCGGTTTCCGGATCGACATCACGGACCTGGAGCATGCACGGCGCGCGGCCGAGGAAGGCTCGCAGGCGAAGAGCCGGTTCCTGGCCAACATGAGCCACGAGATCCGCACGCCGATGAACGCGATCCTCGGCATGTTGCGCCTGCTGCAGCGGACCAAGCTCAGCACGCGCCAGTCGGACTACGCGATCAAGGCACAGGGCGCCGCGCACTCGCTGCTCGGCCTGCTCAACGACATCCTGGATTTCTCCAAGATCGAGGCCGACAAGCTGTCACTGGACCCGCGCGAATGCCACGCCGAGGTGCTGTTCCGCGACCTCGGGGTGATCCTGTCGAGCAGTGTCGGCGACAAACCCGTGGAAGTGGTCTTCGACATCGATCCGGGGCTGCCCCCGGTGCTGGTGGCCGACGACATGCGCCTGCGCCAGGTGCTGATCAACCTGGGTGGCAACGCGATCAAGTTCACCGAACGGGGCGAGGTGGTACTGACGGTTCGCTGCCTGGAGTCCGACGAGGTCGACGCGCTGATCGAGTTCAGCGTCCGCGACACCGGCATCGGCATCGCCCGCGAACATCAG
>CADEEH010000006.1 GCA_902826305.1 uncultured Burkholderiales bacterium
TGCCGGTGTAGTAGATCCGCGCCTGTTCGACGTCGGTCCACTGGCGCTGGCCGGGTGTGTGGTCCATCAGCGAGATCAGCCGCAGCCGCGCGTGGCCGGCGAACGGTTCGAACAGTTCGAGTGCATTGTGCGCCGGCAGTTCACAACGGACATGGATCAGATGCCGGCAGCGAAGGGCTCCGGCGGCCTGCAGCTGGTCGAGCACCTCCAGCAGCGCACTCTGGTCGCGTGACCGGAACCCGTCGCCATACGGGTCGCCGACGCCGATCGCGTCGAGCACCGTGGTGATGCCGGCGCCGGCCATCTCGGCGTCGTGCGCCTGGACGGCGGCCCGCATCGGGAACGTGACCTTCGGGCGCGGCATCACGTGGCGCTCGAGGTTGTCGGTGTGGACCTCGACCAGTCCGGGCAGCAACCAGTCGCCGTCGAGATCGACGGCCCCCGCCACCGAGGTCACGCCGTGGTCGATCGCCGCGATCCGCCCGTCGACGACAGACACGGTCCCGCGCGCCAGCACCTCGTCGCGCAGGACCACACGGGCGTTCGTGAAGACACCCATGGCGCCGGCTTCAGGCCCGGGTGAAATCGAAACGGCGATCGGCGACCGCATCGCGAACCTCCTCGTCGTGGAAGATGCCGACGATCGCGGATCCGCGCCGCTTGGCGTCGCGGATCAGCCCGATCACCACGCGCCGGTTCACCTCGTCCAGCGATGCGGTCGGCTCGTCGAGCAGGAGCAGCCGCGCCGGTACGATGAAGCCGCGGGCGATGTTGACCCGCTGCTGCTCGCCGCCGGAGAAGGTCGCCGGCGGCAGGCTCCACAACCCGCGCGGCAGGTTCAGCCGCGCGAACAGCGCCCCCGCCTGCTCCCGCGCGACGTCGAGCGCCGCCTGCTGCAGCGAATCGTCGAGCGGGTCGGCCTGCGCCTGGGGTGCCGGCTGGGCGGCCTCGATGACCCGCTCGGCGACGGCATCGATCGCCGGCTGGCGCGGCAGCACGCGCAGGAACTGGCTGACGTAGGCGATCTCGCGCCGGCGCAGCGAGACGATCAGACGCGGTGCCGCCGCCGCCAGGTCGACGCGCTCGCCGTCTGCCAGGCGAAGCCACAGGTGCCCGGCATCGACCGCATAGTTGCCGTGCAGGCACTTCATCAGCGTCGACTTGCCGCGTCCGGACGGGCCGACCAGCGCGACACACTCGCCTGCCTCGACACGCAGGCTGACCCCGTCGAGCACCCTCAGCTGCATCGCATCGCGCAGATGCAGCGTGAACCGCTTGTGGACGTCATCGACCTCGAGCACCGGATTCATGCCGGCACCACCGAGGACACCAGCAGCTGCGTGTAGGGATGCCGGGGATCATCGAGGACGCGGTCGGTCAGCCCCTGCTCGACGACGAGTCCCTGCTGCATCACCAGGGTCCGCTGCGAGAGCAGGCGCGCGACCCCGAGGTCGTGGGTGACGATGATGGCCGACAGGTGCAGCCGGCCCACGAGCAGTCGGATCAGGTCGAGCAGCCGGGCCTGGACCGACACGTCGAGCCCCGACGTCGGTTCGTCCATCAGCACCAGCCGCGGGCGGGTGACCAGATTGCGCGCGATCTGCAGCCGCTGGCGCATCCCGCCGGAGAACTCGCGCGGGGAATCGTCCAGCCGCCGCGGGTCCAGGTCGACCCGGGCCAGCCAGCGGGTCGCGGTGTCGCGCAGTGTCGCGTACCGGCGCTCGCCCGATCCCATCAGGCGCTCGCCGACGTTGGCCCCGGCGCTGACGTTCATCCGCAAGCCCTCGTGCGCCTGTTGCTCGACGAACCCCCACTCGGTCCGGGCCAGTATCCGGCGTTCGCGCTCGGACACCGCGTGCACGTCGATCTCGACCGCGTCGCGACGTCGGTACAGCACCCGGCCCTGCGTCGGTGTCATCCTGCCGGCGATGCAGTTCAGCAGTGTCGACTTGCCCGAGCCCGACTCGCCGACGATCGCGACCACCTCGCCGGCATGCAGTTCGAGACTCGCCCCGTGCACCGCCCAGTGGCCGTCGCGTGCACCGGCGAAGCGATGGCCCAGGTTCTCGACCCGCAGCACCGGCGGCTCCGCGGTCATCGGCCCGCCTCCTGCTGTTCGCGGCAGTGATCGGTGTCCGAGCAGGTCCACCGCGTGACATCGTCGTCCATCACCAGCTCGTCGAGATAACTGGTGGTGCAGCCGCAGATCGCGCAGGCGTGACCCTGCGGTTCGATGCGGAACGGATGGTCCTCGAAGTCGAGGCTCCTGACATCGGTGTGCGGCGGTATCGCGTACAGCCGTTTCTCGCGACCGGCGCCGAAGAGCTGAAGGGCCGGCATCCGGTGCATCTTCGGATTGTCGAAGCTCGGGATCGGTGACGGGGACATCACGTACCGGCCGTCGACGAGCACCGGATAGTCGTAGGTGGTGTCGATCCTGCCCCAGCGCGCGATGTCTTCGTACAATTTCAGATGCATCAGGCCGTAGTCGGCGAACGCGTGCAGTTTCAGCGTCTCGCGCCGCCGCGGCTCGAGCTTGTACAGCGGCTCGGGCTGCGGCACCTGGTAAACCAGGATCTGCGACTCGGTCAGCGGCCGCTCCGGTATCCGGTGCCGGGTCTGGATGATCGTGGCCTGGGCGGTCCGCTCGGTGGTGCCAACACCGGTCGTGCGGGCGAAGAAGCGGCGGATGTTGACCGCGTTCGTGGTGTCGTCCGAGCCCTGGTCGATCACCTTGAGGACGTCGTCGCCACCGATCACCGCGGCGGTGACCTGGATGCCGCCGGTGCCCCAGCCGTAGGCCAGCGGCATCTCGCGCGAGCCGAACGGCACCTGGTGCCCCGGGATCGCGACAGCCTTCAGCAGCGCGCGACGGATCATCCGCTTGGTGCCTTCGTCGAGATAGGCGAAGTTGTAGCCCTTCACGCAACCCCCTTCACGCAGCCCCCTTCATGCAGCCCCCTTCAGGCAGCCTCCTCACGCGCCGCGCTCCTCGCGCAGCGCGCGGATCAGCAGCAGTTCCGATTCGAACGTCACGTAGTGCGGCAGCTTCAGGTGCTGGACGAAGCCGGAGGCCTCGACGTTGTCGCCATGACTGAGCACGAACTCGCTGTCCTGCGCCGGACTCTCGACCGGTTCGTCGAATTCGTCGCCGCGCATGACCCGATCGACCAGCGACATCGCCATCGCCTTGCGTTCGCCATGGCCGAACACCAGCCCCTGGCCGCGGGTGAACTGCGGTGGCCGCGCCGCGCTGCCCGCGAACTGGTTGACCATCTGGCAGTCGGTGAGATCGATCTCGCCGATCTCGATCGCAAAACCCAGCTCCTCGGGAACGAGTTCGACCGGTACCGCACCGAACCGGATCTCGCCGGCGAACGGATGGGTGTAGGAGAAGCCGCGCTGGGTCGAGTACCCCATGCCGAGCACCCATCCCTCGTCGGCGCGTGCGAGCATCTGCAGCCGGGCGCTCCGCCGCAGCGGATGCGCCGGCGGATCGCGGGTGATGTCCGGCGGCTCCGGATCGCCGTCGGCCGGTACACACGGTTCGATCAGGCCCTGGGCGGCGAGTGTGTCGATCGGGCTCGGCAACCTGTCGTCCGTCGCGACGTCGACCGCGTCAGGCGACGTCTGCGACTCGGCTTCACCCGCGCGTGCGAGCAGATCGAAGTCGAGCAGGCGCTGGCTGTAGTCGAACGACGGACCGAGCAGCTGCCCGCCGGGGATGTCCTTGAAGATCGCCGACACGCGGCGACGCACCCGCATCCGGGAGGTATCGACCGGCTCGCAATATCCCCAGCGCGGCAGCGTCGTCCGGTAGGCGCGCAGCAGGAACACCGCCTCGATCGTGTCGCCGCCTGCCTGCTTGATCGCCAGCGCGGCCAGGTCGGGGTCGTACAGCGACGACTCGGCCATGACCCGGTCGACCTGCAGGCGCAGTTGCTCGCGGATCTGCGCCGGCACCAGCTCATCGACCGCCGGATCGCCGCGTCGTTGCCGGTCGAGCGAGCGCAGCGACTCGGCGATCGCCTGTTCACCTCCCTTGACCGCGATGTACATCGTCAGTCCTCGAGGATGATCCGCGACGATCGCGGCACGGCCGCGAGCCGCTCGCCACAGGTCAGGATCAGTTCGACGCCCCGCGGGAACTCGTGCTCGAGTTCGGCACGGGCGTCCCAGAACGCAGGCTCCAGGCCCTCGACCCGGAGCCGTTGCGCCGACTCGATGCCGGGTCCACGCAGCGACAACGTCCGACCTCGCGCGAACGACGGCACTTCGACGATCAGCGTCGCGCCGTCCTGCGGTGCCATGTCGCTGCCCGCCTGCAACGATCGCCAAAGGCCCGCCGGCGTCCGATCGGCGTCGATCACCGCGAAGGCCGCCTGCTCCGGCGTCGGCACGATGCGGACACCGGTGTGGAAACGGAGATGGGCCGGAGCACCCGCCTCGTGCAGCGGACGATCGAGCCAGAGCGTCGTCTCCGCATCGAGCAGTGCCAGCAGCACCGCCGCCCGGGCCGGGCCGAGTGCAGCATCGTCGAGGCCGGCGAGTGTGTCGGACGAAAGCGCCCGGAGGCGACCCGGCCGCGCCACCGCATCGAGCACCGCACGAAACACCTGTTGCGATGCCTGTGCCGGCCGCGCGAAGCCGCGACCGACCTGTGCCAGCGAGTCGGTCATGTCGCCGCCTCCGGTTGCAGCGTGAAGAATCGAACCCGTGTCGCCTCGGTCCGAGCCCTCTGCGCCCGGTCGTGCTCGACACGCTGCGCACGAAGAGGTTCGACGACGTCGTGCAGCAGGCGGTCCCGCAGGTCGGTCCGCTGCAACAGCGCATCGAGCCGTGCGATCCGGTCCGCCCGGTCCTCGTCGCGTCCGAGCAGGTAGCCGATCCCCGCGGTCAGGCTGCCGTCGGCCGCCCGATGGCGGACCGCGCATCGTGTCACCGTCGCCTCGCCGACGTTGAAACGATCGCCGCTGTTGCCGATGCGCGCCCGCACCATCACCAGGCCGATCTCGGGTGCACGCAGGACTTCGAAGCAATGCCCCTCGAGCAGCGGCGTGCTCAGGCGCTCCAGCGACGCCGGATCGGCCCGGGTCAGGACACGCAGCCAGTCGATGCGCCGCGAGTGGGGATCGGATCGGAGTTCGGTCACGCGGATGTCATCTAGATGATTCAGGATGCCGGTGGAGTATCCGCACAACCGATGACAGTTTCTTGACCATGCTGCAAGGAGTCGTCGACCCACGGTCGCACACGGCCGAGTCGCCTCGCTGGGCGCGGATCGCGGCCGCCTTGCGCGAGGACATCGCCAGCGGACGGGTCGCCGCCGGCACACGGCTGCCGAACGAGACGCGGCTGGCCGAACGGTTCGATGTCAACCGGCACACGTTGCGACAGGCGGTGCGGCAGCTCGCCCACGAGGGACATCTGCGGGTCGTCCAGGGACGTGGCACGTTCGTTCGTGCGCTGGTCCTGGACTACGCGCTCAAGCGCCGGACACGGCTGACCGAAAACGTCGCCCAGGCCGGTGAACACGCGCAGCGCGAACTGCTGCAGCACCGGTGTGTCGACGTCGGCGAATGGGCCGAGGCGTTGCGCCTGCCATCACCCGCCGCGGTCGAGATGCTGCACACCCGCGCCTGTGTTCGCGGCCGCCCGATCGGGCTGAGCACGACGGTCTATCCGTCGGTGCGACTGGCCGGCATCGCGCAGGCATTCGTCGCGACCGGCTCGATCACCGCCGCCTTGCGGGCACTGGGCGTGGCCGACTATCAGCGCGCCAGCAGCACCGTGTCATGCCGGCTGCCGAGCACCGACGAGGCCGACCTGCTCGCCCGCGCGGCCACCGAACCGGTGCTCGTGGTCCAGTTCGTCAGCGTCGACGAGACCGGTGTGCCGATCGAAGCCGGGCGCACGCTGTTCGCCGCCGACGCGGTGCAGCTCCGGGTGTCACACGACCGATGAACGGCCGGATCGTCGTCAGGCCGATTGCTTCGGGCGCCCGGTCTTCAATGGCGGCAGGGCCTCCAGCGCGGCCCGCAGCGCGGTGTCGTCCAGTGCGGCCAGCACCTGCAGGCCGCTGCGCAGCAGCTCGCTCTTCTTCGTGGGCCGCCTGAAGCCGAGGGCACGCTCCTTGAGTGCAGCGATCAGGTCGAAATCGGCCTGCGGCATCGTGAAGCTGTCGCGGACCAGCTTCTTCTTCGTCTTCGGCGGCTCGACGACGGCGGACGTGGCCTGCACGATGTGGCCCGGTTTCGCGGCGGGCTTGCGGCGGACCTTGGCACCGGGCCGGCTCGCCGGCTTGGGCGATGCCTTCTTCGCCGCGCCGGTCGCCGGTTTGGCCGCAGACTTGCCGGCCGACTTGCGAGGTGCCTTCCCGGTTCGCGGGGCCGGCTTGCCGGCGGGTCGGCGCCTCGAGGCGGCGGTCGGGTTCACGTGCATGGTCACGATCCTTTCGGTATAAATCGTTTATACAGTTTATACGAGCCATGCCCCTGTTCACACGGCTGCCACACGCGGAAGCGACACTCGACGCCATGGAAACACTGATCGATTCGCCACGATACCGGCCGGCGACCAACGACTGGAATGCCGTCGACTGCGACTCGCTGATCGACGAGTTGCGTTTGTTGCGTCGCGCCATGATGGCCCACGAGAAGACACTGGCGCCCTGGATCGCCGAAGCGGGCCACGAACGCGCCGCGAGCGCACGCAACCTCGCTCACTATCTGGCCCTGCGCGGCACCGACCTGCGCGACATCCAGGACCGGCTGGCGCGTCTCGGCGTGTCGTCACTCGGACGCAGCGAAAGCCATGTCCTGGCCAACCTCGACAAGGTGCTGGGTCTGTTGCATGTGCTGAGCGGGCTGTCCTGGGAAGCGAAGAGCGCGGATGAGCCGATCGGCTTCGGCAGCGGTCGTGCACGCCTCGCCGCCAACGCGCGGGCGCTGCTCGGCCCGGAACCGCCCGGACGCGACGTGCGGATCATGGTCACGTTGCCCGGTGGGGCGGGCCGGGACGCCGCACTGATCGGCGCGTTGATCGACGCCGGCATGGATGTCGCCCGCATCAATTGTGCCCACGACGAACCGGCCGACTGGTCGGCCGCCGCCGGCGAGGTCCGGCGCGCCGCGGCGGCGCGCGGTCGCGAGGTGAAGGTGCTGATGGATCTCGGCGGCCCGAAGATCCGCACCGGGCCGATCGTCGCCGGCCCCGCCGTGCTGAAGATCAAGCCCCGGCGCGACGAACTCGGCCGGATCACCCGCCCGGGCCTGCTCGGGCTGCGGCCGGCCGGCAGCGGCATCCCGGTGCCCGGCGCGGACGCGATCGTCGACGTCGATCCCGAGTGGCTCGCCCAGCTGCACAAGGGCGACCGCATCGAACTGGTCGATGCACGCGACGCCGAGCGGCGCCTGGAAGTCGTCGACGAACAGATCGGCTGGGCGCTGGCCGAGTGCACCAAGACCGCCTACCTGACCTCGTCGACCCGGCTGCGGCTGCGCGGGCGCAAGCCGCGCCATGCCGACACGCCGATCGGCGCACTTCCCGCGCCGGTCGCACGCCTCAGGCTCGCACGCGGCGATCTGCTGCGGCTCGTCGCCGACGGCATCGGCCGTCCCGCGGATGCCAAGGAGCGCGAACGGCTTGCGATATCGGCGATCGTCTCGTGCACGCTGCCCGCGGTGCTGAACCAGGTGCGCAAGGCGGAACGGGTCTGGTTCGACGACGGCCGCATCGGCGGCGTGATCCGACGCGTGGCCAACGGCCGCGTCGACGTCGAGATCACCGACATCGCCGAAGACGGGGAGTACCTGCAGGCCGACAAGGGCATCAACCTGCCCGACAGCTCACTCGAGCTTCCCGCACTGACCGCCAAGGATCGCGAGGACCTCGACGTGGTCGCGCGCCACGCCGACCTGGTCGGCCTGTCGTTCGCACAGGGCGCCGATGACGTCCGTACGCTGATCGCCGAACTGGCGATGCGATCCGCGAGCCGGATCGGACTGATGCTCAAGATCGAAACCCGGCGCGGCTTCGAACACCTGCCGGAGATCCTATTCGCCGCCATGCAGGCCAACGTCGCCGGCGTGATGATCGCCCGTGGCGACCTCGCGGTCGAGTGCGGATTCGAGCGGCTCGCCGAAGTCCAGGAGGAGATCCTCTGGGCCTGCGAGGCGGCACACATGCCGGTCGTCTGGGCGACCCAGGTGCTCGAGACCCTGGCCAAGAAGGGCCACGTGTCCCGCGCCGAGATCACCGATGCGGCGATGGGTGAACGCGCCGAATGTGTGATGCTGAACAAGGGCCCCCACATCCTCGGCGCGATGCACACGCTCGACGACGTGTTGCGGCGGATGCAGGGACACCACTCGAAGAAGCGGTCGCAGATGCGGGCGCTGCGGGCGTGGAAGCTGGCCGGCGGCACCGAACGTGTGAACTGACGTTGCAGCCCGCGGTGAGCGTGGTGCAGGCCAAGACAGCGAGTGCCATGGCGAAGCGCGCCAGGGTGCCGGCTTCTTTGTCGTCGTTCCGTTGCATCTCGATCTTCTCGTGGTTCGCCTCATTCGCGGGCACTAGGTAATGCGTACCGATTCGTACCGAGCCTCAAGGCTCGCCCTATGCTGCGGATCAAGTTTGACTCCATCGAGCCAAACGCGCTTCAGCGACGAAATGGCATTCAGAGAACGCAGCTGTCTCATCTTGCAAAGGCTGCTCAGCCCGGTTCGTGTGATACGAGTTGCTCCGACATCCAGGGATCTTAGCGACGTAGAAGCACTGAGCTCTTCCGCCATTGCGTCGGTGAACGCAGAACCTTCCAGATCGAGCGACTCCAACTTCGGTAGATCAAGAATTGCCTTGATCGCCCGCGGTGACAACCCCGCGCCTTGAGCGCCAAGCTCACGAAGTGACCTGCAAGCGACAACTTGAAGGAGGTCTTCCTCCGAAAGGTAATGATTACCTCGAAAGACTTCCAGATTAGACGCTGCTGAGAATGGCTCCAGCCGCCCTGGCTTTACTAGTTTGAGGATGTCCAGGATTCGCAGGCCGGGGACTGCAATGACGTGACGCATGGCGGTTCGCGTAACGTCGCACCACAACCAAAGTTCATCGACCGATTGCAGAGAAGAAAGACCCTGCGCCACTTTTGCAGTCAGGGTCGGCATCTTGGTCAGCGACAGCTTTTCGATGGCACCCTTGCTTCCAAGGCCTCTGATATCTGCGGCAGATACTCTTCCTTCGAGCTTCGTCCAGTCGTCCTTGGGAGGGATCTTCGTCATCTTTCGATCTTCGCGAAGCACTAGCGACTCACAAATGACGCCCAACTTCTTGTTGACCGGCGGGCTGGAAAACCACGCGGAGCCGAAGTCGTGCCGAGTATTTCTACACGACTTTGGCGATGTGCCGCTGTTGCCTACGTCCGGTCCAACTTCGCGCTATGCCGTTGCTGAACGGAGTCGCAGCCAAGTTTTGCCAGAAGCTCGATTGTCAGGATCATGACAACGGGTTGCCGCCAGCTCCGATGAACTTCGTGTACGGCGGGATGTAGATCTTCGCTTCGTCTTCAGCAGTGTTCCTTCTCCTTTTGCTATCTCGGCCACTGCAATCACATGAACTCGATGCATCTCCCGCACAACTGCCCCAACGGTTCCCGTTGGGTATGTCGCAATTTGAATCGCAGGGTGCGTCGCACCCCGGGTCACAGTCACCGCGTTGACGGACCGGTGGGCGCCGCTTAGCCGTTGAATATCGACGATGTGCCACGCCGCACAGTTGTAGGCGACGATTCAGCACCTGCACGCCCCAGACAACCCCATAACGTTCGATAGCTCGATAGCCAAGCGCCGAGCAGCTTGCGCGCCCCGTGTGAACGCGATACGCGCAGCAAAATGCTTTGTGCGGTGAGACAAAACGTTGGTATCCGCGAATCGCCAGAAGAACGACGCGGTGCATAAGTTGCTGGACTTCTAACCTACTTGGTAGAGGCATAACGCGGCAATAAGCGGCCTGAGCGGCTTTTCGCGCAGGCCCGCTCGATTGCAGGGTTGGGGGTCATTGCGTCCTCTGTGAAGGCGCCAAGTATTGAGCACCCGAGACAATGGGCGCAGCCCTTAAGACTTGCGTGAAGCCTGGCGAGCGGAAGGAAATAAAGCTATTTCGGGGCCAGTTGACTTCGATTTTCCACGCGAATGACGAATAGCCATTAGGGTACGTAACGACCTCACGGTGAATTTCATCAATGGTCATGGGTTGAAGCGCTGCGGTACAGGATGCGTAGTCAACGGAAATGACCAAATCTGTAGCGTCGTGAAACGTGAGATTGGCGGGGGCGATGCGGAACCCAAATGCCTTCTCTTCCGTTTGCGGAACTAGCCATTCAATGATGAAGTCGATGTCCAGAATCAGTTCGCCGCCGCAACCGTCTGGGCGTTCGACGATACGCAGCCCGTGAATGGCGTTGTCGTGCCAGCTGTAGTCCTCGAAGCGTTCAAGAGACACGCTATGACCCCCAACGTCGAAGTTGACCGGCACGAACCGGCAGTACGCCGCACGGCGTAGGCTTGTACAAACGCCTTGCGGCGCACTGCCCGTGCGTGTCCGCGTCGAACGACACGTTAGACCTCATGCGCGCTGGCTTTTCGCTTCCGCCATTCTTCGAGCCGACGAAGGACAACTTCCATCCGTTCCCACTGAGACTTTGTGAACGAGGCGCGTTTCATCTTCCGGAGCAGGCTCTGGTACATGTACCCCGACCGAAAGAAGTACGGTCGGAGTTCCAGGAAGCAAAGCGCAGCTTCAATCGTGTACGGATCACCGGCTTGAATCCGCTTCTCAGCCCCATCGTATCCGCCGGGGAAAGCGAGCTCGTCGTATCGCGCGTGGAATTCAGCGCAGGCACGGGACCAAGCATCAATCCCGCCAGTGCCGCGAGTCCCATACGTCTCGTCAATTCGCGCTCGGAGGCGCTCGATTTCACGGCTGTTCTCGAGGATCTGGCGCTTCAAGCCCTCCGTGTCCATGAGGTCTAACGCCTAAGCTGAACGGCCGCAGCCGCTGCTAGCCGAGCGATGAGTGTGCAAAGATCGCTTTGCACACTCGTCGCGCCAAGACGTCCGTCCCCGGTCCGTTCAAGCGTGAAGTTAGACCGCTGCCACATCATTGCGACCGCCATTCTTCTCAGTTCCATAGCACGAGCAGCAGCACGCATAGCCCGAACAGGACACCGAATAGGAACGTAGTTCGCAGCCAGGTCGGTGCGTTCGGCTCTGCAGCAAAGGAATGCTCGGTGATGCCAGAAGCCGAGCCGAGAACAAAGTGCATCAACCCTTCGAGAAGGTGATGTGTTTTCCTTGGAGCCACTAGGCCGAAGATGGCCCCGGCGATTCCCACAGCGATGCTACATCGCGATACAACGGATCGCTCGTTAACTAGTGCGAGAAGGCCAAGTCCGACTACGAACCCTATCAGTAGACCGATCGCGGCTCCAATAACAGCGCTTGAGATTCGCAGACCAAGTTTCATCCGTGCTCTCGATGCCAGCTTCCGTACCGATCAGCGGGTATTTCCTGCGGTCTAACGATTGAGTTCACCCGATCGCGGAAGCGGGCGAAGCCCGCTGTAGCGAGTCGGGTGCAACGAAGGGTTAGGCGTCGCTCTCGTGCGATGGTTGTTCCGGTAAGAGGTGCTCATAGCCCACCGTTAGCGTACCGACTTTGCCAAGTAGATCGATTGTTATGCGCTGCAGTGCGGTCATAGGGTGTTGCTTGGCCAACTGCCGCAGCTCGGGACTTGCCTGCTTGCCAGCAACTTCACTGACATCTTTGGCTGAAACCCGGTAGCGCAGCCGGTGAGCGATACGGTTGCGAAGCGCGTTGAAGCGGCGTAGCCCATCGTAGAGCTCATCATCAAGCAGATCGAGTCCGTGAACAATCAGGAGCTTGTGATGGAACGACCATTGCGCTCCGTCGAGCAGCGCGCCACCTCGCGGTAGCAGAGTTTTGATGAGTCGCGCAAGCATCTGCTCCAGGAATAGATGCGCCTGGACCACGTAGTGTGTTTGATCGTGAACATCGCCAAGTGCGGCCTCGAACTCCGCGAACGCCCTCTGACGGAGCTCCTCGGTGGAGATACCGATCTTGTAGCCACGAAGATGAAGCATTCCGCGACGCCTAACGGTTGAGTTGAGCGGCGCGCACGCCGCAGTCTGAGCTTGGCACTTTATCCCTAACGCGTCCGCTCGAACGAAGTGTTAGACGACGCCTAGACATGGGTGCCGGGCCACTTCTCTGCGTACCAATCACGAAGGCGCTTCGCGAAGCTTCGGCGCGACATTTCAAACTGCGGGGTTTCATTCAGCCCCATGTGCTCGAGCGTGACGAACGCCAAGTACTTCTGAATCTCCTCGGGCGGGGCGTCTTGTTCCAGAAGGCGAAGTGTCTGCCCGAGATAGGATTCGTACTCATCACGTGGCCAGTCCTCCATACCCATGACCCCGATGGGATCAAACTCGTTCCACAAATCGCGGACCTGGCGCCAGCGTTCGCGAGAGTCGGACTTGTCGAGACGTTTCATGCGTCGTCTAACGCTTGAGTTCACCCGCGGACGGAAGCGGGCGAAGCACGCTGGAGGCCGTCGGGTGCAACGAAGGGTTAGCCGAATGCTTGCGCTGGATATTGACTTCGATGGCAGTTCCGTTCACCTGGGGCGCTGGCAAGCGCGGCTCCCCTTCCAACAACTCGCAATGCACAACGAGTCGTTGGTCGCTTGGCCAAGTAGCCACGAGCTCCCCGCAATAAGCGCCGAATGCAAACTCTGATTGCACGCTTTGCAGGACAGCCCACGTTGAGCGCAGAAAAATGCCTTCCCCATAGGGGACTGTGGAGCCCTCGGGCATGAAGCGCACCTCTGCGACCATGGAGCCATTGGGCGATAGGACAGCTGCTTGGGCAGGCGGATGGTCCAGCCGCCATAGGAACTCGTTTCCCCCGAGAGCGAGAACCACAAGCAAGGCGACGACAAGCGCAATAGACCTCATGAGGCGGTCGGCTAACGCACTAGTTGACCGGCCGGCACAACAGTACCGCCGGGCGACGGGGATGCAAACTCACTTTGCAGCCCCGGCGTCCCGTCGTCGATGCCGGCCCGGTCCGATCGAACGTTGTGTTAGCCCGTACGCTCGACACTGTCCTCCCTCTACAGCTCATGACTGAGCAAGACGGCGTCCTTGTAGACAACACCAAGTATGGTGACACGGGCGGTGGTGTAAACCTTCTCGCTCTGGAGGGAACTGCCCGCGAAATCCGCGACAACCCAAATCAGCATGTCACGACCAGACACCGGAACACGGAGTGACGCACGAGCTTCAAGCGGACCTGCTTCGTGAGTCTCTCCAACGTTTGTCTCGACTCGCAGCTTCGCTATGGCCTCCGCAGACGCGTTGTGGATGACCACGACTGGCGCCGAAGATAGCCAGAGCCAAAGGCTCAGCGCCGCCACGATGACCAAGAAGGCTCCGACAATTGCGCCGCCTAGAAACCGTCGCATGGAGGCCTAACTTGAATTATGCAAGCTCAGTTTCGCCCAATCTGCCCGGTCTTCTTGCCGGCGTCAATGAACTGCTACCGCGTCGATACCCCAATGTCGACGCCGCCCGTAGCGAAACACCTCCGGTTTGCCACGAGGTTCGTTATCAGCCAATTTGAACGGTAAGCACCTGCGGTTAAGTTCCAGGCCGCCGAAGGCTGCCAGCCGGCTGCATCCGCATGGCGTGCCCCGACTGTCGTGCTACACGATCCGCATCGTCCACGCCGACGCGGTCGGGGATCGCATACACGTGGGCGGCCAACAGGCCATATTCTTCGCGGGTGATCATGAGCGGTTGTTCCGGAGATTTCGAAGTGACTACTTGGCCGGCGTGCAATGAGCGTAAGGCCGGCGCTCATAGAATGTCTTGAGCGTTTCGTTGTGGTAAGAGCCGTCCCGCGAACGCTTCTTCTCAAGTGTGACAAGTCCCCTGGGATCGTCCTGCGGAGTGGCCGACAACGTTCCGTAAAGCAAGTTCTGTCGAATGCGGTCGACTGGAACATCTCGCTGGGAAATTTCGACCCAGCCGCTCTTGGCATTCCAACGGAAATACTTGGCGCGATAGCCACCTGGACCATTGCGCTCGCAGACGCTCTTGTCTCCTGTTGCGGCGGCCAAGAACGGGACGCCGTCAATGATGTAGAAGCTCAGCGGTTGCACCACGTGCTCGAGTCCGCGCTCGAGCTGCCACTTCGCACCCTGCGGTTTGTACTCGATCTCTTCCTCTAGGATGCGTCCCCGGCTGCTGTTCGGAAAGCCTGAGCGCACAGAGAGAATGCGGCGATCGAGTACGATCACCCGCTCGTCGCTGAGCCTTGACCTCTTCGCGCCACTCGGTCTCGACGTTGCAGCCCGCGGTGAGAGTGGTGCAAGCCAAGCCGGCGAGTGCCATGGCGAGGCGCGCCAGCGCCGGGTGTCCCGCGCCACGAGTCACGGGCCAATGCCGAACTGCCGGAGCGCTGGGGGCAACGATGTCGAACCTATCGGGATCGGGTAAGCCTGGCGCGAACGCTCACAGCGAGCGTCATGCCGCCTCACCGTGGCTTGGCGAGAGCCTCCGTAGCGAGAATCTATCCACGTGAACTGCGACGGGATACCAAGGTGCCAACCTCGCTACATCCTTGTTGTTAATTTCACAGTACGCGACAGCCGTGGCCTCCGAAGAGAGCAGTCCGAACTGATTCGCTACTTCAGAAGGCATCAAGCTAGATGTCAGCGAGCACACATCAAGAGGAAATATCCCGTCGCACGAAGCAGAAACCCATCCATTACCATGAACGATGTCCCAACCTATGTGAACCAACAGGTCGCCAAACTCAACGACGCTCTTTGCTAGTGGAGTGTCGAGTTTGTCGAGATCCTTCCATCGAAGAGCCCTGACGCAGGTAAACCATCCCGCTTCCGAGATTCGCTCGACTAGTCTTGTGTCTTCTATAAACACGAAACCGCCGTATTCAACGCCACGATTCCCGAGGTCGTCCGTCAAGACATCTTTCAATGGGGCAGGCAACTCTCTGATCGGTTCCCACACAGAGTCGCAAGCAGACAGTACTTGGACGGCACCTTGGCGTCTGGGCATTCCGCAGATCATCATTGAGACCGCGAATAAATCGGACATAGTCGTCAATGTGGGTAGTCTGGATAGTGGTGTCTCGACCCGTTTAGATCAACTGCCATCGCTCGATTTGGTTTCTCAGGGATATGATGCCCCCAGTCAGTCTCTTTGTCTTTTCCCGCCAGAAGCATTTGCAGCTAGGAGAAGGAAGCTGTTCTACTTGGTAGAGCCAATAGTGAGGTTTGCCGGCATCTACGCCTTTTCCCCAACTTCCGGCCCTTGATACCCAGTTGTCCCAACAGGATATGACTCGCAGGGAGGACACTGAACATCTGGTACGCAATACTTCGGGTCATTATGGGTGCGGCCACGTCTGGTGGTCTTAGGACCTATCAGCCCAGTACGACGCCGGGGTACTGGTACTAGTCATGCGCAGGCGGCACGTCTTTAGCTGCATCCTTGCAGCAGCCAGCATCGGATGCCGCGGTGAGTCCGATTGGGGCGAGATGTCAGTGCCTGCTGTTCGCACGCCTCTGATCGATGGCTTCGTGAGTCGACAAAGCACCGCGGAGGTTGGAGCGAAACTGCGACAGGCTGCTGCCACAGTTACCGTTCTAGAGGACGGGAGGACCACAGAGCGGCAATCAAGATTCCGCGCACCTCTATCGCTCCGAGTGCTGAACGTTATAGGGTTCAGCTACCTGGGTGTGCAGGGCGATCTTCGACTCGAATTCGTTGATGACGAACTTGCCGCGACTTGGTTCTTTCCAGATGATCCAGTGCGGTTCGATGGTGAAGTCAGGAAGCAAGGGCCATCGGCAGCGTCGGGCAAGCCAACGCGCTTGCACACAGCGACTGATCTTCGTGTGGATGTGGATTATCGCGGCCGGAAGTACTGGGCCTGGGAAGACGTGAACCTGCGACACAAGGTTGATCGGTGGATTAAGAAGAATGCTTGACGCGAGCACGGAATCAGTTCGTTCCAACCGATACGCCCCGCCGTTGTCGCCCGCCCACGCGGCCATTGCTTCCGCCTGAAGTAGCAGGAATGCCGTCTTCACGGCTTAAACATGATGCGCCTACTCGCCCTGATTGCCCTACTCACTTCCGTAGAAGTCGCCGGATGTTCGGCCCACTAGTCGCGAGTGTTGGCCCAGAAGACCAAAGCCGCCACCCCTCCAGCAATCACCAGAGTGCTAAATCCGAGTCTGTCTGCTGTGATGTCGAAAACAAGTACGGCAAGTGCCAGAAAAGCGGAACATAACGCGGCAATCGGCCTTTCAAGGATACCCAAGGCGGCTTGATGAACGATCGGGATCAGCGCCAAGGCGGCACCAACTAACAAACCGATGACAAACCGCGCCGCTATCGACGGTACAAGTTCCAGGGTCAATAGCCCGAGAACTGGTCCCGCAAACAAACAGACGGCTACCCACCAACGCAATCGCGATGCCATTGTTCAGTAAGCCCTATTTGCAGGGCACTGGGTCTGGCCTGTTTGGCCATGCCAGTTTCCAGGACCCGATGGAAAAGGGGCCGGTCATATCGATGTAGTCGTGCAAACTCGGTTTTCCTTTGGGGACATCGAACGACAGACTGCCAGTGGGACCATCGCCACCAGTCATAGAATTGATCGCTCGAACGCCAACAGCAGCGGCAACCGCGCCGGCGCCCTCGACTATCGTGAGCGGAGCGATATTCCCGAGTGCCCGAGTGCTCCGGCTGCCACTGCCTCGTCGCGCTGCCAATTCATCTAGTCACCTGCTGTCGCAAGTCAGTTTCTCCCCGCAACAACATGTCCTTTACCGAATAGAACGCCACTCGATAGGCGGCTACTCTGCGCACGGGGTCCTCGTCTGCGAACGCCTGGTCCGCAAGGAGGTCGCCTAGATTGTGCAAGTCATCAAGAGCTTCTTTCAGATACTCCGGCCCGATCTCCGGAAGAGAGCCGAGAACCTTCATCTCGCTCAGCATTGCCAGGCCCTCGTGTATCCACCGCGGCGCCGAAACCGACGAAAAGTAGGCATGGGTCAACTCGTGCACCAAGCACCGATCCGAGGAATCCGCCGCGGCGCCGACCAGAATGTGCGGCAATGGATCTGACCAAAAGCTTGCTACGGTTGGCGCAGCATGCGACGCACGGCGCCGTTCGAGTTCTTCCTGGACGGCGACAGCGGACTCTGCGACCACAACCAACAAGCGGTCTGGCCAGGCGCTTGGTTCGAAGGGTGCAACGGCACGTTCAACGGCCGACCTTGCCCAGAGCACTTTTCGGAACCAGTGATCCACATCCTCGCCCCTACATGCGGCAACGGCGAGCTTGCCGTCAAAGGCCCGGAACCCTGCCAGTGAATAGTTGGGTGGCAGAACATCTGGCAATGCGCAGTCGTCCAACCATGCCTCATATGCCGTTGAGTCCCCACGCTGCTGCTGCGAGGTGGGCGAGGTGGGATTCCATCTGCGTGACTGTAGTGTCACTCGTCTAGTACGCATGGAATGTCATTGCGCCGGGTCGAAACGGCTACACACGCATGAAATTTGAATCGGTCCTCTCCGCGCCACCAATGCGATCGGGGCCCTTCTGGGGAGACTCCGCGCGAGCCCGGCGGACAGGCTCGACGCAAGGCTCGTAGGCAGGCTTGCTCCGTGATCCCGAGACGAACGCTGAATGCCGATAGGTGAGCAGCAGCTCAAGCCTCATCGTGTACGTCCTTGTAAGCGAGCATCTTCAGCAGCTGCTGCTCCTTAGGATCATCGAACCCGCAGGTGTGGACCCAATCCTTCGGGTTCTCATAGGTGCCAAAGAGCATGTCCCACCAGGTGATGTCGCCGTAGATGTTCTTGTGTCGCCCGTGCTGGTGGTGGGTGCGGTGCATCTCCGGCCGTTGGAACACGAAACCGACCCAGCGAGGCGTCTTGACGTTGGTGTGATAGAAGAATTCACCCAGTGCCGTACACAGGGTGTAGATGGCACCCGCTTCGAGCGACAGGCCCAGGAGCGTGTAGACGAGCAGACTGCCGATGATCGAATTCACGACCATCTCGCCGGGATGCTTGTAGAAGGACGTGATGACTTCCAGGCGCTGCGGGCTATGGTGGATCTGATGAAACCCGAGCCACAGGACGTGGTACTCGTGACGCCACCGGTGCCACCAGTAGAAGACGAAGGTCGCGATAAAGTAGGCTGTCAGACCGCCAACCGCGGGGGAGACATGCCGTGAAAGATGGAACAGCGACGCCGAGGATAGCCAGCGCTCCCACGCGAGACCGGCCAACAGCACGACGCAGAACTGAACGCCGTTGATGAGGAGCACGCGCACCGGCCACGTGCGTACCCGTGGCAGCAGCCAGCCTGGCGTAACGCGTTCCAGCACGAAGCACAGCGCGAAGCCGGCGAAAATCGTCTCAAGCATGTCCACACCCAGTTGCACGCTGCGCAAGGTCGCAGGGCGCTTGCCGCGTGAACCTAGAGGTTGCCCAGGCGAAGCGGTCGTCGATGTGATGCAGTCGACAGAACGCGCCACGGACTGATCAACGGGCTCCTGGGCAGAATTGCACATACCTCCGCGAACGACGGCACACCTTCCGGTCGCTGCTAGGCCTCGCCTTGGCTGGCGGAGGCGGGCGCGCGGGTGCGTCGCCAAGAGCGAGTACCCCCGCCGCCCGCGCAAGAACACGGCCAGGCGGCATCCCCCAGTCACGGCGGCGGATGGCAACACGCCCTGGTCGGCAGGCTGCGATCGGCTTGACACGTCTTGACACTCCCCATGGCGCGAGTCGTCGGGCGTCGTTGCGCGACCTGACCGGCCAACCCGAGTTTTTCGGCCACTGTGCCAGGGCATTGGAAGAGACTAGGGTATGCCATGGGCGCCGAGACGGAAAATGACGCCGCGCGCAGGCGCGAGCGATGGCTACGGCAGACTCGGCATGCACTCGCAGTGATTTCGTCTTCGGTGGGAGGCCGAGCGGCCGCCATGCGGGTCATGGAACGCTTCAAGCGCTAAGAACCGGCGATGCCCGCGCCCGCCAGGGCTGAGGTCGAATCGCGCTGCTCCGACCGTAACTCGGCAAAACGTCGCCCCGTGCTCGCGATCACCCTTGGCTACCTCAATGGACCTGTCGCAGCAAGAAGTCGTACAGGATGGCGCTGTTTGCGATCGGGCTCGCAGTACTCGACGGGTTCATTGCTTGAATCCAGTGGTAGACGGTGCGACGGTCTTAAGAACGTCGAAGACAAACTGTGAAAACTCGGCGCCGACTTGGTTGTAGCCGCTGACCTTCGGACAGATCGCCCCCACTTCCCAATGCATCCGATGCGGATGTTGGTTGTTGGCGCGGGCAACGACAAACTGGCGCTTGACCGCAAGGACCTCCAGCGTCACCCGGTCGTAGATCAGGACCTCGCCACCGGCGATGTTGTGCTCGCGGTCACGCGTACGCTTGATGCCTCGCCAGGTGAAGGCATACTGCGCCGTCGGCTTGTCGATGCCGATCACTTGCATCGGCGTCTTGTCCCGCCTGTCGCGGCGGTTCGGGGCATTCGTCGTCGGGATAGATATTTCCTCCGTCGTGTATCCGAACAATCGGATGTACGGCTCGGTGATCGTGGCTTGCCACGAAACGTTGCGGCGCGGTTGTTCGGCGAAAAGAAAGTTGTAGAGAGGCGGGCTGATGAACCATCCGCCTTGCCATCGTGCATCGTCTGCCGTCAGTGCGAAGGTGCGCTGAATCCAAGGATTCTCCACGCCATAGGTGTGAAGAATCGATTCCATTGCGGTCCATTTGCTTTGCGGCCGGGCAACGTACAGCCCCTCGACGTTGTCGACCGTCCGAAAGATCCACGTGCCGGCTTCGGTCGTGCACAGGTGAGTGAAGTACGACATCGCGCCCCGCGGCACGGCCTTTTGTCCACCGCTCACGCCGAAGAACGGAAAGTCGTACGGCACGGTCTTGGGCACCGCCTCGGGAAGCTTCAGGCTGTGCGCGATGCGTGCTTCGTCGTCGGTGAGCCACGCCTGCGGAATGGGCTCGGCCTGGCCGTCGACGCTGATGAACGTCGCCCAAGGCTCGATCACCTTCTCGTCGTCGAACTGGCGCGGCGTGTTCTCGAACGCAGGCGCAGCCGGCTGCGCTCTGGGCTGGGCGTCGACAAGGCGGCCCAAGCTGAGCACGAGAATCGCAATCAAGTAGCGCATGGCGACCCCCCCCCGGATTCGTCTACGAGCGGTTGTCGCAGCGATCGCTGATTCCGTCAAGGCGCGCCCTGGCGAACCGTACCCGCCTGGCCACGCCGCGCCGAATGCAATAGGGCAAGCCGGCTTCATCACTCCCTCGCCGCGACCTGCATGCCCGCCCGCATGGGCGTTGACGGTGCGGGCGAACGCCTCGGCGGTGACCCCATCGAGTGAGGAAATCGCCTCATCGAAGAGCAGGATCAGTGGGCGCTTCAGCAATCGCTCAGGTCGTCCTTACCCCAGTGCTGAAGCCAGCAACGTTGCGCACTAGGCCATCGCTGCCACCTTGCGGGTCGGAATTTCAGTGGACAATTTACGCTTCCAGGTTCGACACGCGGGCGCCACTCAATCCCTGCCCTGGCCTGCCCCGTGTCGGCCGCACTGGGAGTACAGACCATGGAGGCACGCTGGCGGGCGCTCGCCGTGCTGACCGCGGCGCGGACCAGCATGGGGTTCCAGTTCCAGTCGATCGCTTCGGTCTCCGCCGAACTCGTCCCGGCGCTGTCGCTCACGTATGCGGACCTCGGCTTCCTGATCGGCCTGTACTTCCTGCCGGGCCTCCTGTTCGCCCTGCCCGCCGGTGCGTTCGGCCAGCGAGTAGGGGACAAGCGGGCGGTGCTGCTCGGCCTGGCATTGATGGTGCTGGGCGGGGCGATCACCGCGCTCGCAGCGAGCGTGCCGGTGCTCGCTGCGGGTCGCCTCATCTCCGGCGTCGGTGCGGTGATCCTCAACGTGCTGATGAGCAAGATGGTCACCGACTGGTTCGCCGGACGCGAGATCGTGCTCGCGATGTCGATCTTCGTGAATTCGTTTCCGATCGGGGTCGGACTGGCGCTCGGATCGCTGGGGTGGCTCGCGGCCGGATACGGTTGGGCATCGGGATTGGGGGTTTCGTCGGCGGCCGCGATCGCAGCGCTGTTGCTGGTGGGCGCCGCCTACACCACACATCCGAACGACGGCATCTCGGCCGCGCAGGGTCACACGTTCGGCTTGAGCCGTCGCGAGTTCGGCCTGGTGTGTGTCGCCGGTTCGATCTGGGGCATCTTCAACGGGGCGTTCAGCGTGATGTTCGGCTTCGCGCCGACGCTGCTTCGCTCGGCCGGCCTGGGTGCGAGCGAAACCGGCCTGCTGGTGGCCAGCGCCACCTGGCTGGTCGCCGCGTCGGTGCAGGTCGGCGGCCTGCTCGCGCAGCGGTGGCAACGACCCGCGCTGCTGATGGCCGTCAGCGTGCTCGCCTGGTCGGCGGCGATGCTCGCGATGGCGGTGGAACTCGGCCCACCCGGTGTGATGCTGCTGGCCGCCGGCACGTTCATGGGCCTGCCGGTCGGCGTGATCATGTCGCTGCCGAGCCAGGCGCTGAGCACCGACAATCGTGCGGTCGGCATGGGCATGTTCTACCTGTGGCTGTACGTCGGTCACGGCGGCATACCACCGGTCGCCGGATGGATCCAGGATCGCGTCGGGCATCCGTCCAGCGCGATGATCTTCATCGCGCTGCTGGTGCTGTCGATCCTCGTGTTGTATGCGGTATTCAGGCGCCAGGTGTCCGCGGCGCTGGCCGTGGAAACAGGCGGCTGACCCCGCGCTTCGGGACGAACGGACGTTCCCGCGGGAACGTCCATCCTGTGATTCCCCGACGCCTACCCATCCCCAGGCGGATGTTCGGCATCATGTGCGGCCCACCATCGCGCATGCGACAGGATCCGTTCGGCCTGGGTCTTCGACTCCGGGTGGTGCTGCACATAGACCGCCAGCACCTTTGACAGGATCTGCTCGATCCTCGCGGCGTCGTAGTACACCACCGGATGCTCGGGGTTGTCGAACTCGTCGGGGAATGACAGCTCCGCCTTGAAGCGCGCCCAGGCCGGCCACCCGGCTTCCGGACCGAGTTCTTCGGTGGGGAGCGGGCGGCTCATGCTCTGCCGACCCATCTCCCTCGATTTCGCGTTGGACTCGCGGATCGTCGGCGGCAGGTCCGGCAGCGGCTGTCCTTGATCGTCAAGACCGGCCCTGAGCAGTCGTTCCCGCCATCGCTGCTCCGACCGTCGAACCTCCCCGCGAAGCATCTGCCGCTCGATTCCCCAACCCGGCTCGCCGCCGATGCGCGCGTTCGGATGATCGGGATCGACCAGCGTCGCCAGCCTGTCGAGACCGTGGTCGTGAAGGGTATCGGATAGTCCCTGGCGAAGTGCAAAATCAGGATCACCTCGCTCGAGGTACCCCCCGCCAAACGCGGCCATCCAATACGACACGGGCGCTCGCTTCTTTTCCATTTCAGTTGGCGATCGGATGCACGTTACCGACGATTGGACGACCAGTGGCAGTCTCCCGCCTTCTCGCTCCACCCACTCCACCGCGACTGGGTCGTGACCAGTTCGTTGTCACGAAGACGTTCCCGCGGGCGAAATCTGGGTCGCCTGGCGACATCGCCGCGATGCCGAATGCCTCTCCCCAGCAGGAGACGCGTTTACCGGTCCTCATGCGCGCGATGCCACCGGATGAACATACCAACGACAGGCCGACCGGTTCTGGTTTCAGGGTTGCCGCCTAGAACAAGGAGCCGTGCTTCATCGCTTCGGCACGATGTGCGCCACCCGCTGCATCACGTCCACGTAACCTCCGGGCTGCTGCGGCGGGATCCGCCCAGCCGCGAGCATGTTGACCGCCAGCGCGATCGCACAGTCCAGATCCACCTGGTCGAAGCAAGCGTGCACGTAGGCCCACGGCAGCATCATCAACGACCCGTCGGGCGCAGACACCGCACGATGCTTGTCGAGCTGGCACCACCGCCAATCGAAGCGGCGCACCATCTGCCCGCCCCACAACGCCGCCAAGGCGTCCACCGTTGCCGGGTCGATCGGCTGGCCCGTTTCCTCGTCCTGCCAACGATCGATGTATTCGTCGATCGCGTGCACGATCGCCTCGGCCGACGTGCCCTCGGATTGCCCCAGCAGCTGCATTCCTGCCGCCTGCCACCGCCCCAGCAAGACGACGGCCGCCGGCTCCAGCGGCCCGATCACCGGTGTGCGTGGCGCAGGAGGTATCTCCGGTATCGGCGCCGGCACCACGATCTGCAGCTCGTCACTCCAGACCTTGTCGAAGCGAAAGCCGGTCAGGCCGTGCTGCTCTACCAGCCCCTTGAACCGGTCGGTCGCCAAGTTGAACGACCCCCGCCGTTGCGGCACCTTGAACAGCAGTTCGTCTTTGACCAGCTCCGGGTGAAAGGCGAATTCCTTGATGTGCATGATGCCGCCGTCACTGTAGTAGCTGAACACGCAGCGCTGCTGATCGAGGACGTCGACGACCCGGGTCAAGTTGAAGAGGAAGTACGGGGCCTCGTCGCACCGCAGCTCGAACCATTGACCCAATGCGTCGATGTGCGGCGAGAGGACCTCTCTGGCTCGGGCACTGAAGACCAGGATCGGTTCGGAATTGACGGTTGTCAGATCGGCCATCGGACGGCGCCGATTCGAACGATCCGAAGTACTGCGCACGACAGGCATCGGTGTCGTCCAGTGACCATCAAAGCGTACTCCGCGGAAGTTCCTAGCCAGCAATTCCGCGTCTTGCTTGAGCGTTGTTGAGATCCGAGCAGAATCTTCGGATACCGCGAGGTCGAATACGTTCATGCTTATCGATCTGGGCGGGGTCGTGAGCCGGGAAAAGAGCCATCTCGCGGGACGGTTCGACGCGTACCACCATGCCGCTTCTCCCTCGAGCCTTTGCGGCGATCGCCCCGTGCCAGGGCCGTCACCGATGTTGTCGGCCGATCATCGGGCCATGGCCTGCGTCGCGCAATGGGGCATGGGGTACCGCATCGCCGTCCGTCCCCCACAACCCGACGCCGATCGGTCGGGTGACGGATTCCACGCCGCGCCGCGTGGGGCTGGCGATAATGGCCGCATCCCCCAGTCCTTGCACAGCGGAATCAGCACTCATGTCTGCACCCGAGCGGTTCGTCGAGCGTCGTCGTCCCCGTCGCGGCGAGAGCAGCGTGATCGGCGCGCTGGCCGCGGGTGGTGAACGGCGTCGCGACCACCGCATCGAATTCTGTCTCGATGATCCGGACCGCCTGGCCGCGCTGGCCACCTCGGGTCTGATGGCCGACGGCGGCGAGCAGGTGTTCGATCGTTATGCGCGGATCGCCGCGCGCACACTCGACTGCCCGGCCGCGTTGATCACCTTCGTCGACGCGACGCAGGAGTGCCTGAAGAGTGCGTCGGGCATCGCTGCGACCTGGCGCACCGGCGTCACCGTCTCGCTCGAGAACTCGTTCGCCGCGCGGGTCGTCCGCGCCGGTGCCCTGACCGTCTGCGGTGACACCCGGACCGATCCGGCATTGGCCGCCCATCCGGCGGTGACCGGGTTCGGTGCCCGTGCGTTCGCCGGCGCGCCGCTGTTCGACGGTGAACATCATCCGCTCGGCAGCCTGACGGTGTTCGACACCCGGCCCCGGCGCTGGACCGGCGAAGGCCTGGCCGCACTCGCCGACCTGGCGTCGGTGATCACGACCGAGATCTCGCTGCGTCACGAGCTGCGCGAACGGATCGCGCTGGCCAGGCAGCTGCGCGAGGCCGGCCGCCGCGATGCACTCACCGGCCTGTCGAACCGGCAATACTTCGCCGACATCGTCGAATCCGAGCTGCTGCGTTCGAGCCGTTACGACCGCGACCTCGGCTTCGTTGTGGTCGACATCGACTACTTCCGCTCGCTGAACGATCGCCATGGGCGCGACGCCGGCGACGAGGCGCTGCGTGCGGTCGCCCGCGCGTTGAGCGCGTCGGTGCGCTCGGTCGACCACGTCTGCCGGCTCGGCGGCGAGGAATTCGCGATACTTCTGCCCGAGACACCGCTGGAGGGAGCCAAGGTGGTCGCCGAGCGCGTGCGCAGCAGCATCGAACAGAACCCGATACGGGTCGGCGGCGAGTCGATTCCCCTCACCGTGAGCTGCGGCGTCGCGCAGGCGTTCCCGGGCGAGTCGCTCGACGAACTGACCGCTCGCACGCAGTCGCTGGTCACCGCCGCGCAGGCGATGGGGCACAACCGGGTCGAGTGGGGTCTGGAGTCGCTACTGGCCTAGGATGCTGTCCCGCGATTACCTTCGGGACAGCAGACCAGGACATCGCCGATATACTCGGTGACCGTCGTCCGCGACAAGGGGCGTACCCATGACCCACGCCGTCCTGGTCATCGATGTCCAGCAGGGCCTGTGTGAAGGCGAAGACGCCGCGTTCGACTGCGCCGGCACGATCGACCGCATCAACATCGTCACCCGCGGCGCGCGCGCTGCGGGGGTGCCGGTGATCCTCATCCAGCACGAGTCGACGTCCGGTTATCTGGAACACGGCAGCCGCGAGTGGCAACTGGCCGCCGGCCTCGAGGTCGCGGCCGAAGATCTCAGGCTGCGCAAGACCACGCCGGATTCCTTCCTGCACACCGGATTGCAGGCGACACTCGAACGCCTCGGCGTCACCGAACTGGTGATCTGCGGCATGCACACCGAGTTCTGCGTCGACACGACGACGCGCCGTGCGCTGGCGGCCGGGTATCCGGTGCTCCTGGTCCGCGACGCCCACACCTCCGCAGGCAACGAGGCGATCGCCGCACCGCTGGTCATCGCACATCACAACGCGACGCTCGCGAACATCTCGAGCTTCGGCCCGCGGGTGCGTGTGATCCCACACGACCGGGTCGCGTTTCCGGGCTGAGCCGCGGTCCGTCCCGGCTGCCTGGCCGGCGGCGCGGATCTGCCGCCCGCCGCCCGTCGACATCCGGCCTTCAACCGCCCAGCGCCCGGCTCGCCAACGCCGCCGCCGCGGCCCGGGTCTCCACCCCGAGCTTCTCGAACACGTGCTCGAGGTGTTTGTTGACCGTGCGCGGACTCATGCCGAGGATGTCGGCGACGTCGCGGTTGGTCTTGCCTTTGGCGACCCACGACAGCACCTCGGTCTCGCGCGGCGTCAGCGCGGCGGCCGCGAGCCTCGACGCCGGGGATTCGTCGGGCCGGCGCGGGCGCAGCAGCCACATCATCTCCCCGAGCCCGACCGCGCCGACCGGCTGCGCGACGATCATGCGACCGTCGTCGGTGATGTGCTGGACGTTCGCGCCGTCCGCCGACTGCCGCAACCATTCCAGGCACGGTCCCTCGGCGTCGTCACCGAAGCAGTCGACGATCCACTGCCGCGCCTGCGGCGAACACCAGGCGATCCGGTCGCGACCGTCGACCACCAGCACGCCGAGCCCGCCGACGTCGACCGCCTCGCGTGCGAGCCGCGCCGCACGCGCGTTGTGCAGGTGGGTCGCCAGCCGCGCCAGCACCTCGGGTGCACGGACCGGCTTGACGACATAGTCGACACCGCCGGCGGCAAAGCCGGCGATGATGTGTTCGGTCTCGGCCAGCCCGGTCATGAAGATCACCGGGATGTGTGCCCAGGCCGGTTCGGCCTTGATCCTGCGGCAGGTCTCGAAGCCGTCGAGCCCCGGCATCATCGCGTCGAGCAGGATCGCGTCCGGGGTCACCAGGTCCAGGCGTTCGAGTGCCGCGGCGCCGTCGCCGGCGACCAGCACCGTGTAGTGCCGGGCCTCGAGTTCGGTGCACAGCGGTCCCAGCGACTGCGGCGCGTCGTCGACCAGCAGCACGACGTCGCGATCCGATCCGGTGTGGTCGAGGCGACCCATCATGCCTCCTGGTCGGCGCCCGCCGGGATCGAACGTTGCAGCTGCTCGATCAGTTCGTCCCAGGCGAACCGCTCGACCAGCGCGCGGATCGCCCCGACCTGCGCGGCACATTCCGGATGGGCGGTCGCGAGGTTGTCCAGCGCCTGCATCGCCCCCTGCCGGTGGCCCAGTCGTGCCAGCCGGATCAGCGTGCGGGCATGCGCCTCGGAGATCGGCTCGAGCCGACGCACCGGGGTCGCCCACTGCGGCTGCGCGAGTTCGGCGACCCATTCGAGCTGCAGTTCGCGCTGCAGGACCGCGAGCAGTTCGGACTCGATCACCGGCTTGTCGACGAACGCCTGGCAGGCCGCGGCGGCGACGTTGACCGGCTGGTTCTCGAACGCCTTCGCCGACACGATGATGATCGGCAGGTCGACCAGGCCGGCGGCGCGGATCCGGCGCGCGGTCTCCCAGCCGTCCATGTCGTCCATCGACAGGTCGAGCAGCACCGCGTCCGGAACCTGGTCGACGACACTCTCCAGGCATTCGCGGCCGCTGGCCGCCTCGACGATGCGGAAGCCCAGCGGCAGCAGCATGCCGGCCAGCAGCTGGCGCTGTGTCGGCTGGTCATCGACGATCAGCAGCGTGCGCCGCGCGCCGATGTAGCCGGTGACCGGTCGTTGCGGCACCGCGCGTTCGGCCGGCGGCTCCTCGGTCGCGCTCAGATAGACCCGGACGGTGAAGGTGCTGCCCAGCCCCGGTGTGCTGTCGACGGTCAGCTCCCCGCCCATCAGTTGCGTCAGCAGGTGTGTGATGGTCAGGCCGAGTCCGGTGCCCGGTTCCCCCGAGCGACGGCCCGCGCTGCCGCGCTCGAACGGCAGGAAGATGCGCTCCAGGTCCTGCGAGGCGACACCGATGCCGGTGTCGATCACCTGGAACCGGAGCACCTCGCGCCGCGCATCGAGCAGCAGCGTGATCCGTCCGCGGTCGGTGAAGCGCACCGCGTTGCCGAGCAGGTTGATCAGGATCTGGCGCAGCCGACGCGCATCGGCACGGACGAACGACGGCACGTTGCCGAGTGTCTTCACTTCGAAGACCAGTCCCTTGGCCGCCGCCTGCGGCGCCACCATCCGCGCCATGTCGTCGAGGAACTGGTGCATCGACATCGATGCCAGGTCCAGCCGCAGCTTGCCGGCCTCGATCCGCGCCAGGTCGAGCAGGCCGTCGATCAGCCCGTGCAGGTGTTCGCCGCTGCGATGCACGGTCTCGATCGCCGACCGTGTCTCGCCGCGCAGGTGATCGTCGCGCAGCAGGATCTGCGCGTAGCCGAGGATGCTGTTGAGCGGCGTGCGCAGCTCGTGGGTCATGCCGGTCACGTAGCGGGTCTTGGCCTGGTTGGCCGCCTCGGCCAGCTCCTTGGCCCGCTGCAGCTCGGCGTCGGTGCGACGGTGCGCCTCGATCTCCTGCGACAGCAGCAGGTTATGGCGGTTCGATTCGTCCTCGGCCATGCGCCGGCTCTCGCCGGCGAGCACGATCCACCAGGCGCCGACGGCCAGCGCCAGCGACAGCAGCGCGAACGCCTGCACGAACGCCCAGCGCAGGTCCTCGCGGACACCTGCCTGCAGCGTCGCCTGCTGCTCGTAGACGACGCCGAGGATCGCGGCGAGCATCGCCAGCAGCGACACCGTCACCACCAGGTAGTTGCCGACACGGAAGTTGGCCGCACGCGCGAACCGGGCCGGCAACAGCGCCGAGAGCACCGTGCGGACCTGCTCGCCGGCACGGGAGTCGACCTTGCACCGGTCGTGGCAGCGCGATTCGAGTGTGCAGCACAACGAGCAGATCGGTGCACCGTACGCCGGGCACTGCGCCATGTCGTCGGACTCGAACCGGTTCTCGCAGACCGAGCACTGCACGGTCTCGCCCGGCCTCCAGGTCGTCGGCGTCGGCCGCGCCTGGTACCAGCGCCCGCGTGTCAGGGCCGCCAGTGCAGGCGAGGCGACCATCGAGGCGACCAGCGCGATCAGCGGCGAGAACGCCTGCGCCGCCGGTCCCATCGTGCCGGCGTACGCGGCGATCGCCAGCGCCGAGGCGACCATCATCGCGCCCAGCCCGACCGGGTTGATGTCGTACAGGTACGCGCGGCGGAACTCCATCCGGCGCGGGCTCCACCCCATCGGCTTGTTGATCACCAGGTCGGCCACCAGCGCCCCGACCCAGGCGATCGCAACGTTGCTGTACAACCCGAGCACCCGTTCGAGTGCACCGAACACGCCCAGTGCCATCAGCAGCACGGCGATGAACACGTTGAACACCAGCCAGACGACACGGCCCGGATGGCTGTGCGTGAGCCGGGCGAAGAAGTTCGACCACGCCAGCGAACCGGCGTAGGCGTTGGTCAGGTTGATCTTGACCTGCGAGACCAGCACGAACATGACCGTCGCCCCGACGATCCACGCCGGGTCGTCGAACACGTACGAAAAGCCGGCCAGGTACATGTGTGTCGGCTCGACCGCCCTGTCCGGCGGCAGGTGCTGCTGCAGCACCAGGAACGCGAGGAACGCACCGCCGAGCATCTTCGCCATGCCGGGGATGATCCAGCCGGGGCCCGCGATCAGCACCGCCGCCCACCAGCGACGGCGATTGTGCTCGGTGCGCTCGGGCAGGAAACGCAGGTAGTCGACCTGTTCGCCGATCTGCACGACCAGCGAGAACGCCACCGTGGCGGCGGCACCGAACATCAGCGGATCGAAGTCGGCGTTGCCGGAGAGCCGTCCGGACAGCGAGGTGAACTCGCGGAACTTGTCCGGGTCCTGCACCAGCACCGCCAGGTACGGCAGCAGCCCGAGCACGATCCACAGCGGCTGCGTCCACAGCTGCAGCCGCGAGATCAGCGTGATGCCGTAGGCCACCAGCGGCACCACGCCGAGCGACGAGATCAGGTAACACAGCCACATCGGCAGGCCCGAGGCCATCTCGAGCGCCAGCGCGAGGATCGCCGCCTCCAGCGCGAAGAAGATGAACGTGAAACTCGCGTAGATCAGCGACGTGATCGTCGAGCCGAGGTAACCGAAGCCCGCGCCGCGGGTCAGCAGGTCCATGTCCAGGCCGTGCCGCGCGGCCGCGATGCTGATCGGCAGGCCGGTCAGGAACGTGACCAGACCGACCGCGAGGATCGCCCACAGCGCATTGGAGAAGCCGTACGACAGCGCGATCGCGCCACCGATCGCCTCGAGTGCGAGGAACGAGGTCGCACCGAACGCGGTGTTGGCGACGCGGAACTCGCTCCACTTGCGGAAGTGCCGCGGCGTGTAGCGCAACGCATAGTCTTCCAACGTCTCGTTGGCGACCCAGCCGTTGTACTCGCGGCGAATGCGGAAGATCTTCTGCGGAGCGCTCGCCACTTCGTTGCTCGTGCGTGACTGGACTGACGGGGCATGCAAGAACCGGTCCCGATTGTGGACGCGACCCCGGCGCCGAGTCACCGCGCGGCCGTACGTCGAATGACGTATTCGGGCCCGCGACGCTTTTGCCTAACGTGATCACCCATCGGCATTACCCGTGTCGCACTTCGGCGGTGCCGGGTGCCCCGTTCCAGTTCCCAACCCGAGGAGATTCACCGATGTCCGAGCATTCCGATCCGCTGTCCGCGTCGCTGCGTCGCCGCCAGCTCCTGCAGGCGGCCGCCGCCGCGGCCGCCGCCGTGCCGATGGCGGGCCTGCCGCGCTGGGCGGTCGCGCAGCAGTTCCCGACCGCGAAGGTCAACACGACGAAACTCGCGATCACCGACACCGAGGTCACCGTCGGACAGCTCCATTCGGCGACCGGCACGATGGCGATCAGCGAGACCGGTTCGATCCAGGCCGAGCAGCTGGCGATCGACCAGATCAACGCGATGGGCGGGGTGCTCGGCCGCAAGATCAAGGTGATCAAGGAGGACGGCGCATCGGACTGGCCGACGTTCGCCGAGAAGAGCAAGAAGCTGCTGGTCAACGACCGGGTCGCGGCCGTCTTCGGCTGCTGGACCAGTGCATCGCGCAAGGCGGTGCTGCCGATCTTCGAGAAGGAGAACGGCATGTTGTACTACCCCACGTTCTACGAGGGGCTCGAGCAGAGCAAGAACGTCATCTACACCGGCCAGGAGGCGACCCAGCAGATCCTGTGGGGCCTGGACTGGGCCGCCAAGGAGAAGAAGGCGAAGAACTTCTTCCTGATCGGCTCGGACTACATCTGGCCGCGCACCAGCAACAAGATCGCGCGCAAGCACATCGAGAACGCGCTCTCGGGCAAGGTCGTCGGCGAGGAGTACTACCCGCTCGGCCATACCAACTTCAACTCGCTGATCAACAAGATCAAGGTCGCCAAGCCCGACTGCGTGTACGCGATCGTCGTCGGCGGCTCGAACGTGGCCTTCTACAAGCAGCTCAAGGCGGCGGGCATCACCTCCGAGAAGCAGTTCCTGCTGACGATCTCGGTGACCGAGGACGAGCTGCTCGGCATCGGCGGCGAGAACGCCAACGGCTTCTACGCCTGCATGAAGTACTTCCAGTCACTCGCCAACGCGAACAACAAGAAGTTCGTCGACGCCTTCAAGGCCAAGTGGGGGGCCAACTCGGTGATCGGCGACGTGACACAGGCGGCGTATCTGGGGCCGTGGCTGTGGAAACTCACCGTCGAGAAGGCCGGCAGCTTCGACATCGACGCGGTCGCCGCGGCCTCCGCCGGCGTCGAATACAAGGAGGCGCCCGAGGGCTACGTGAAGGTCCACGCCAACCACCACCTGTGGAGCAAGGCGCGCATCGGCCAGATCCAGACCGACGGCCAGTTCAAGCTGATCGCGGAGTCGCCGAGCCTGATCGAGCCCGATCCGTTCCCCAAGGGCTACCAGTGAACGACGAGTAGCCGACGCGACGGGACCGAGGGAGGACACGATGGGATTGTCGGAGATGTGGAACATCGGGCTGATGCAGGGCTTCGCCGGCCTCAGCCTGTTCTCCGTGCTGCTGCTGATGAGCCTGGGCCTGGCGATCATCTTCGGCCAGATGGGTGTCATCAACATGGCCCACGGCGAGTTCATGACGATCGGCGCCTATTCGGTCTTCCTCGGCTCGACGCTGACCGAGAAGTACGCACCCGGCTTCATGGGCGCGTACTTCCCGTTCGCGATCCTGGTCGCGTTCGTGCTCGCGTTCATCGCCGGCTGGCTCGCCGAGTGGGCGCTGATCCGGCACCTGTACAAGCGGCCGCTGGACACGCTGCTGGCGACCTTCGGCCTGTCGCTGGCGATGCAGCAGGCGTTCCGCTCGGGCATCGGACCCAAGGAGGTCAGCCCGACGCTCCCCGACTGGCTGATGGGATCGTGGACACCGCAGGAAGGCCTCGACATCCCGATCAACGGTCTCTTCGTGCTGGCACTGACCGCGCTGGTCACCGGCATCGTGATGCTGGCGTTGTACCGCAGCCGCTGGGGGCTGCGGGTGCGGGCCACCGTCAGCAACCGGCCGATGGCCAACGCGGCCGGCATCGACACCCGTCGCACCGACCGGCTGACCTTCGCGATCGGCTGCGGCATCGCCGGCATCGCCGGCGCGGCCTTCACCACGATCGGTTCGACCGGTCCGACCTCGGGGTCGCTGTACATCGTCGACGCGTTCCTGGTGGTCACCTTCGGCGGCGCGGCCAGCCTGCTCGGCACGGTCGCCTCGGCGTTCGGCATCGCGCAGACGCAGTCGATCGGCGAGTTCTTCATGACCGGCTCGATGGCCAAGGTGATGACGCTGGCGGTGATCGTGCTGATCCTGCTCGCGCGACCCCAGGGCCTGTTCGCCACCAAGGTCCGCCGATGAAACACCTCCGGAGTCCTGCTTCATGCTGAACCTGCCCCGAATGCTGCGCCAGCCGGGTGTCCCCGGCATCGCGCTGCTCGCCGTGCTGCTGCTGGTGGTCTTCCCGGTCGCGCTCGATGTCTTCCGCCTGAACCTGATCGGCAAGTACCTGGCGTACGCGTTCGTCGCGGTCGGGCTGGTGATCGTCTGGGGATGGGGCGGTGTGCTGAGCCTGGGCCAGGGGGTGTTCTTCGGCCTGGGCGGTTATGCGATGGCGATGTTCCTGAAGCTCGAGGCGAGTGACCCGGTCAGCACGAAGATCCAGTCGACGCCGGGCATCCCGGACTTCATGGACTGGAACCAGATCACCGCGCTGCCGCTGTTCTGGGAGCCGTTCAAGAGCCTGCCGTTCGCGCTGGCCGCGGTCGTGCTGCTGCCGGTCGGCCTCGCCTTCGTGCTCAGCCTGGCGATGTTCAAGCGCCGGGTCGGCGGCGTCTACTTCGCGATCATCACGCAGGCGGTCGCGCTGATCCTGACCGTGCTGATCATCGGCCAGCAGGGTTACACCGGGGGCGTCAACGGGATCACCGACCTGAAGACGATGCTGGGCTGGGACATCCGCACCGACGCGGCCCGGGTCGGGCTGTACTACGCCTGCTCGCTGCTGCTGCTGGCGCTGATCGTCGGCTGCACCTGGATCCAGCGCAGCAAGTTCGGCACGCTGCTGCTGGCGATGCGCGACAAGGAGGACCGGGTCCGCTTCTCCGGCTACGACGTCGCGATGTTCAAGGTCGCCGCGTTCTGCCTGGCCGCCGCGCTGGCCGGCATCGGCGGGGCGATGTTCACGCTGCAGGTCGGCTTCATGTCGCCGTCCTTCGTCGGCATCGTGCCGTCGATCGAGATGGTGATCTTCGCCGCCGTCGGCGGGCGCATGAGCCTGGTCGGCGCGGTGATCGGCACGCTGCTGGTCAACGCCGGCAAGACCTTCTTCTCGGAGAGTTTCCCGGAGCTCTGGCTGTTCCTGATGGCGGCGCTGTTCATCGGCGTGACGATGGTGTTCCCCAACGGACTGGCCGGGCTGATCGACAGCCACGTCAGGCCGTGGTGGGCCCGGCGCATGCGCCCGACCGGGGTGGCCGGCACCGCCGCGGGTGCCTCGACCGTCACCGTGACGACGGCCGCTTCGGCCGCGAGCGCCGCGACCGTGCCGAACGAGATCACGCCCGCCGCGCGCGCGGCCACGGCAGGCCCGATCACGTCGACCCCGAAGCCCGACGAGCCGCCCGGCCTGGCGCCGGTGCCCAGCGGCTCGAACGCCTGAGGAGCCGAGGATGGCCCATACCGACTTCGCGCTGACCGTCGAGGACCTGACCGTCTCGTTCGACGGCTTCAAGGCGATCGACGCGCTGAACCTGTACATCGAACGCAACGAGCTGCGCGTGATCATCGGCCCCAACGGCGCCGGCAAGACGACGCTGCTGGACCTGATCTGCGGCCGTACCGCGGCCGACGCCGGTCGCATCCGTTTCAACGACGAGGAACTGACGAAGCTTCCCGAGTACACACGCGTCCGGCGCGGCATCGGCCGCAAGTTCCAGACCCCGTCGATCTACGAGAACCTGACGGTGTTCCAGAACCTGGAGGTGTCGTTCCCGAAGGGCCGCTCGGTGCTCGGTGCGCTGTTCTTCAAGTGCACCGACGAGGTCCGCACACGCGTGAGGACGGTCGCCGACGAGATCGGCCTGGGTGACCGGCTGGACACCGAGGCCGGACTGCTCAGCCACGGCGAGAAGCAGTGGCTGGAGATCGGGATGCTGCTGATGCAGGAGCCGGAGCTGATGATGCTCGACGAACCGATCGCCGGCATGAGCACGCGTGAACGCGAGCTGACCGCGGCGCTGCTCAAGCGGATCTGCCGCAACCGCGCGGTGATCGTGATCGAACACGACATGGACTTCGTCGAGCGGATCGCCCACAAGGTCACCGTGATGCACCAGGGGAAGATCCTGGCCGAAGGCCCGATGGAAAAGGTCAAGAACGACCCGAAGGTGATCGATGTCTACCTCGGCCATTGAAGGAGCCGCCCCGATGCTCGGTGTCGACGACCTGTTCGTCTGTTACGGCCAGAGCCAGGTGCTGCACGGCATCTCGTTCACCGCCGGTGCGCGCGAGAGCATCGCGATCATGGGCCGCAACGGCATGGGCAAGACCACGCTGTTCAAGAGCCTGATCGGCCTGCTGCCCGCGCGCCAGGGCGCGGTGACCGTGGCCGGTCGCGACGTGACCCGCGACGAGGCGCATCGCCGTGTCGCCTCGGGCCTCGCGTACGTGCCGCAGGGCCGGATGATCTTCCCGACGCTGACCGTCGAGGAGAACATCCGCACCGGCATGGAGAACGCGAAGTCCGAGCGCATCCCCGACGACATCTATGCCCTGTTCCCGGTGCTGTTCGAGATGCGCCGGCGCAAGGGCGGCAACCTGTCCGGCGGCCAGCAGCAGCAGCTCGCGATCGCCCGCGCGCTGGTCAGCGACCCGAAGGTGCTGCTGCTCGACGAACCGACCGAAGGCATCCAGCCGTCGATCATCAAGGACATCGCGAAGGCGCTGAACGAGATCCGCAAGCTGCGCGAGATCACGATCGTCGTCTCCGAACAGGTGCTCAGTTTCGCGATGGATGTCGCCGACCGGCTGTTCGTCATCGAGGGCGGACGGCTGGTGCACGAGACCGCGCGCGCCGACACCGACGTCACGCGGATCAAGCAGTACCTGTCGGTGTGAACGGCCGCGGCCGATCGAGACGCCCTGCCCTTTCTCCCATTCCAACACGCAGGAGGTGAACCATGCCCGAGACCCTGGTCAAAGTGGACCTGAAACAGTCGCCGTACGACAACGAGAAGATCCACAACCGCTGGCATCCGGACGTGCCGATGGCCTGCTGGGTCAAGCCCGGCGACGAGTTCGTGCTCGAGACCTACGACTGGACCGGCGGCTACATCCAGAACAACAACAGCGCCGACGATGTCCGCGACGTCGACCTGACGACGGTGCATTTCCTGTCCGGCCCGGTCGGTGTCAAGGGCGCCGAGCCCGGTGACCTGCTGGTGGTCGACCTGCTCGACGTCGGCGCCAAGCCCGACAGCCTGTGGGGATTCAACGGCTTCTTCAGCAAGAAGAACGGTGGCGGCTTCCTGACCGACCACTTCCCGCTGGCGCAGAAATCGATCTGGGATTTCCACGGCCTGTACACGACCAGCCGGCACGTGCCCAATGTCCGCTTCGCCGGCCTGATCCATCCGGGCCTGATCGGCTGCCTGCCCGACCAGAAGATGCTCGAGATGTGGAACAAGCGCGAAGTCGACTTCATCGCGACCAACCCGACCCGCTCGCCGCCGCTGGCCAACCCGCCGTTCGCGAAGACCGCCCATGCCGGCGCGGCCACCGGCGAGGCGAAGACAAAAGTCGCCGCCGAAGGTGCACGCACGGTGCCGCCGCGCGAACACGGCGGCAACTGCGACATCAAGGACCTGTCGCGCGGCTCGAAGATCTACTTTCCGGTCTACGTCGACGGCGCCGGCCTGTCGGTCGGTGACCTGCACTTCAGCCAGGGCGACGGCGAGATCACGTTCTGCGGCGCGATCGAGATGGCCGGCTGGGTGCACATGAAGGTCGAGCTGATCAAGGGCGGCATGGCCAAGTACGGGATCAGGAACCCGATCTTCAAGCCGAGCCCGATCACACCCACCTACAACGACTGGCTGATCTTCGAGGGCATCTCGGTCGACGAGTACGGCCAGCAGCACTACCTGGACGTCCATGTCGCCTACCGGCAGGCCTGCCTGAACGCGATCGAATACCTGACCAAGTTCGGCTACTCGAAAGCGCAGGCGTACGCGATCCTCGGCACCGCGCCGGTCCAGGGCCACATCAGCGGCGTCGTCGACATCCCGAACGCCTGTGCGACCCTGTGGCTGCCGACGCAGATCTTCGACTTCGACGTGCGGCCCAACGCGAACGGCCCGGTCAAGGCGGTCACGCCGGGCATCGAAGTGCCGCTGTCACCGGATGTCTGACGAGGAACACCGATGCCGACCTACGACTACGACTGCCCGCGCTGCGGCGGCTTCGCGCTGCTGCAGCCGCTGGCGGCGCGCAACGATCCGACCGACTGTCCGGACTGCGGGACGGCAAGTGCCCGCGTGGTGGCGTGTGCACCTCACCTGGCCGCGCTCGGCCCCGATACGCGGCGCGCGCTGGAGATCAACGAACGTGCACGACACGAGCCGCGCAGTTCGGGGGAATACGTGCGCATGCGGCATCCGGCGGGTTGCGGATGCTGCTCGCCCGGACGGCGCGGCGCGACGGTGACGGCAGCGAACGGCGCCAAGGCGTTTCCGACGAAACGGCCGTGGATGATCAGCCATTGAGGTGACCGGTCCCGGGCCGGATCACCCGCCCGGGTCATGTCGGCGTCGGCGGCGGCCCGGCAGGAGCGGGCTGCCGCTCGACATGCTCCAGGTCCGGATCCATACACGCCCACGCCGGCGCACTCGCGGTCCAGATGTTCACCGACGGCCGGATCGACGACGGGTCGTCCAGCGTGCCCAGACGCAGCACCATCAGCTGCGGACGCGCCGACGACACGGCGAACAGATGGCAGCCGCAGTCCGGACAGAAGCGGCGGCGCAGTTCGTTGCCGCTGTCGGCGATCTTCCTGAACTCGGCCAGCCGGCCTTCGATCGACACCGCCGACGCCGGAAAGATCGCGTTGACCGTGCCGTTGCCGGCGATGTGCTGGCAGTCGCGGCACCAGCAGACCCGCGAGGTGACCGGGTCCCCAGTCACCCGGAAGGTGACCTGACCACAAAGGCAGCGTCCGGTACGTTCCATCGGTGTTCCTCCCATCAGCGGGCCCGGCATCCGGTCGCGCGGGCTCGTGTCCTCAACCCTCGAGCCGCCGTGCCGGCACCGCCGCCTTCGCCGACCAGGCCGGCCCGGCGAGGTCCGCCGCTGCCAGGCCGCGATTCACGTCGAGCCCGGTCATCCACCATCGGTGCGCCGGGAGCATCGGCAGCGGCGTGCGGATCCGTTCGAAGAAGCGGGTCGGCCACTTCACACCAGCGATCTCGCGATGGCCGGAGAAATCGACCTCGACGACGGCACCCTTCGTGCTGTCGAGTGCCTCGATCGTGAAACGCACCCGCGACAGCAGGCCGCTGGTCTCGTCGATCCAAAGCGCGAAGCGATCCTCGCCGGCCCAGCCCAGGCCCGGCGTGAGACTCGTCAGCACGATCGTGTGCCTGCGCCCGTCGAGCTGATCGCTGCCGCCGTACGCCATCACCGCCGAACGTTCGGCGAAGAAGAACGGACCGCAGAGGAACATCCGGTAGGCGTCGACGACCAGCGACGAGGCGGCGATCCGTTCAGCATCCGCCGTCGTGTTGCCGGTCGCGTTGTTGTTGTACCAGACCGTGGTCGAGCGGCCGTCGCGACGAACGAACTTCCGTCCGCCCGGGCCGGTGTGAAGCTGCGACATCACCGGCTGTCCGGTCAGCAGCCGCTCCTCGGAGCTGCGGCGGAACTGCTCGTCGACCAGCACCGGCTGCACACGCCTGACGATCGAATACCACTCGCCGTCGTAGGCGACGCTGACGTCGGTGATCCGGCGCCAGGCGTCAAGGCCATGGGCCCGCAGGCAGCGGTCGAACCCGGCGCGTGCGTCGGTATCACCAGCGGTGGTGTCGATCGACGGCAGGCCGACACAGGCGGCGAGACCGGCCGGCGCGGCGAGGATCAACGTGCGGCGGGCGGCATCGACGGTTCCGGCTTCCGATCGTCGAGCGATCGGCGTTGCGTCGGTTGTCGACGCCCGCGGACGGAACGAGGGCACGATGGGGCTTCGGCTCATCGCGGTTTCATCGCTTCCAGCATCGCCGCCATCTTCTGGTGGATCAGCTGGATCGCCTTGAGCGGGCGGATCATCACCTTGAATTCGATGATCCGGCCTTCTTCATTCCATCGGATCAGGTCGACCCCGTTGACGAAGGTACCGTCGATCGTGGTCTCGAACTCCAGCGCCGCGTCGTTCGGTCCGATGATCTCACGCACGTAGCGGAACGACGGATTGAAGAAGACCTGGAAGGCCGCGCCCAGGTACGCCATCACCAGTGCCTTGCCCGCCTGCGGCGCATGGACAACCGGAGAGACGAACACCGCGTCGTCGGCCAGCAGGGTGTCGAGTTCCGCAGGCGCGTGCCGGACGACGATGCCGTGCCATCGGGCGATCGGATGCGAGGCGTTCATGGGGTCCACTCCGGAGCTATAAGGCGAGTCGCGCAAGGAGCCGAGTATCGCCGGCCGCGGTGGGCGCCACAAGTCGGTGCACGGGGGCTACCGGGCGCGAAAGCCCGTGCTGCGCTATCGTTGCGGATTGTGCCCGGTCCGCCTCGATGCCTCCCGCCGCCTCACCGATCGTATCCCCGCTGAATGCGCCGCTGCTCAAGCCCTCCCAGGAGCGGCTGCTGCTGTTCGTCCTTGCCAGCATCCAGTTCACGAACATCGTCGACTTCATGGTGATGATGCCGCTGGGCCCGCAGCTCACCCGGACCTTCGCGATCAGCGATGCCCGGTTCGGCGCGCTGGTGTCGGCCTACACGCTGGCCGCCGGTGCGGCGGGACTCGCGGCGTCGCTGGTCATCGACCGCTTCGAGCGCAAGCGGCTGGTGCTGATCCTGTACGCGGGCTTCGCGCTGTCGACACTGGCGTGCGGGCTGGCCACCAGCTACGGCGCGCTGATGGCCGCACGGATCACGGCCGGTGCGTTCGGTGGCGTGCTCGGCGCCATGGTGCAGACGATCATCGGCGACGTGATCCCGTTCGAGCGCCGCGGCCGCGCGATGGGCGTGGTGATGGGTGCGTTCTCGTTGTCAACCGTGGCCGGCGTGCCGGGGTCGTTGTGGCTCGCCGAACACCTCGGCTGGCACTGGCCGTTCATCGCGATCGCGGCCGGCAGCGCAATCGTCGCGGTGCTGGCGTGGCGGGTGATGCCGGTCTACCGGCAGGCGCCGATGGAGCTTTCACCGCTGGGCGCCCTGAAGGCGACGGTGTCCGAGCCCAACCACTGGCGTGCGGTCATCCTGTCGGCACTGCTGATGGGCAGCAGCTTCGCGATTATCCCGTACATCACGATCTACAGCGTCAGCACGGTCGGCATCGCCACCGCGGACATTCCGCTGGTCTATCTCGCCGGCGGCGTGGCCACATTCTTCACGGCCCGGCTGTTCGGCTCGCTGACCGACCGCTGGGGCAAGGTGCCGACTTTCCGGCTGGTGGTGCTGTCGGCCGCCGTGCCGATGCTGGTGCTGACCCATCTGGGAACCACGCCGCTGCCGATCTATCTCGTCGTCTCGACCGCCTTCTTCATCCTCGCTTCGGGGCGGATGGTGCCGGGAATGGCGATCGTCACCTCCGCCGCGCAACCGCGCCTGCGCGGCACGTTCATGTCGCTGCAGGGGTGTGTGCAGTCCGCGGCGATGGGCGTAGCGTCGATCGTCGGCGGGCTGCTGATCAGCCGGGCCGACGACGGGCGGGTGCTCGGCTACGGCCGGGCGGGATGGCTCGCGCTGGCCTTCAGCCTGATCGCGGTCTGGCTGGTCTCCCGCGTCCGGTTGCACGAGACGGGCCGCGGGAGCGCGCCGCTGGCGACGCCTGCAGTTCCTCCGCGACAGGGAAGTGATGCAGCGTCCGATGGCAGATCGGCGCCGTGACCAGCGACTGGCATCTCGAACCGTACGGCACGGAACCTCAAAGATCCGCGGCATACCGCCGCACCATCTCCTCGCGCGTCTCGGGAACGATGTCCAGCCCGGTCTGCTCGGCGAGCATCTGCCCGATCGTCGGCAGTGTCGTGCGTTCGACCTTCGCGGTCTCGTCCCACAGCTTCGAGCGCATGAACGCCTTCGCGCAGTGCAGATAGGCGGCGGTCACCGCCACCCGGATCACGACCTTGGGCACACGCCGGTCGGTCGTGCAGCGCCCGATGTCGGCGGCAGCGGTCGACAGGATCGCATCGCCGTTGACCCGCAGCGTCTCGTCGAACCCCGGGATCAGGAACAGCAGTCCGACCCTGCCGGTGGCGATGATGTTCTGCAACGAGTCGAGCCGGTTGTTGCCGGGCGAGTCGGCCAGCAGCAGCGCGCCATCGTCGGTCACCTGCACGAACCCCGGGGCTCCGCCGCGCGGCGATGCATCGAGGTGGTGTCGCTCGTCGCAGGTGGCCAGCACGACGAACGGTGAACGGGCGATGAAGGCGCGGCAGTGCCTGTCGAGTGCGCGCAGTTCCTTCAGGCGGACACGTTCGACCGGTTGTGCGTACAGGGCACGCAGTTCGGCTGTGGTTCTGATCTGCATGGGTCCTCGGCAGGCGGTTTCGACGGCTGGCGTGACGGTGCCTGTCCGGATTATCACCCGCCTCGTCGGCCGCACGAGAGGTTGGCATGCGCCCACGTGTGAGCGCGGTATCGTCCGACAAGCCCCATCCGCCGCGTGACCTACCGTGGTGCCTTCGTTCAACCCCGACGGAGAAGTTCCATGGCGCAACAGGAGAAAGTCGACCTGCATGTCGAAGACACCGGCGGCACCGGCCCAGCGGTCATCCTGATCCACGGCTGGCCACTCTCGGGAGAAGCCTGGAAACCCCAGGTACCGGCACTCTCGGCCGCGGGCCTGCGCGTGATCACCTACGATCGGCGCGGATTCGGCCACTCGGACAAGCCACGCGACGGCTTCGACTACGACACCCTCAGTGACGATCTCGCGGCGCTGATCGAATCGATGGGCCTGGACCGGGTCAGCCTGGTCGGATTCTCGATGGGCGGGGGCGAGGTTGCGCGTTATGTCGGTCGGCACGGCGAGAGCCGTCTCGATCGGATCGTGTTCGCGGCGGCCGTGCCGCCGTTCCTGATGAAGACACCCGACAATCCCGAAGGTCCACTCACCGAGGACGCGGCCAGGACGATGGAAGCGGGCCTGCGGGCCGATCGTGAGGCGTTCTTCGACCAGTTCACGACCGGATTCTTCTCGGCCAACGGCAAGCTCTGCGTCTCCGAGGCACAGCGCCAGGAGGCCATCACGCTGTGCCGCCAGTCCGACCAGGCCGCGGCGCTCGGCTGCATGAAGGCCTTCGGCACCACCGACTTCCGCGACGACCTCGCCAACGTCACCGTGCCCACGCTCGTGCTGCACGGCGACGCCGATGCGACCGTGCCCCTGGAGGGGTCCGGGCAGCGCACCCACGAGGCGATCGAGGGCAGTGAACTGGTCGTGCTGCAAGGTGCCCCGCATGGCTGCAACGTGAGCCATGCGCAGGCATTCAACGAAGCGTTGACCGGATTCCTTCGCCGGTGATCCTTCCCTGCCTCAGCCCCGCTGCCCGCGGTCCTTCGCGTTCTGCGCCTCGATCCGGTCGCGCGCCTCCTGCCACTGCGCGTCGCTCCATTCGCGCAGCGCGTAGAAGGTGCCGCCGGTCGCCAGGTGGTTGGCCCCGTCCATGAACAGCACCTCGCCGGTCAGCCAGTCGCAGCCGGGTGCCATCAGGAACGTCGCCAGGTTCTGCAGTTCACTCATCGTGCCGGGGCGCATCTGCGGATTGGTCGCCTTCGAGCGCGCGCCGGGTTCCTCGCCGGGATTCAGTCGCTTGCTCATGCCCTCGGTGGGGATCTCGCCCGGGCCGACCGCGTTCAGCCGGATGCCGTACTTCGCCCACTCGACGGCGAGCGAACGGGTCATCGTCGCGACACCGGCCTTGCTCATCGCCGACGGCACCACGTAGGGGCCGCCGTTGTCGACCCAGGTGACGACGATCGACAGCACCGATTTCATCGGCTTGCCCGGCTGCCAGCCGCCGGCCTCGCGTGCACCGCGGATCCACTGCTTGCCGATCGCGTTGGTGACATAGAAGGTGCCGTGGAAGACGATGTTGGCGATCGCGTCGAACGCACGCGACGACAACGCCTCGGTCGGGCTGATGAAGTTGCCGGCGGCATTGTTGACCAGGCCGTCGAGCGGCCCGTCGGTGAAGATCCGCTCGACCATCGCATCGACCGCCTGCGCGTCGCGGATGTCCAGGCCATGGGTCTCGACCTTGCCGCCATAGGTCGCGGTCATCTCGGCGGCGGTCTCGTCGAGCACCGCCTTGCGCCGGCCGCAGATCACGACCGATGCGCCGAGCTGCAGGAACCGCTCGCTCATCGCCCGGCCCAGGCCGGTGCCGCCGCCGGTCACCAGGTAACGCCTGCCGGCCAGCAATCCAGGTTGGAACATCGGTGCGCTCCTCTCGGGGTGGTCCGCAGAGGATACGTCAGGCGGTCGGTCGTCCGCGCGGGACGGCTGCGGCGACAGGGGAACAGCCGCGATCGGCCCCCGGGTGATCCGGCCGACGCGTGCCGGCGCCTCAGGTGTACTTGCGCGCGTCCTCGATGACCTTGCCGTCGTTCGGCAGGCTGCCGGCGGCCACCAGCTTCACCACACCGCGCAGCTTGGTGACATCGCGGATCGTGTCGGCGATCCTCGCGTCGAGCCCCTCGGGATGCGCCGTGGCTTCGCAGTGCAGCGTCATCCGGTCATCGGCCATCTCGCCCTCGATCACCAGGCGCGCACGCACGATCTCGGCATGACGCCTGACGATCTCGGCGACCTGGCCCGGATGCACGAACATCCCGCGCACCTTGGTCGTCTGGTCGGCGCGACCCATCCAGCCGCGGATGCGGACGTTGGTGCGACCACACGGCGACGGGCCGGCGAGCACGGCCGACAGGTCACCGGTGGCGAAGCGGATCATCGGGTAGACCGGATTGAAGCTGGTGACGACGATCTCGCCGACCTCGCCGTCGGCGACCGGTTCACCGGTGCCCGGGCGGACGATCTCGAGGATCAGGTCCTCGTCGAGGATCATGCCGTCGATCGCCTCGGATTCGTAGGCGACCATGCCCAGGTCCGCGGTGCCGTACCACTGCAGCACCCGTTCGACGCCCTGGTCGCGAAACCACTGCCGAAGGCTCGGCGGCAACGCCTCGGCCGCGAGCAGCGCACGCTTGAGCGCACCGATGTCGGCACCGGTCTCGCGGGCCTTCTCGATGATGATGCGCAGGAAAGACGGTGTGCCGACGTAGGCATCGGGCCTGAACACCCGCAGCGCTTCGATCTGCTGCTCGGTCTGGCCGACACCGGCGGGGATCACCGCACAGCCGATGCGCCGCGCGCCGCCGTCGACCATCCAGGCACCCGGGGTCAGGTGATACCCGAAGCAGTTCTGCAGCACATGGCCCGGGCGCACGCCGGCGGCCCACAACGCACGCGCGGTGCGCCACGGATCCTCGCCGCCGCCTTCGGGATCGAAGATCGGACCGGGCGACATGTACAGCCGCCCCAGGCGACCGACCGGTTCGGTCGTCAGTCCCCCGAACGGCGGCCGCTTGTCCTGCAGCGCCTTCAGGTCGCTCTTGCGCAGCACCGGCAGTGAAGCGAGCGCCTTGCGCGACGACACCGCCACCGGATCGACACCGGCCAGCTGCTCCGCCCATCCCGGCGCCTTGCCGATCGCCAGCTTCAGCAGCCCGGGCAATCGCGCCATCAGCGCACCCTCGCGTGCCTCCGGCGCGCGGGTCTCCAGCTCGTCGAAGAAGTCCGATCCGCTCATCTCACCCTTCCATCACAAACCCGGCCGGACAGTCGAGCAACCCCCCGCCGGTCGCCGACGCAACATGGAGCCGCAGCAGGATCCGGCTCCGCCGGTCCGCGAGCGGCGCCCCCAGTGGGGGAGGCGCCGAAGGCGCTTCGGGGGCGTCCTCATCCTGGGGCGTCTTCAACTCAACCAGCGCTTGCGGCGTCGGTAGAACTTGGCCTGCCGGAAGTTCTTCCGGCCTTCCTTGGCGAGCCCGAGGTAGAACTCCTTGACGTCCTCGTTGCTGGCCAGGTCCGGTGCGCTGCCATCCATCACCACGCGGCCGCTCTCCAGGATGTACCCGTAGTCGGCGTAGCGCAGCGCCATGTTCGTGTTCTGTTCGGCGAGCAGGAAGCTCACCCCTTCCTTCTTGTTCAGGTCGCGGACGATCTCGAAGATCTCCTCGACGATCTGCGGCGCGAGTCCCATCGACGGTTCGTCGAGCAGGATCATCTTCGGGCGTGCCATCAGCGCGCGGCCGACGGCGGTCATCTGCTGTTCGCCGCCCGACGTGTAGCCGGCCTGGCTGGTGCGGCGCTGGCGCAGGCGCGGGAAATACGCGTAGACCTTCTCCAGGTCCTGCGCTATCTCGGCACGCGAGGCCTTGCGGGTGTACGCACCGGTGAGCAGGTTCTCCTCGACGGTCAGGTGGCCGAAACAGTGCCGTCCTTCCATCACCTGCACGACACCGCGGCTGACCAGGTCGTACGGCGTCAGCTTGTCGATGCGTTGACCCTGGTATTCGATGTGGCCCTTGGTGACCTCGCCGCGTTCGGCCTTGAGCAGGCTCGAGACCGCGCGCAGCGTGGTGGTCTTGCCGGCGCCGTTGGAACCGAGCAGCGCGACGACGCCGCCTTCGGGCACCGTCAGCGACACCCCCTTCAACACCAGGATCACGTGGTTGTAGATCACCTCGATCCCGTTGACCTTCAGCAGCGGCTGGCTCATGCGGACCTTCCTGGACTTCGGTCGAACCGGCGCCGGGCGCCATCGGGCACGCACCGGCGCCGCCGGCCGCCCCGACGAGGGGCGGCCACGGACATCACATCGAGGCTTCCTTCGCGCAGTCGCGCGTCTCGACCTTCTTCTCGGCCGCGTACTTCTTGGCCGCCGCGGTCACCATCGGCTTGATGATCTGCATGTCGGCCGAGTAGGTGTCCGAGGTCTTCTGCCACTTGGTGCCGTCCCAGGTGTGCAGGTACGCCTGGTTGCCGCCCATGTGGTCGACACAAGTCGTCTGCACCGGCGTCATGAAGCCGGTGAAGCCGAGCGCCGCGATCGCCTTGTCGTCGAGCGCCAGGTTCTCCAGGCCCCAGCGCACCTGGTCACCGGTCAGCGGCTTCTTGCCGTACTTGGTCTGGGCGCGTTTGACGCCTTCGACCGACAGCATCGCCGCGACCAGGCCGCGGTTGTAGAGCACCTCGCCGACCTCTTCCTTCTTCGCGGTGCCCTCGCCCTTGTCGTAGACGTGTTTCATGATGTCCTGGTGGACCTTGCCCTGGCCCGCCGGTGACTGGAAGACCAGCGCGTTGTAGCCCTTGGCGCCGTCGCCTGCCGGTCGTGTGTCGGGCTCGGCCCCGGCCCACCAGACACCGTACATCTTCTCGCGCGGGTAACCGGTGGCGACCGCTTCCTTGAGCGCCGTCGAGTTCATCACGCCCCAGCCCCAGAGGAACACGTAGTCCGGCCGCTGCTGGCGGACCTGGAGCCAGGTCGCCTTCTGCTCGACGCCTGGATGCGACACCGGCAGCAGCGACAGCTCGAAGCCGTGCATCTTCGAGCGCTCCTGCAGCAGCGGGATCGGCTCCTTGCCGTACGGGGAGTCGTGGTAGACCAGCGCGATCTTCTTGCCCTTGAGCTTGTCGAGCCCGCCTTCCTTCTTGCCGACGTGCTGGACCAGGATGTCGGCGGCGGTCCAGTACATGCCCGACAGCGGGAAGTTGTACTTGAACACGGTGCCGTCCATCGACTCGGAGCGGCCGTAGCCGGCGGTGATGATCGGGATCTTGTCGGTTGCGGTCTTGTCGGTGACCGCGAAGGTGATGCCGGTCGACAACGTGTGGAACACCGCCGCGCCGGTCGGGCCCTTGCCCTTGAGCCGCTCGTAGCACTCGACCCCGCGGTCGGTCGCGTACTGGGTGTCGCACTCCTCGTAGATGATCTTGACGCCGCCGATGCCGCCGTCGCGGGCGTTGACCAGCTTCAGGTAGTCGACGTAGCCGTTGGCGAACGGCACGCCGTTGGGCGCGTAAGCGCCGGTCCGGTAGACCAGCACCGGGAAGAACTGCTCCTTGGCCTGGGCCTGGGCCGTCTGGGGCGCCGAACCCGCGGCCAGCGCACCGATCGCCGCGATCGCGGCCGCCGTCAGTTTCGCCTTGTCACTCAACAACATCGCCTGTCTCCTTTGACAGTGGGTGTTCCACATCCTGATGTCGTCGCTCCGTCCCGGCCTGGCCGGACCCGCGCGAACGATCTTCCAACAACGATCCGCACCGATCCCTGGTGCACCCGCCTCCATCGTCAAGACCACCCGGGCCCGTCCCGAGCCGCGTTCCCGCGGGACTCAGTGCGGGAAAGGCCAGAGCCTCAGCTTCTCCTTGGCGATCGCCCACAACCGCGCGAGCCCGTGCGGTTCGACGATCAGGAAGAACACGATCAATGCGCCGACGATCATCAGTTCCAGGTGCGCGATCGCCGCCGTCGACAGCGGAATGCCCAGTGTCGTCGGCAACTGGTTCAGCAGGATCGGCAGGAACCACATGAACGCGGCGCCGAAGAAACAGCCGAGGATCGATCCCATGCCGCCGATGATGATCATGAACAGCAGCCGCAGCGAAACCTGCAGGTTGAAGGCCGCCGGTTCCCAAGATCCCAGGTGGATGAAACCCCACAGCGCGCCGGCGACACCGACGATGAACGAGCTGACCGCGAACGCGGTGAGCTTCGCGTACACCGGGCGGATGCCGATCACCTCGGCGGCGACGTCCATGTCGCGCATCGCCATCCAGGCCCGGCCGATGTGGCCACGGACCAGGTTCTTGGCACCGAGCGTGACCACGACCAGCACCGACAACACGAAAAGGTACTTCTTGGCCGGTGTGTCGAACACGTAGCCGAACATCTCGATGTCGCGTGTGGACACCGACCCCGAGCTGGAGTAGTTGGTGAACCACTTGACCCGCGCGAACGTCCAGTCGAGGAAGAACTGCGCGGCCAGTGTCGCCACCGCCAGGTACAGGCCCTTGATGCGCAGGCTGGGGATGCCGAACAGGATGCCGATCAGCGCCGAGCAGCCGCCGGCGGCGATCAGCACGAGCAGGAAGTTCAGGTCCGGCAGCCGCGTGACCAGGCCATACGCCGCGTACGCACCGACCGCCATGAAACCACCGGTGCCCAGCGAGATCTGGCCGCAGTAGCCGACCAGCAGGTTCAGCCCGATCGCCGCCAGCGCGTAGATCATGAACGGGATCAGCAGCGCCCGGAACGTGTATTCGCCGGCGGTCAGCGGCACGACGACGAACGCGAACGCGAGGAACAGCCACAGCGCGATCCGGTCCTGCCGGATCGGCAGCAGCTGCTGGTCGGCGATGTAGGTGGCCTTGAACTGGCCGTTCTCGCGATAGAACATGGGTCAGACCCGATCGATGTGTTTTTGGCTACGGCACGCTTCGCTTGACTTGCTTCGCAAGTCAGCCTTCACCGAAAACACATTGATCGCGTGCCTCATGACCCGATCGATGTGTTTTTGGCTACGGCACGCTTCGCTTGACTTGCTTCGCAAGTCAGCCTTCACCGAAAACACATTGATCGCGTATTTCATACGCGATCAATGTGTTTTTCTCCAAACAGGCCTTCCGGGCGGACCAGAAGGAAGAGGAGCGCCAGCACGTACGCGAACCAGTTCTCGATGCCGCCGCCGGCCAGGTCGAACGCCTTGACCAGGATCGGTGCGAAGAACACTTCGGCCATCTTCTCGCCGACGCCGATGATCAGCCCGCCGATGATCGCGCCCGGCACCGAGGTGAAGCCGCCGAGGATCACCACCGGCAGCGCACGCAGCGCGACTTCCTGCAGCGAGAACTGCACGCCGAGCTTGCTGCCCCAGACCGTGCCCGCGACCAGCGCGACGAAACCGGCGACCGACCAGACGATCACCCAGATCCGCGACAACGGGATGCCGATCGACTGCGCGGCCTGGTGATCGTCGGCCACCGCCCGCAGCGCGCGGCCGGTGGGTGTCTTCTGGAAGAACAGCGCCAGGGCGATCACCAGCCCGGTGGCCGCCACCGCCGCGACGATGTCGTCCCGATTGAGCAGCACGCCGCCCTGGAACAGGTTCTCCATCACCATCAGCGGATCCTTGGAGATGCCCAGGTCGATCGAATAGATGTCGCTGCCCCAAACGGTCTGGCCGAATCCGTCCAGGAAATACGCGATGCCCAGGGTGGCCATCAGCAGCGTCACCCCCTCCTGGTTGACCAGCCGGCGCAGCACCAGCCGCTCGATCAGCCACGACAGCGCGACCATGATCGCCGCCGCGGCGATGAACGCGAGCCACAGCGGCATCCTCTCGGCGAGCCGGGCCAGCGACAGGGCGGCGAACAGCACCATCGCACCCTGCGCGAAGTTGAACACACCGGAGGCCTTGAAGATCAGCACGAAGCCGAGGGCGACCAGCGCGTACAGCACACCGGCCATCAGCCCGCCGATCAGCACCTCGAGCCAGAAGCCGGGGTTGGTGCCGGCCTGGAACAGCGGGAACACGGCGCCGACGGCCAGCAGCGCGAGCAGGATCGCGACCGGAAGGTTCTTGCGGCTCATCAGTGGCTGGTCCCCAGGTAGGCGCGGATCACTTCCTCGTTGTTGCGGACCTCGTCGGGTTCGCCGTCGCCGATCTTCTTGCCGTAGTCGAGCACGACGACCCGGTCCGAGATGTCCATCACCACGCCCATGTCGTGTTCGATCAGCACGATCGTCGTGCCGAACTCGTCGTTGACGTCGAGCACGAAGCGGCACATGTCCTGCTTCTCCTCGACGTTCATGCCGGCCATCGGTTCGTCGAGCAGCAGCAGGCTGGGTTCCATCGCCAGCGCACGGCCGAGGTCGACCCGCTTCTGCAGGCCGTATGGCAGGCGCCCGACCGGTGTCTTGCGGTACGGCTGGATCTCCAGGAAGTCGATGATCCGCTCGACGAACTCGCGGTGCTCGATCTCCTCCCGGTCCGCCGGGCCGACGCGAAGCGCCTGCAGCAGGATGTTGGACTTCATGCGCAGGTTGCGCCCGGTCATGATGTTGTCGAGCACACTCATGCCCTTGAACAGCGCCAGGCTCTGGAACGTGCGGCCGATGCCCATCCGCGCGGCGCGGTGCGGATTCATCTCGCGGAAGTGCTGGCCGCGGAACAGGATCTCACCCTGCTGCGGCGTGTAGACTCCGTTGATCACGTTCAGCATCGAGCTCTTGCCGGCGCCGTTGGGGCCGATGATCGCGCGGATCTCGTGCTCGCGGACGTTGAACGAGATGTCGGTCAGCGCCTTGACGCCGCCGAAGGACAGCGAGATGTGCTCCAGGCGCAGGACTTCCTCGCCGATCCTGCGCTCGCTCATGAACCGGCCCCGGCACCACGGTGTGTCCGCACGGCGGTTGTCATGCGGCCTTCTTCAGCACCGGGGCGATCGGCACCGTCTTCGCATCGACGATCTGCAGCTCGGCGGCGATCCTGCCGGTGCGGCCGTCCTCGAAGCGGACCTGGGTCTCGATGTACTGCGACGCCTTGCCCTCGTACAGCGCATCGACCAGCACCTTGTACTTGTCGGCGATGAAGCCGCGCCGGACCTTGCGCGTGCGGGTCATCTCGTCGTCGTCCGGGTCGAGTTCCTTGTGCAGCACCAGGAAGCGGTGGATCTGCGACGCGGCCACCGACGGATCCTGCGCCAGGTCCGCGTTGACCTTGCCGACACAGTCGGCGATCAGTTCGGCGACCTCGGGTTTGGCGGCCAGGTCCGCGTAGCCCGAGTACGGCAGGTTGCGACGTTCGGCCCAGTTGCCGCAGGCCTCGAAGTCGATGTTGATGAACGCACAGACCCGGTCGCGGCCGTGGCCGAACGAGACCGCCTCCTTGATGAACGGAAAGAACTTCAGTTTGTTCTCGATGTACTTCGGTGCGAACAGCGCCCCGTCGGCGAGCTTGCCGACGTCCTTCGCCCGGTCGATGATCTTCAGGTGGCCATCGTGGTCGAAGAACCCGGCGTCGCCGGTGTGGTACCAGCCCTGCGCGTCCTTGACCTCCGCGGTGGCCTGCGGATTCTTGTAGTACTCGCGCAGCAGTCCGGGGCTGCGCACCAGGATCTCGCCGGTGTCCCTGGCCACCTGGACCTCGACGCCGGGCACCGGTTTGCCGACGGTGTCGGCGCGGACCTCGCCGTCGGGCTGGATGCAGACCCAGACCGCGGTCTCGGTCGATCCGTACAACTGCTTCAGGTTGATGCCCAGCGAGCGGTAGAACGCGAACAGGTCGGGGCCGATCGCCTCGCCGGCGGTGTAGGCGATGCGCACGCGGCTCATGCCGAGTGCGTTGCGCAGCGGCCCGTAGACCATCAGGTTGCCCAGCGCGTAGGAGAGCCGGTCGCCGAACGAGACGCCGGTGTCCCCGTCGAGGATCCGGCCGCCGACCCGGCGTGCGACATCCATGTAGTGCTTGAACAGCGCCCGCTTGATCCGCGAGGCGTCCTCCATCCGGATCGTGACCTGGGTCAGCAGTCCCTCGAGCACGCGCGGCGGCGCGAAATAGTAGGTCGGTCCGATCTCGCGCATGTCGGTGGCGACGGTGCCGGGCGACTCCGGGCAGTTGACCGTGAAGCCCTTGATCAGCCACTGCGCGTACGAGAAGATGTTCTGGCCGATCCAGGCCATCGGCAGGTAGGCCAGCACCTCGTCGTCGGGGCCGATGCGTTCGACGTCGCAGACCACACGCGAGGGCACGATCATGCTGCGATGGGTGTGGATCACCCCCTTCGGATTGCCGGTGGTGCCCGAGGTGTAGAACATCGCGGCGATGTCGTCGATCCGGCCAGCGTCCACCTCGCGCGACACCCGTTGCGGATCGGCCTTCAGGACCTGTCGGCCGCGTTCGAGCAACGCGTCGTACGAACCGAGCGCGGCGTCGCTGTAGTTGCGCATGCCGCGGACGTCGTCGTAGATCACGTGGGCCAGCAGCGGGCACTGCTCGCGCACCTCGAGCAGCTTGTCGGTCTGCTCCTGGTCCTCGACGATCGCGATCGCGATCTCCGCGTTCTGCAGCACGAAGACCATCTCCTGCGCGACCGCGTCCTGGTACATCGGCACCGGGATCGCACCGAGCGACTGCGCGGCGATCATCGCCGCGTACAACCGCGGCCGGTTCTCGCCGATCAGCGCCAGGTTGTGGCCGCGGGCCAGGCCGAGTTCGCTCAGCCCGGCGGCGAGTGCCTCGACCTCGTCCTGCAACGCACTCCAGGTCACCGTCTGCCAGATGCCGTAGCTTTTCTCGCGGATCGCCGGCGCGGTCGGGCGGCGGCTCGCGTGTTCCCGCAGCAGGCGCGGGAACGTGGTGTCGGCATCGGCCGGGGCGGCGAACGCGGTCACCGTGGCCTTGGGCGCACCCTCGGGCATCCTGGCGGTCTCCTCGTTATCGTTGTCTGATCGCGGCCGATTCTGGATCGCGGCAGCTTACCGGCAGCTTACTGTTCGGGATCCGGGCACGACCGGTGGCGAAGTTTAGGCAGGCGCGGGCGCTATAGTTGTCATCGCCATGACAATTCAGGGACAACCCGCATCACAGGGAGCCGGCGGCTCCGGACTGTTCACTCGATGAAGTCGCTGGACGACCTGCTGCAACGCTCCTCCTGGTTCCACTCGCTTGATGCGACGCAGCAAGCCCGGGTCCGGCAGTGTGTCACGGTGCGCGACGTGCCTGCCGACGGCGTCGTGCTGCGCAAGGGAGAACCGGTCGAGCACTGGATCGGCGTCGTCGACGGGCTGGTGAAGATCAGCAGCGTGTCGTTCGAAGGGCGGGCGGTGTCGCTGGCGGGCATCCCGCCGGGCGGGTGGTTCGGCGAGGGATCGATGCTGAAGGACGAACCGCGCCGCTACGACGTGATCGCGGTGCGCGACAGCCGGGTGGCGATGATGCCCGGATCCACGTTCGAGTGGCTGCTCGACTCGAGCATTCCGTTCAACCGGTTCCTGCTGCAGCAGCTCAACGAGCGGCTCGGACAGTTCATCGCCACCGTCGAGTTCGAACGGATGCTCGGGCCGGAGGGGCGAGTCGCCCGCTGCCTGGCCCAGATGTTCAATCCGCAGCTGTATCCGGGCAGTGACCTGCGCCTGGACATCTCACAATCCGAACTTGGATTCCTGACCGGGCTGTCACGCCAGCGCGTCAACCAGGCACTGCGCCGGCTCGAGGAGCGCGGGCTGCTGCGGGTCGACTACGGCTCGGTGACCGTCCTCGACCTGCAGGCGTTGCGCGAGTTCGAAGCCTGAGCTCCCGTCCACCGTCACTTGTCGTAGCTGTAGAAGCCGCGCCCGGTCTTGCGGCCCAGCCGACCGGCCGCGACCATCTCCCTGAGCAGCGGCGCCGGGCGGTACTTGGAATCGTTGAACTCGGCATAAAGCACCTGCATCACCGCCAGTTCGACGTCCAGTCCGATCAGGTCGCACAGCGCGAGCGGGCCGATCGGATGGTTGCAGCCGAGTGACATCCCGGCGTCGATCTCCTCGGCGCTGGCCAGCCCCTCCTGCAACACGAACACCGCTTCGTTGATCATCGGGCACAGGATCCGGTTGACGACGAATCCGGCGCTGTTGCGCACACCGATCGGGGTCTTGCCGAGCCGCCGGGCGAGATCGGTCACCGCGGTCACCGTCGCCTCGGAAGTCTGCAGTCCGCGGATGATCTCGACCAGGGCCATCACCGGCACCGGGTTGAAGAAATGCATGCCGACGAAACGTTCGGCGCGTTGCGTCGCCGCGGCCAGCCGCGTGATCGAGATCGACGAGGTGTTGGTGGCGATGATCGTCTGTGCGGGTGCGATCGCGTCGACCGCCTGCAGGATCCTGATCTTGACCGCCTCGTTCTCGGTGGCCGCCTCGATGATCAGGTCGGCCCCGGCCAGGTCCGCCGGTTCGAGCGTGGTCCGGATGCGGCCGAGCGTGGCATCGCGGTCGGCGGCGGTCAGCTTGTCCTTCTTGACCAGGCGATCGAGTGAACCGGAGACCGTCTTCAGGCCGCGCTCCAGCGCCTTGGTGTCGACGTCCTGCATGATCGCCGACAGTCCGTTGACGGCACATGCCTGTGCGATGCCGTTGCCCATCGTTCCGGCGCCGATGACGCCGACGACGTTGATCCCCATGCGAGCCCCCGCGGTCGTTGCGCGCCGGTGCGGCGCGGTGAAGGCGGGATTTTACTGCGCTGCAGCGGCAGCGGCGTGACACAGCCCGGGGAGCCGGGCGGATCGTCGCGAACCGGGACTGGCGGTGTGCCGTCCCGGCCCGTCGATTCTCAATATTCGTCGTGTGCGGTGGTGTCGGCGAACTCGTCGCTGATGTCCTCGGCCGCATCACCGTCCGGTTCGGCGTCCGGCTCGATCTCGTCGTACATCCGCATCGGCGGCTGCGCGCCGAGCCGGGTGCGTTCGACGCGGCGATCCTCGGAAAAGAACCGAAGGCCGGTCGGACACGCGGCGTACATGCGCCGGGCAGCCGTCAACGCATCGGTCGAAGGATCCAGGATCGTGGCCAGCGTGAAGACCGGCGAACCCGCGAAACCGTCGTCCTCGTCTCCGGCGTCCTCACCCGCGACCCCGGCCAGGGGCAGGTCATGCCGGTCCGCGTCGATTTCCGCGTCGCCGTGGCAATCGTGCGCCGCCTCCCCGGAGGAGGATTGGCAAGTGCTGCCGCAGGTGCCTTCGCACCGGCCTCGTGCCTGGTCGACCCCGACGTGATCCTGGTCGTCGACCCGTTTCAACCAATCCATGCGTGAGCTCCGAAACCGTCCTTCGACAACCCTAGGGCATCGAACGACCTCGGAAGGTGACACTTTCGCTTCCGGCCGCCGAACAGCGTGAACCTCGTCACGAGCGGCATGTCGCGGCGTTGCCCGCGCGCGACGCGGGGCCGGCGGCCGGGTCGACCGGCCCTATCGAGACTCAGCGGTTTCGGCCGCCGTGGGGATCAGGATCTCGAGACGCGGCTGCGTCTTGTTCCAGGCATCGGCGAGGGCCGCGGCGACCGTCTTGGCCTGCGGAGTGTCCGACCATCCGCCCTCGACCGCGAGCGCACCGCCGCCGAAGATCACGCTGCCCAGGCCGGTCGACTCGCTGGTGCCGCGACCGGTGGTCGAGGCGACCACCTCGCTGGTGCGTGCGTCGACCACGCTGAGCATCACGATCGACTCCTTGACCTTGTTGTCGATGCCCAGCCCGCCGATGACCTTGCCGAACGCGCCGCCGATGACACCCTTGCCGCCACCGGTCTGTTCGGCGAACACGATCTCGAAGCGCATCAGGTAGTCGAACGACTTCAGGCTCATCGCCTGGATCTTCGGATCGGCGCCCTGCTGTTCGCGCAGACGCTGCTCGCGCTCGAGCAGCGCATAGGCCGCGCCACGGTCGACCAGCGTGAAGCAGCCGGTCTGCAGGACCAGGTGACGCGCGAGTGGTGCGACCGAGCGCGGCAGGCCGGCCGAGGTCAGCGTCTGCGCGTTGCCTTCGGCCTCGGTGATCGCCACCGTGCCCAGGCGCCCGTCGCAATGGGCGAGCTCGGCCGCATCCGGATTGGCGATCATCAGGTCGGTCTTGCCGCCGGATGCGGTCTTCGAGGTGCTGCAGCCGCCGGCCAGCAGCGCTGCCAGCGCCAGGCAACCGATCCGGCCGACGATGGAATTTTGCATGTCGAGTTTCGTTGACGTCCTATTGATACCGGGTCTCACTGTAGCGTCGGCGACCCGGCTCCTCCGGATGCTCGGCCGCCCGGCGGCCCGTCTCGTGGTGTCGATGCGACGCGTACCGCCGACCCGTCCGACCTTACCTGCTTAATCACGACCGCCCATGCCGTCCATCGGTGCGAGGCCGCCGCCGGTCACCACCGGACCGGTGTGCCACAAGCCCCACCCGCCATCGGCCGGTACCACCCCGTCCCGTCGTAGACTGGCTCCATGAATCGCTTGCCGAAGCGCAGGTCGATCCGGGAACCCGCCCGGACCCTCCAGCAGGGCATGACCCGATCGACGCTGACGCTCGCGCTGATCGTGCTGGTCGCGCTCGCGGTCGCCGCGGGCTGGTGGTATCGCCAGTCCCGGATGCCCTCGGCCGACGCGACCCGGGCGGAGAGCGGCACCGAGAGCGGCGGCAAGGCCGGTCGGCCCGGCGCGCGCGGCCCGGCGGCACGTGGCGGTGGCGGGGGTGGCGGCGCGGGTGCGCGCGGCGGCGGCCAGGCGCCGGTGGTGGTGGTCGCCCCGGTGACGGTGGCCGACGTGCCGGTGCGCATCGACGCACTCGGCAGTGTCGTTCCCCGCAACCAGGTCACCGTGCGGCCGCGGGTCGAAGGCCAGCTGCTGCGGGTGCACTTTCGCGAGGGCCAGACGGTCAAGGCCGGCGAGCTGCTGGCCGAGATCGACCCGCGTCCGTTCCAGGTCCAGCTGACGCAGGCGAGCGGCCAGCTCGCACGCGACCAGGCACAACTGAAGAACGCCCAGCTCGATCTCGGGCGGTACCGCAAGCTGCTCGCGCAGGATTCGATCGCGCGCCAGCAGGTCGACACGCAGGAAGCGCTGGTGCGCCAGTACGAGGGTGCGGTGCTCGCCGACCAGGGCCAGGTCGACAACGCGAAGCTGCAGTTGTCCTACACCCGGATCAGCGCGCCGATCACCGGCCGGGTCGGCCTGCGCCAGGTCGATCCGGGCAACATCGTGCGCGCCAGCGACGTCAACGGGCTGGTCACGATCACGCAGATGCATCCGATCACCGCCGTCTTCAGCATTCCCGAGGACCGGCTGCCGGAAGTGATGCTGCGGCTGGCGAAACGTGACGGCGACACCATCGCCGTCGAGGCCTGGGATCGTGAACAGCGGTCGCGGCTGGCCAGCGGCCTGCTGCTGACCGCGGACAACGCGATCGATCCGACCACCGGCACCGTCAAGCTGAAGGCGGAGTTCGGCAACGAGGACGCGGCGCTGTTCCCGAGCCAGTTCGTCAACGTGCGCATGTTCGTCGACCTGCGTCGCGGCGCACGGGTGGTGCCGGCGTCGGCCCTGCAGCGCGGCAGCGTCGGCACCTTCGTGTACGTGGTCAAGGACGACATGACGGTGGCCGTGCGCCCGGTCGAGATCGGCATCAACGACGGCGAACGCGCGGTGATCCTGTCCGGGCTGGTCGCCGAGGAGAAGGTCGTCATCGACGGGGCCGATCGGCTGCGCGACGGCATCAAGGTGGAGATCGGCGCGCCCGAGGCGTCGGCCGCGCCGCGGTTGGCCTCGGAGCCGGCGCGGCAACCCGCGAATCCATGAATCCGTCGCGCCCGTTCATCGAACGGCCGGTCGCGACGTCGCTGCTGATGATCGCGATCCTGCTGAGCGGGATTCTCGCCTACCGGCTGCTGCCGCTGTCGGCGCTGCCCGAGGTCGACTATCCGACGGTCCAGGTGACGACCTTCTATCCGGGCGCGAGTCCCGACGTCGTCACCTCGTCGATCACCGCGCCGCTGGAGCGCCAGCTCGGCCAGATGCCGGGGCTCAAGCAGATGTCCTCGTCGTCGGCCGGCGGCGCGTCGGTGATCGTGCTGCAGTTCGTGCTGTCGATGGACATCGACGTCGCCGCGCAGCAGGTGCAGGCGGCGATCAACGCGGCGGTCACTTTCCTGCCGAGCGACCTGCCGGCCCCGCCGGTGTACAGCAAGGTCAACCCGGCGGACGCGCCGATCCTCACGCTCGCGCTGGGTTCGGACACGGTGCCGCTGATCCGCGTGTTCGACCTCGCCGACACCGGCATCGCGCAGAAGATCTCGCAGCTGCCCGGGGTCGGCCTGGTGACGCTGGCCGGCGGGCAGCGCCCGGCGGTCCGGGTGCAGGTCAACCCGCGCGCGCTGGCGGCCTCCGGACTGTCGATGGAGGAGATCCGCATCGCGATCCAGGGGGCGAACGTCAACGCCCCCAAGGGCAGCTTCGACGGACCGGCCCGCGCCTCGACGATCGATGCCAATGACCAGCTCCGTTCGGCCGACGACTATCGCCGGCTGGTGGTCGCGTACCGGAACAACGCGCCGCTGCGGCTGGGTGAAGTCGCACACGTGGTCGACGACGCGGAGAACACCCGGCTGGGCGCCTGGGCCGACGGCAAGCCGGCGATCGTCGTCAACATCCAGCGCCAGCCCGGCGCCAACGTGATCGAGGTGACCGACCGGGTCAAGGGACTGCTGCCGCAGCTGCAGGCGTCGCTGCCAGCCGGTGTGTCGGTCCGGCTGCTCACCGATCGGACGACGACGATCCGCGCCTCGGTCACCGACGTCCAGATCGAGCTCGCGTTCGCGATCGGCCTGGTGGTCGCGGTGATCTTCCTGTTCCTGCGCACCGCCGCCGGCACCGTGATCCCGGCGGTCGCGGTGCCGTTGTCGCTGATCGGCACCTGCGGCGTGATGTACCTGGCCGGCTTCTCGATCAACAACCTGACGCTGATGGCGCTGACGATCGCGACCGGGTTCGTCGTCGACGATGCGATCGTTGTCATCGAGAACATCTCGCGCTACATCGAGGAAGGGGTCCCGGTGCGCGAGGCGGCCCACCGCGGCACCGAGCAGATCGGCTTCACGATCATCTCGCTGACCTTCTCGCTGATCGCTGTGCTGATCCCGCTGCTGTTCATGGGCGACGTGGTCGGCCGGCTGTTCCGCGAATTCGCGATCACGCTCGCGGTCGCGATCCTGATCTCGGCGGTGGTGTCGCTGACGCTGACCCCGATGATGTGTGCGCGCCTGCTCAAGCCGATGCCGGAGTCGGCACAGGGACGTTTCTACCGGGTCAGCCAGCGTTTCTTCGACCGGATGATCGCCGGCTACGGCCGCACGCTGGACACGGTGCTCGACCACCAGCCGCTGACGCTGCTGGTCGCGGCGGCGACGCTGGGCCTGACGGTGCTGCTGTACCTGTGGGTGCCCAAGGGCTTCTTCCCCGCGCAGGACACCGGCGTGCTGCTCGGCATCACCGATGCGCCCGCCGCGACCTCGTTTCCGGCGATGGCCGCCCGCCAGCGCGAGCTGGCGGCGGTCGTGCTCGAGGATCCGGCCGTCGCCAACGTCGCCTCGTTCATCGGCGTCGACGGGGTCAACAGCACGTTGAACAGCGGCCGGATGCAGATCACGCTCAAGCCGCTGGCCGCGCGCGAGGGGATCGACGCGGTGATCGCGCGCCTGAAGGACTCGCTGGCGTCGGTGGCCTCGGATACCCGGCTCTACCTGCAGCCGGTGCAGGACCTGACGATCGAGGACCGGATCAGCCGCACGCAGTACCAGTTCACGATCGAAGGCATCGATCCGGCCGAACTCGGCGTCTGGACCGGGCGCATCGTTGACCGGCTGCGCACGCTGCCGCAACTGGCCGAGGTCGCCTCGGACCTGCAGGACGACGGGCTGCAGGCGTTCGTCGACATCGATCGCGACGCCGCCGCGCGGCTCGGCGTCACGGTCAGTGCGATCGACAACGTGCTCTACAACGCGTTCGGCCAGCGCCTGGTGTCGACGATCTTCACCCAGTCCAACCAGTACCGGGTGGTGCTCGAGGTCGCGCCGGAGTATCGCAACTCGCTTGCCGACATCGCCGACCTGTACGTGTCGTCGAACCTGGGCACACCGGTGCCGCTGTCCTCGGTGGCCCGTCTGACCGAGCGGCGCGCGCTGCTCGCGGTCAACCACCTCGGCCAGTTTCCCGCGGCGACCGTCTCGTTCAACGTCGCCCCGGGCGAGTCGCTCGGTTCGGCGGTGCAGGCGATCCGCGCCGCCGAGCGCGACCTGGCGCTGCCGGCGAGCCTGCGCACCGGCTTCCAGGGCGCGGCGCTCGCGTTCGAGGCGTCGCTCAAGCACACGCTATGGCTAGTGCTGGCGGCGGTGGTGACGATGTACATCGTGCTCGGCGTGTTGTACGAGAGTTTCATCCACCCGGTGACGATCCTGTCGACGCTGCCCTCGGCGGCGGTTGGTGCGCTGCTGGCCCTGCTGGTCGCGGGCAGCGACCTGTCGATCATCGCGGTGATCGGCATCATCCTGCTGATCGGGATCGTGAAGAAGAACGCGATCCTGATGGTCGACTTCGCCCTCGAGGCCGAGCGCCGCGACGGCCTCGGACCGCGCGAGGCGATCCACCGCGCCGGGATGCTGCGCCTGCGGCCGATCCTGATGACCACCGCGGCGGCGCTGCTCGGCGCGCTGCCGCTGATGCTCGGCACCGGCGTCGGCTCGGAGCTGCGCCATCCGCTCGGGCTGACGATGGTCGGCGGCCTGCTCGTCAGCCAGGTGCTGACGTTGTACACGACGCCGGTGATCTACCTCGCGTTCGACCGGCTGACCCGGCGCTCGCGGCTCGCGGAGGCCTCGTGAACCCGGTCGCCGCGTTCATCCGGCGCCCGGTCGGCACGACGCTGCTGACCCTCGGCATCGCGCTGGCGGGCATGCTCGCCTACGGCCTGCTGCCGGTCGCGGCGCTGCCGCAGGTCGACTTCCCGACGATCTCGGTGCAGGCCTCGCTGCCGGGCGCCAGCCCGGAGACGATGGCCGCGACCGTGGCCACGCCACTGGAACGTTCACTCGGCAAGATCGCCGGGGTCTCCGAGATGACCTCGAGCAGTTCGCTCGGTTCGACCCGGATCGTGCTGCAGTTCGACCTGAACCGGGACATCGACGGTGCCGCACGCGACGTGCAGGCGGCGATCAACGCCGCGCGCGCGTCGTTGCCGACCAGCCTGCCCAGCAATCCGACCTACCGGAAGATGAATCCGGCGGACGCGCCGATCCTGATCCTGGCGCTGTCGAGCGAGACGAAGACCCGCGGCCAGATGTACGACATCGCCTCGACGGTGCTGGCGCAGAAGCTGTCGCAGGTCGAAGGCGTCGGCCAGGTGACGATCAGCGGCTCCTCGCTGCCGGCGGTGCGGGTCGAACTGAACCTGCCGGCACTGAACAAGTACGGCATCGGCAGCGAGGAGGTGCGCACCGCGATCGCCGCCAGCAACGCCAACCGGCCCAAGGGGCTGGTCGAGGACGACGACCGGCACTGGCAGATCGCCGCCAACGACCAGGCGAAAAGTGCCGCCGACTACAGGCCGCTGGTGGTCGCCTGGCGCAACGGTGCCCCGGTGCGGCTGACCGACGTCGCCAATGTCATCGATTCGGTGCAGGACGTGCGCAACGTCGGCATCCTCAACAACCGCCCGGCGGTGGCGCTGACGATCTACAAGCAGCCGAACGCGAACACGGTCGAGACGGTCGACCGGATCAAGACGCTGCTGCCGCAACTGCGCGCGGCGGTCCCGGCGGCGATCGACATCGACGTCACCCAGGACCGCACGCCGACGATCCGGGCCGCGCTGGTCGAGGTGCAGCGCGCGGTGCTGATCGCGATCGGCCTGGTGGTGCTGGCGGTGTTCCTGTTCCTGCGCAGCGCCCGCGCGACGGTGATCCCCGCGGTGGCGGTGACCGTGTCGCTGCTGGGCACGTTCGCGGTGATGTACCTGGCCGGCTACAGCCTGAACAACCTGTCGCTGATGGCGCTGACGGTGGCCACCGGGTTCGTCGTCGACGACGCGATCATCGTGCTCGAGAACGTCTCGCGTCACCTGGAGCGGGGCGAGACACCGATGGCCGCCGCGCTCGCCGGCGCACGCGAGGTCTCGTTCACCGTGCTGGCGATCAGCCTGTCGCTGATCGCGGTGTTCATCCCGATCCTGCTGATGGGCGGCATCGTCGGCCGCTTCTTCCGCGAGTTCGCGGTCGTGCTGACCACGTCGATCGTGATCTCCCTGGTGATCTCGCTGACCGCCACGCCGATGATGTGTGCCCGCGTCCTGCGCGGACCCGGCAAGCCGCCCGGACGGGTGCTCGGCGGCATCGGCCGGGCGTTCGCGACCGGCTACCGGCGCTCGCTCGGCGTCGCCCTCGATCATCCGGTGCTGACGCTGCTGGTGCTGGCCGCCACCGTCGGCCTGAACGTGTGGCTGTACATCACGATCCCGAAGGGTTTCATCCCGCAGCAGGACACCGGGCGCATGTTCGGCTGGCTGCAGGCCGACCAGAGCAGTTCGTTCCAGTCGGTCAGGAGCAAGCTGGAACGTTACGTGGAGCTGGTCCGCAGCGACCCGGCGGTCGACCAGGTGGTCGGATTCTCCGGCGGCGCGCGCAACAACGGGATGGTGTTCATCTCGCTCAAGCCGCTCGCCGAGCGCCACGTGACGTCCGAGGAAGTCATCGAGCGGCTGCGACCGAAGCTGGCGCAGGTCCCGGGTGCGAACCTGTGGCTGTCGATCGCGCAGGACGTCCGGGTCGGCGGTCGGATGGGAGGCGCCAGCTACCAGTACACGTTCCTCGGCGAGGACCTGGGCGAACTGCGGGCCTGGGAACCCCGGATCCGGCAGGCGCTGTCCCGGCTGCCGGAGCTTGCCGACGTCAGCACCGATGCGCAGGACAAGGGCACACAGACCTCGCTGGTCATCGATCGCGATGCCGCCGCGCGGCTCGGCGTGCCGATCCGGCTGATCGACGCGACCTTGAACAACGCGTTCGGCCAGCGGATCGTCTCGACGATCTACGATCCGCTGAACCAGTACCGGGTGGTGATGGAGGCCGCGCCGCAGTACACGCAGAGCGCGCAGTCGCTGGAGTCCACCTGGGTCGGCCTGCCCGACGGCACGCAGGTGCCGCTGGCCGCGTTCTCGCGCTACGAGACCACGTTCGCGCCGCTGTCGGTCAACCACCAGGGTTCGTTCGTCGCCTCCACCGTCTCGTTCAACCTGCCGCGTGGCGTCTCGCTTGGCGAGGCGACCACCGCGATCGAACGCGAGATCGTGCGCCTCGGCGTGCCGACCTCGATCCGCGGCGGCTTCCAGGGCACGGCGCGGGCCTTCGCGGCGTCACTGGACAACCAGCCCTGGCTGATCCTGGCGGCGATCGTCACGATCTACCTGGTGCTGGGCATCCTGTACGAGAACCTGGTCCATCCGATCACGATCCTGACCACGCTGCCGTCGGCCGGTGTCGGCGCGCTGCTGGCACTGATGGCGTTCGACACCGAGTTCTCGATCATCGCGCTGATCGGCGTGATCCTGCTGGTGGGCATCGTGAAGAAGAACGCGATCATGCTGATCGATTTTGCGGTCGGCGCGCGGCGCGATCGGGGACTGGCGCCGCGCGAAGCGATCTTCGAGGCCTGCCTGCTGCGCTTCCGGCCGATCATGATGACGACGCTGGCGGCGATGCTGGGTGCGTTGCCGCTGGCGATCGGCTTCGGCGAAGGCGCCGAGCTGCGACAACCGCTGGGGATCTCTGTGTTCGGCGGCCTGCTGCTGTCGCAGGTGCTGACGCTGTACACGACGCCGGTGACCTATCTGTGGCTGGAGCGGATGCGGATCGCGTTCGCCCGCTGGCGTGCCCACCCGCCGGCGCCGGCCGCGAAAGGTGCGCATGCCAATCCCTGACCGACGCCACCTCGGCATGCTGCTGCTCGCCGCCGGGTGTGCCGGCTGCACGACGGTCGGACCGGACTACCGGCGACCCGAGGCACCGGCCGCGACGACGTTCAAGGAGGCCGAGGGCTGGAAGACCGCACAACCGGCCGACCAGCTGCCGCGCGGGCCGTGGTGGTCGGTGTTCTCCGATGCGCGGCTCGCGTCGCTGATGGAACGGGTCGATGCCGACAACCCCGGTCTGCAGGCCGCGCAGGCGCGGATACGCCAGGCCGAGTCGGCGGTGCGGCTCGCGCGTTCGGAGCAGACACCAACGGTCACCGCGTCGGTCTCGACGCCGCGCAGCCGCAGCGCGTTCACCGTCAGTGCACCCGGCGGCGGCGTCACGACGCTGTCGCGGATCACCACCAACCACCAGCTGTCGGCCGGATTCACCAACTGGGAGATCGATCTGTGGGGCCGCATCGCGCGCACGATCGAGGCCAGCGAAGCGACCCTGCAGGCCGCCTCGGCGGACATGGAGGCGCTGCGCCTGTCGAGCCGGGCCCAGCTCGCCGACGCGTGGTACCAGCTGCGTGCGGCCGACGCGCAGAAGGACCTGCTCGAACGGACCGCCACCGGCTACGAACAGTCGCTGTCGATCACCCGCAACCGGTACACGGCCGGCGTGGCCGCACGCACCGACGTCACGCAGGCCGAGACCCAGTTGAAGTCGACACAGGCGCAGGCGATCGACGTCGGCATCCGGCGGGCACAGCTCGAACACGCGGTCGCCGCGCTGGTCGGCACCACACCGGCCGCGTTCTCGATCCCGCCACTGCCGCTGGCCGGTGATCCCCCCGCGCTGCCGCTCGCCTTCGCCTCCGAACTGCTCGAGCGACGGCCCGACATCGCCGCCGCGGAACGCCGGGTCGCCAGCGCCAATGCACAGATCGGTGTCGCCGAAGCCGCGTTCTATCCGGCGTTCACGTTCTCGGTGGCCACCGGGCTGCAGAGCCTGAGCGCCAGCAACTGGCTGCGTTATCCGAGCCGCTTCTGGTCGGTCGGCCCGGCCCTGTCGACGGTGCTCTTCGATCGCGGTGCACGCCGCGCGGAGAGTGATCGCGTGATCGCCGCATACGACGAGACCGTCGCCGACTACCGCCAGATCGTGCTGCAGGGTTTCCAGGAGGTCGAGGACCAGCTGATCGCGCTGCGTGCACTCGAAGTCGAGGCCCGGGTCAACGACGAGGCGATGCGGGCGGCGCGCGACACACTCGCGTTGACCCTGAACCAGTACAAGGCCGGCACGGTCAGTTACCTGAACGTGGTGACCGCGCAAGCGGCGGCGTTGACCGCGGAGCGGACCGCGATCGACATCCTCGGTCGGCGTTATGCGGCGAGTGTCGGCCTGATCCGCGCACTCGGTGGTGGCTGGAACGATGCCACGCGCTGACGACCGTGCAAAGAGATGTGATGGACCGCACGTCCTGACGTTTGATGATACGCGTCGAAAAGTGCGAAAAACATCTTTGAAATCAACGATGACATGGGCACTGATGGCATCGTTCACGGCCTCGGCGGGTACCCGCGGCGAGGCAAACGGCACTTCCACTGCTGATGCACTGACTTACCATCTCCCCGCTTTCGCGCCAACTGTAAGAAGGCTCGACTGCAGCCAGGAGCCGACAAGCGGCGCCACATCGCAAGGAGAGATGGAAGTGGTCAAACGTGCGAGCCTGTTGATTACGACGCTGATCGCCGCATGCGGCGGTGGCGGGGGTGGAAGTGGCACCGAGACGCCGACGGCCTCGGGCACACCGACGGCGGTCTCCGCCGGCGCGGCGCCGACGCCGGCGGCCGCGACGACCGAATCGTCCTCGACGAGCACGCCGTCGTCGGGCAGCACACCGGCCGCATCGCCGGCACCCGCGGCATCCCCGGCACCGGTGGCCGCCGCGCCGACGCCGGCGCCGGTCGCGAGTCCCGCGCCGGTCCAGAGCCCGGCCCCTGCGCCGGTCGCAAATCCGACGCCGGCACCCGTCCAGAGCCCCGCCCCGGTCCAGAGTCCCGCGCCTGCGCCGGTCGCGAGTCCGACGCCGACACCCGCGCCGGCCGCCCCGGTCCCCGCGGTCAGGAGCGCCTCAGGTCTGGCGATCATCAACGCGCTGCTGAAGACCCAGCGCGCGCCGGTTCGCAGCCCGCTGGTGATGGGCGACACCTCGTCGACGTTCGCGCGCTACTACTGGTACGCGTCCTCGAGCAGCGATGCGGTCTACTACGCCGACCTGAACGCCCAGCGCGCCTCGACCGTGCGCTTCAAGTACGCGCTCAGTGCGGCCGGCATGACGGTCGACAACGTCGCGGTCACGGACACCGGAGTGCAGTGGTATTCGCTGGTGCCGACGCTGTTCATCGGCGCCAACCAGTCGATCCCGCTGGACACGACACTCAGGTCGTTCACCTCGGCCAACGCCTCGTCGCCGTGGCACGCCGACCTGCAGATCCAGTCCGCTCCCACCGACGGCAACTTCAAGGTATGCTGGTTCCTTTCGGTGCCCAACGCCTCGCGCTCGCTGTGTGTCGAGGCGGACCGCAACGGCACGGTGCAGAACGTCTTCACCGTCGAATCCGTCGCCGGCAAGGTGGTGCTGATCCAGGAGAACTGATGCGCCGATTCGTCGAGCTGGCCGGCTGTCTGGCCCCGGTTGTTGTCCTGTCCGCCGCCGCCCCGTCGTGGGCGGCGGAGAAGGACGATGCCAACAAGGCGGTCAACCAGATCCTGTCATCACTCGACGAGAAGGAATTCGACCGGCTGTGGGACACGCAGTCGAGTGATTTCCTGAAGAAGCAGACCACCAAGGACACGTTCGTCGCCAATGTGAGCACCGGGCGTTCGCAGATGGGCAAGATCCTCGAAAGCCGGCTGGTCGACGTCACCACGCGTGACGGCGACGAGAAGAGCGGCTTCAAGGGCCGCATCTACGTGTTCCAGTACGTGAACTCGTACGCGATCGGCAAGTTCTTCGAGCGTGTCATCGTCGCGCAGGAGAGCGACGGTGTGTTCCGGCTGGCGGGCCTGTGGGGCACACCGGCGCCGGCCGCGGACCAGAAGAAGTAGTCCGCGGCCGCGCGCCGACGCGGGCGAGCCGGGGTCGTGCCACCCGCCCGGATCGCGGCCGCTTCTCGCGCGACTACAGATCGGCGAGATAGTTCGCCAGCGCCTCGATGTCGTCGTCGGACAGTGTCTTCGAGACGCTCGCCATGTTGCCGGCGTCGTTGGTCCGCCGCGCGGTCTTGAAGTCCTTCAGCTGCTTGACGATGTACTCGTAGTGCTGGCCGGCCACGCGCGGAATCTCGTTCTGACCGAGGAATCCGCCCTGGTGGCACATCGTGCACAACGTCTCGGCGGCTTTGGCCTTGCCCTTGGCCGCCTTGGCGGCATCGACCTTGAATCCGTTGGGCCGCGGCTTCTGCGCGGCGAAGAACGCCGCCAGGTCGAGCATGTCCTCGCGGGTCAGGTTCTCGAGGAACGGCATCATCGTGGGCTCGGTGCGGCGCCCCTCCTTGAAATCCTTCAGTTGCAGGTAGATGTAGCGCGCGGTCTGTCCGGCGAGGATCGGGAACTGGCCCGATGGCGAGTTGCCGCCGGGTCCGTGGCAGGCCAGGCAGGGCTCGGCCTTGCGGGCGCCGGCCTGTGCGTCCTGGGCCTGTGCCGGCAGCGAGGTGAACAGCAGGGCCACGAGCATCGCCCACGAGGCGTGAGGCCACGCCGGCCGACGGCGGTTGGTCGGATGGTGCGCGCGGATCGTCATCGGTCGGATGCGATTCGGCATCGGAGTACTTGGCATCGGGGTTCGTTCGGAGATGGGGGAACAGGACTGGGGAACAGGGACGGCCCGCCCGGCGCGAGTGTGCCCCGGGGCGGGCCGATGCCACGCGGCACGCGATGTGCCGCGCGATCCGTCAGAGTGCGAACACGAACACGCTGTTGCCGCGCTTGAAGTCGATCTGTGTGTTGCCTCCGCAACCCATGGCGACGTACTGCTTGCCGGCCACCGAATAGGACACCGGCATCGCGTTGGCCCCGGCGCCGCACTGGAAGCTCCAGAGCTTCTTGCCGGACTTCGCGTCCATCGCGTTGAAGTGACCGTTGCCTTCACCGAAGAAGACCAGCCCGCCCGCGGTCGCCAATGCACCACCCATCAGCGGCTGCTCGGTGTCGTGTTTCCACGCGACCTTGCCGGTGTCGACGTTGACCGCGGCCAGCCGGCCCCATTGCTTCTCGCCGGGGATGACCTTGAACGCGCCGCCGAGCCAGAGCTTGGAGCCGCCCGGGTACTTCGCGGACTCGACATGGTAGGTCATCGGCTGGTGCAGGTTCAGCGCGTAGGCCATCCGCGTCTTCGGGTTGAACGCCATCGGCGACCACTCGACACCGCCATTCGCCCCGGGCAGCATGCGGGCGCCGTTGGCCGTCGGCAGGACCCACATGTTCTCCTGCGGCACCATCGCGTCGGAGAACCGGATCAGGCTGCAGTCCTTGCGGTCGTGGACGTAGACGTGGCCGGTCTTGCCACCATGGATCACCGCCGGCACCATCTTGCCGTTCTTGTCCTTCGCATCGACCAGGATCGGCGGACTGACCGCGTCCAGGTCCCAGACATCGTGGGCGATGTACTGGTGATGGCACTTGTAGGTGCCCTTGTCGAGGTCGACCGCAACGATCGAGTCCGTGTACAGGTTGTCGCCGGGCCGCTCGGCGCCGAACAGGTCCGGCGACGGGTTGCCGACCACGAACCAGATCGTCCGATTCTTCAGGTCGACCGCGGGATTCATCCAGACGCCGCCGCCGAGTGTCTTATAGAACGAACTGTCCTTGGCGAGTGCCGCCTTCTCCGCGGCGATGTCGCGATGCATGTTGCGGCCGGTCGAATCGTTGACGGCCCAGACCCCCTCGTGGCCCTTCTCCGGAATGGTGTAGAACGTCCACAGCGCCTTGCCGCTGTCGGCATCGAACGCCTTGACGAACCCGCGGATGCCGTATTCGCCGCCGTTGGTCCCGATCAGCACCTTGCCGTCGACCACCGTCGGCGACATCGTCTCGCTGTAGCCCTTCTCCGGGTCCTCGATCTGGGTCTCCCAGACCAGCTTGCCGTCACGTGCGTCCAGCGCGATCAGCTTCGCATCGAGCGTGCCCATGAAGACCTTGCCGCCGGAGATCGCGACACCGCGGTTGTTCGGTCCGCAGCAGAACGTGGTCACCGGGCCCATCTTGTGTTTGTAGTGCCAGAACTCCTTGCCGGTGACCGCGTCGAGTGCATAGACGTGGTTGAACGACGTGGTGATGTACATCACGCCGTCGACGACGATCGGCGCCACCTCCATCGACTCGACCACCTCGGTCTGGAAGACGAAGGCCGGACGCAGCCGGGCGACGTTGCCGGTGTTGATCTGCGCGCCCGGATAGAAGCGCATCTGGTCGTAGGCGCCGTTGGTGTGCAGCCAGTTCGACGACTGGCTGCCCGATGCGTTGAGCATCGACTGCGAGACGTTGATCGACTTCGGCACCGTCGAACCGGTGGTCGCGGGCTTCTGTCCGCTGACTTCCTGGGCGTGTGCCCCGCTGCCGGCCGCGAGGCCGATGATTGCGAGCGCGAGTGATCCCGCCGCGACGTGATGCGTTGCCATGTGAGCCCTCCTCCGAGTGCATTGATGTGACCCGCGACATCGCGCGACATACTGCGTCGCAGCAGCGGGTTCTTGTTTTGATGCCCGAGCGAGCCTACGCCCCGCGTGTTCATTTGACAATCACACGAGCCGGGGGTTTCATCGGCCACGAGCCATGGACTGGCCGATTTGTCGACTTGAACCGGACCCGGATGATCGCCACCGCAACCAGAATCGGGAAAATCCGCCGCATGATCGCGCCGATCGTCCTCGCGCTGTCCGCCGGCGGCGTGTTCGCCGAAGTGGACCCGGCGAAGCTCAACGTCAATGCCGAGCTGCTCGCGGCGGCCCGAGCCCGATCGGCCGCGACGGCCGCCGCGTTGCTCGATCGTGGCGCGAGTCCGGACACACGCGACCGCAACGGCGATTCCGCGTTGCAGCTGGCGATCCGGCTCGGCGCGACCGACCTGGCCCGGCTGCTGATCGAGCGGGGCGCCAACGTCGACCTGCGCAACCTGGCCGGCGTCTCGCCGCTGATGGCCGCGGCGTTCCATCAGCGACCCGAGATCGTGCGGATGCTGCTGGCCGCACGTGCCGACACTGCGCCGGTGGACCGGGTCAGGAAGACCGCGGCGATCTACGCCGCCGCCGCCGGCTGTGTCGACTGCCTGGCGGCGATGCTGGACGGCGGGGTGCTGCCGGACAGCCGGGATGAGAACGACTCGACGCTGCTGATGTGGGCGGCGGGCTACGGCCACGAGCGGGTCATCGAGTTGCTGCTGGCGCGCGGCGCGAGACCCGAGCTGCGCGACAACCGCGGCAAGACCGCGCGCACGATCGCCGACGAGGGGCGTCAGCTCGGCGCGCTGCGGCTGCTGGAGCGGGCCGGCGCGCCCTGAGCGGCGGGCCCGCGCGCTCCCGAGCAGCCGGCGCGCTCGGGTGGGCTACTGCTCGAGCACCTTCTTCAGATTGGCCAGGCCGCTGGTGTACACACCGGTGATCGCCTTGACCGCAGCCTCGTCGTTCTGGTCCGGCGGCGGATCGTTGTTGGTGTACTTGCGGTAGAACGCGCCACGCCACTCGACCGTCGAGCCACCGTCGGCGGTCGGCTTCACCGACAGCGTCGAGGTGTAGTTGCTGACCGGCAGCGCACCACCGTCCTTGAGCCGGTAGGAGAACTTCTTCTCCGCGGCATTGATCGACTCGAGTGTCTCGATCAGTTCACCGCCGCCCTTGAGTTTCAGCGTGCGCACCGAACCCTGGGAACTGCCTTGCGTGGCCGTGCTCGACTCGACCGCAGGATGCCATTTGGGCAATCCGTTGAAGTCCCCGACCACCTCCCAGGTCCTGTCGGCCGGCGCCTTGATGGTGATCGTCTCGGTGACCTTCTGGCGCGTCGGACCGTGGGCCGCGGCGGTCGTCAGCCAGCCGGTGGCGGCAACCACCAGCGCGCCGGCGATCCACGGCGAAGTCCTCCGTTGCCGTCGTTGCAGCATGTTCATCATCTCCTCTATCGGGTGTGCCGGCACACCGGGCCGGCGCGTTCGCGGGACCGCTCCGGCGATCACGCGACCGACACTCTAGCAGTCCCGCCGCAGCGCCGGGTCGGCACCGGTCGGCAGGGTTCAGCGGGTCGTGGTGAACCGGCCGAAGCCGCGTGGATTACTGCCGACGTCGATCGTCGACAACGTACGCCCGGACTCGGCATCGAGGATACGCACCACATCGTCCATCCAGTTGACGACGATCAGCCTGCCGGCGTGCCAGTCGATGCCCTCCGGATATCCGCCGGCGGGCACGGTGGCCACGACCCGGTTCGCCTCGCCGTCGATCACCGACATCGACTCGGCGTGCTGGTTGGTGATGAACACCCGCTTGCCGTCGCCGCTGGCGATCGCGCCATAGGGCGCCTTGCCGACCGGTATCGTGGCCACGACCTTCAGCGACGTGGTGTCGATCACGCTGACGTCGTCGGACAACACGTTCAGTGCGTACAGGCGCCGCCCGGTCGGCTCGACCATCACGCCGAACGGATGATGGCCGACCTCGACCTCGCCGCGCACCTTGCGACTGGCCCGGTCGATGACCGAGATCCGGTCGGCGTCCCGGTTGGCGACGTAGATCGTGCCGCCGTCCGGGTGCACCGCGATACCGGTCGGCGCGGCGGCGACCGGTATTGCCGCCTGCTGCCGATGGGTGGCCGCGTCGAACACCAGCAGGCGGTTGCCGAACCAGTCGGCGACGTACACCTCGCGGCCATCCGGTGCCACCGCGATCCCGACCGGCCCCGAGCCCGCCGGCACCGTGTCGACGACACGCTGGGACGCGATGTCGATCACCGACATGTCCTTGCTTTCGGGATTGGTCACGAACGCCTTGCCGGCGCGCGGCGACACGGCGACACCGGCCGGTGCACGGCCGACCGGGATCGTCGCGGCGACCTTCATCGTCTCCAGGTCGATCACCGACACCGAATGACTGCCCTGGTTGGTGATGTACGCAAACGGCGCCGCCTCGGCCGCCTGCGAAGCGACGGACATCACAACAAACAGCAGCGCGGACAACAGCGCCGATGACCATCTCGCCGACGACAGCGCGGACCGCGCACTTCGGCCGGTGCGCGATTGCAAGCCGATCCGTTGGCTCTCGGATGTCATGCGGAGATCGGTGCCTCGCTCATCAATGCGACCTGTTCGCGCATCTCCAGGATCCGGTCCTGCCAGTACCGCGGCGTGCCGAACCACGGGAATGCGGCCGGGAACGCCGGATCATGCCAGCGCCGGGCGATCCAGGCGCTGTAGTGGAGCAGCCGCAGGCTGCGCAGGGGCTCGACCAGATGCAGTTCGCGCCGGTCGAAGTCGGCGAAGTCCTCGTAGCCGGCCAGCACGTCGCCGAGTTGCCGCGTCATCTGCGCACGATCACCCGAGAGCAGCATCCACAGGTCCTGCACCGCCGGGCCGCTGCGGGCATCGTCGAAGTCGACGAAATGGGGCCCGTCGTCGGTCCACAGCACGTTGCCGGCATGGCAATCGCCGTGCAGCCGCAGCGAGGCAACCGCCCCGGCCCGGTCGTAACAGCGGGTGATCGCCTCGAGCGCCATGTCGACGACACCGAGCCAGGCGGGCATCAGGTCGGCGGGAATCAGACCATTGGCGACCAGCCAGTCGCGCGACTCGATCCCGAACGATTCGACATCGATCGCCGGGCGGGCGGTGAAGGGGCGGATCGCTCCGATCGCATGGATGCGGGCGATCAGCCGGCCCATCCATTCGAGTGTCGCCGGATCGTCCAGTTCCGGCGCGCGGCCGCCGCGGCGTGGATAGACCGTGAAGCGGAAGTCCAGGTGTCGCGCGAGGGTCGTGTCACCCGGGGCCAGCGGCAGCGGCGCGACCACGGGCAGTTCCGCGCCGGCCAGTTCCGCGACGAACCCATGCTCCTCGGCGATCTGCGCGTCGGTCCACCGGAGGGGACGGTAGAACTTGGCGACGACCACGCCGCCATCCTCGAGGAAGACCTGGTAGACCCGGTTCTCGTAGCTGTTGAGCGCGATCAGGCGCCCGTCGCCGCGCAGACCCACCGCGTCGAGCGCGTCGAGCACGACATCGGGGGTCAGTCCCGCGTACGGTCGCTCCGCCCCGGCCTGGTCATCGTCGGCATGCACCACCCATGGTAACCGGATGCGGCGACGCGCGATGGAGCGAAAGCGTGCTGAAGTACGCTGAGCACCGCAGCACGCCAATCGGGACGCGCAAGCAGTCTCGAGGCAGGATCTAACTGCGAGTCAGAGCGGCGGACAGGGCCACCGCGTTGGCCAGTGCCGCGCCCAGTTCGGCCGGCTGCGACGGCAGGTCGAGCCGGATCGCCCCGGTCATGCCCTCCGGCACGGCGCCGAACACGATCGCCGGCACCGGCAGGCCATGCACGCGGCGCACCGCGTCGACCACGGCGACCGCGTCGGTGCGCGGCCCTTCGGCGACCAGCACCGCATCGAAAGGCTTGTCGGCCTGGCGGGCACGGTCCGCGGCCTGCGCGGCGCCGTCGGCCCGGTCGAGCAGCAACCCCCAGCGGCTCATCCGATCGCCGATCGTGTCGCGCAGCGCGGCGTCCTCGAGGACCAGCAGCACCCGAGCGCCGGTCAGTTCCTGCGCGAACTCGTGATCGAGCCGTCTGCGATCCGGTGCCGATTCGGCCATCGCGCTCTCCACCCTCGCATCCGGGAGGTCGACGCTGAAGCGGGCGCCGGCACCGGGACGGGAACGAAGCCCGATCCGATGGCCGGGAAGATTGGCGAGCGTCTCGCGGACGATCGACAGCCCGAGTCCGTATCCATGTTGCCGGTCACGGCCGCGGTTGTCCACCTGGAAGTATTCGTCGAAGATGCGGCGGTGGTGTTCGGCCGCGATGCCCGGCCCGTTGTCGCGGACGTCGATCCGGATCACGCCGCCACGCACGGCGACCCGCACCAGCACCCACGGCTGGTGTCGCGGCGACTGGGCGGCGAACTTGATCGCGTTGTCGATCAGGTTCGACACCACGTCCCACATCCGTTCCAGGTTCGTGTGCGCGAGCAACCCCGGCGGCGGCGGATGGATCACCAGCCGGACGCGATGTCGTTGCGCGAGGTCCGGGAACACACCGGCGGCCCGTTCGAACAACGGCGCGATCGGCGTCGGTCGTGTCGGCAGCCGACGGGCCCGGTCCTGCAACCGGGCGATCTCCGAGAGCCGGCCCAGGTTGCCGGCCATCGCATCGAGGCAATCCTGCATCCGTGCGACCCGTGCGAGCAGCAGCGGCCGTTCGAGTCGGAAGCGTGGCTCGCGCAGGTGCGCGACACCCAGCGACAGGCTCGCCAGCGGCTGGCGCAGATCGTGGCTGACCGCGGCCAGCAGATGCGACTTCGCCGCACTCGCCCGCGAGGCCTCGATCGCGTGCCGGGCGATCGACTCCGATGCCCGCGCCAGCTGCCGGGTGCGCCAGAACAGCGAACGTTCCCGGCGCTCGATCTCGATCGACAGCACCCAGCCGATCGCGTTGGCCAACGCCAGGTACAACGCGGTGGCGCCCGGATGTTCGCTGGCACCGGTGGCGACTACCGTCGCGGTGAAGGCACTGGCCGGCGCCAGGATCGCGCAGGCGATCGTGACCGGCATCCGCATGAATCCGTAACAGAGCCAGCAGCACAACACCATCGACAGCGCGAGACGTCCGCCGGATGCGTCGGCGTCCATCGAACCGCGCAGGCTGACGCCGAGTGCGGCGATCACCAGGCTCGCCAGCAGCATCGGTGCACTGACGGCGATCTCGTAGTGCGAAATCGACCAGTCACGGTGGCGGACGTAGAACCAGGCGATCAGGCCGAGCCCGCCGGCCAGCAGCAGCCGCAGGCCCTGCATCACCGGCTTGCCGTGTTCGTTGCCCGGATCGCCGAGCATCAGCGCGAAGAACACCAGCGCGATCACCGCGCCGAAGGTCACCGCGCAGCGGGTGAAATCGAGCCCGGTCGCGCGGAATTCGCGCAGGAACTGGCGCTCCGTCGACGGATCGTCGAACCGCGCCGGGGCGGCGAACGCATGAGGCAGGCTGACGCGGGGCAAGAGAGGCCTCGGGATCCCGTCGGCGGACCGACGCTGAATGGCTCGCGGTGATCGTCGCGGAATCCCGATCGATGCGCGGTGATGGATTGCGCCGGTGCATCGGCACCGGATTGGGGTACGTGGGGTCGCGAATGGGGCGGTGCCGAGCCCGCGGCGGGGCCGGCGACCGTCCAGCGATCACCCTCGGCGCCGCGCCCCCATGGCGTTGACAGGCCCTAGAATGTCGCCATGGCTCAATACGTTTATACGATGAACCGGGTCGGCAAGGTCGTGCCGCCCAAGCGCACGATCCTGAAGGACATCTCGCTGTCGTTCTTTCCGGGCGCCAAGATCGGTGTGCTCGGCCTGAACGGTTCGGGCAAGTCCAGCCTGCTGAAGATCATGGCCGGCGTCGACGCCGAGTACGAAGGCGAGGCCCGGCCGATGCCCGGGCTGAAGGTCGGATTCCTGCCGCAGGAGCCGCAGCTCGAGCCGCAGCAGACGGTGCGCGAGGCGGTGTCCGAGGGACTGGGCGAACTGTTCAACGCGCAGAAGAAACTCGACGAGATCTATGCCGCCTACGCGGAGCCGGACGCCGACTTCGACACACTCGCCGCCGAGCAGGCGAAATACGAAGCGATCCTCGCCGCCGGCGACGGCTCGAACACCGACCAGCAGCTCGAGGTCGCCGCCGACGCGTTGCGGCTGCCGCCCTGGGACGCGACGATCGCCAACTTGTCAGGTGGCGAGAAGCGGCGGGTCGCGTTGTGCCGGCTGCTGCTGTCCAAGCCCGACATGCTGCTGCTGGACGAGCCGACCAACCACCTGGACGCCGAGAGTGTCGACTGGCTCGAGGTCTTCCTGAAGAAGTTCCCGGGCACGGTGGTGGCGATCACCCACGACCGCTACTTCCTGGACAACGCGGCCGAGTGGATCCTGGAGCTCGATCGCGGCTACGGCATTCCCTGGAAAGGCAACTACAGTTCCTGGCTCGATCAGAAGCAGACCCGCCTGAAACAGGAGGAGGCGAGCGAATCCGCGCGCCAGAAGGCGATCAAGAAGGAACTCGATTGGGTCCGGCAGAACCCGAAGGGGCGGCAGGCCAAGAGCAAGGCCCGCCTGGCCCGGTTCGAGGAACTGAGTTCACACGAATACCAGAAGCGCAACGAGACGCAGGAGATCTTCATCCCGGTGGCCGAGCGGCTGGGCGACTCGGTGATCGAGTTCAAGGAGGTCAGCAAGGGGTTCGGTGACCGGCTGCTGATCGACAACCTGAGCTTCAAGGTGCCGCCCGGAGCGATCGTCGGCATCATCGGACCCAACGGCGCCGGCAAGTCGACCCTGTTCAAGATGATCCGGGGCGTCGAGAAACCCGATGCCGGCGAGGTGGTGATCGGCCATACCGTCCAGATGGCCTTCGTCGACCAGTCGCGCGAATCACTCGAAGGCGGCAAGTCGGTCTGGGAGGCCATCTCCGGCGGCCAGGACATCCTGAACGTCGGCCGCTTCGAGGTGCCCTCGCGGGCGTACATCGGTCGCTTCAACTTCAAGGGCGGGGACCAGCAGAAGCTGGTCGGCAGCCTGTCGGGCGGCGAACGGGGCCGGCTGCACCTGGCCAAGACGCTGGTGGCCGGTGGCAACGTGCTGCTGCTCGACGAGCCGTCCAACGACCTCGATGTCGAGACGCTGCGTGCACTCGAGGACGCCTTGCTCGAGTTCGCCGGCTCGGTGCTGGTGATCTCCCACGACCGCTGGTTCCTCGACCGGATCGCCACCCACATCCTCGCCTTCGAGGGTGACTCGCAGGTGGTGTTCTTCAACGGCAACTACCAGGAATACGAGGCCGACAAGGTGCGCCGGCTGGGCGAGGAAGCGGCCAGGCCGCACCGGCTGCGCTTCAAGGCGCTGCGCTGATCCGGCCGGGATCACCCGCCGCCGCTTCCGGATCCCGCGTGAGCCCGTTCGTGAGTGGCGTGGGCATCGGCCTGGCGATCGCCGCGCCGGTCGGGCCGATCGGTGTCCTGTGCATCCGCCGCGCACTCGCCTCGGGTGTCCGATCGGCCTTCGCGACCGGGCTGGGTGCCGCGCTCGCCGATGCGTGTTACGGTGCGGTGGCGGCATTCGGACTCACCGCGGTGTCCTCGCTGCTGCTCGCGTGGCAAGCGGTGCTGGCCGGCGGCGGCGCACTGGTGCTGCTGGTGCTCGGCGTGCGCACCGCGATCGCCGAACCGGCCAGCGGTCCGGCGCCCGGCGGCGCGGGCAGCCTGGCTCGCCAGTTCGGCGAGACGTTCCTGCTCACGCTGTCCAACCCGGCGACCATCCTGTCGTTCCTTGCCGTCTTCGCGAGCCTGGGTGCGGTCGGCAGCGGAGCGGGTGAGGCGGCGACGATGGTCCTCGGCGTGTTCGTGGGTTCGGCGCTGTGGTGGCTGACGCTGAGCGTGGTCGTGGCGCGCCTGCGTGCACGCGTGACGCGACCGGTGATGCGGTGGATCAACCGGATCGCCGGCTGCACGCTGGTCGCGTTCGGCCTGGTTGCGATGGTCGCGGCGCTGCGTGCCGGATGAGTCGCCGCCCGCGGGGCCTCGCGCCGCAGGCGTAACAAATGACAACATCGCTCACGGGCATCCATCGGCGGGTCCCGCTCGGCGCTAAGATAGAGCGGTGGGCACGCTGATGCGGTCGCGGATGCGGTACCACGGAGTCGTCGCCGCGGCTGGTCGAGCGGTTGCGACAGTCGATTGATTCGTCGATGGGAAACGGTCATGCGTTCGATCCCTTTGCCCGACGGAGACAGGATGCCCGCGCTGGGCGTCGGCACCTGGCGCTTCGGCGAGCAGGCGCGGCGTCGGCAGGACGAGGTGGCGGCGCTGTCGATGGCGCTCGATGCCGGCTGCCGTCTGGTCGACACCGCGGAGATGTACGGCGACGGCACGGCGGAAGAGATCGTCGGCGAGGCGATCGCCGGGCGTCGTGATCGTGTGTTCCTGGTCAGCAAGGTCTATCCGCACAATGCGACCCGGCGCGGCATGGCGGCGGCCTGCGAACGCAGCCTGCGTCGACTGGACACCGATCGCATCGACCTGTACCTGCTGCACTGGCGCGGCTCGGTGCCGCTCGCACAGACGGTCGAGGGGCTGGCCGAGCTTCGCGCGCGGGGCCTGGTCCGTCACTGGGGGGTCAGCAACTTCGACACCGACGACATGAAGGAGCTGTGGGACATCGACGGCGGCCGCGACTGTGCGCTGAACCAGGTCTACTACAGCGCCTCGCGGCGCGGCATCGAGTTCGACCTGCTGCCGTGGCTGCGCGAGCGGCGCCTGCCGGTGATGGCCTACTGTCCGCTCGATCAGGGCATGCTGTCGCAGCATCCGGCACTGGTCGCGATCGGCAAGCGTCATCACGCGACCGCCGCGCAGGTCGCGCTCGCCTGGCTGATGCGCGACGCCGACGTGGTCCCGATTCCCAAGGCCGCACGAGGTGAACACGTCCGCGAGGATCTCGCGGCCGCCGACATCCAGCTTTCCGCGGACGATCTGGCCGCCATCGATCGTTCGTTTCCCCCGCCGGCGCGCAAGACTCGCCTGGCGGTCACCTGAGCCGACGATGGACCGGGCATTCGCCGCCGTCGCAGCTGGAGCGCCCGCAGCCTGCGGTCAACGCGACAATGCGGGGGTTCGTTGTGTCCCGGTCGTACCACGTCGGACGACCACTCGTCGTTTCGTCCTTGTCACTCGTCGCGACCGTTGCGGCGTCCCGGGTGAAACGGTGAGAATGGATCCGAGCACGCGTACTTGCGACAGGCCCTCCCCAGCCAGGGTTGGCGACGTGGCGCAGCGCTACCGCCCCGGCGGTCGGTCCCGGCATCTAATTCGCAGAAGGGGTCCCGAATGAATCTTTTCGATGCGTACCGCGAGAGCTACGCCAAGGCTCGCGACGAGGAAATGTCGCTGCTCGAATACCTGGATCTGTGCAAGCAGGATCCATTGGCGTACGCCAGCGCCGCCGAGCGGATGCTCGCGGCGATCGGCGAGCCCGAAAGCGTCGACACCCGCAACGATCCGCGCCTGTCGCGGCTGTTCTCCAACCGGATCATCAAGCGTTATCCGGCGTTCAAGGAGTTCTACGGCATGGAGGACGCGATCTCGCAGATCGTCGCGTACTTCAAACACGCCGCGCAGGGGCTCGAGGAGCGCAAGCAGGTGCTCTACCTGCTGGGTCCGGTGGGCGGCGGCAAGTCGTCGATCGCCGAGCGCCTGAAGTCGCTGATGGAATCCGCGCCGATCTACGCACTCAAGGGCTCGCCGGTCAACGAGTCGCCGCTGGGCCTGTTCCATCCGGAGCGCGACGGCCGCACGCTCGAGAAGGAATACGGCATCCCCGGTCGCTACCTCACCGGCATCATGAGCCCGTGGGCGATCAAGCGGCTGCGCGAGTTCGAAGGCGACATCACGCGCTTCCGTGTCGTTCGCGTGCAGCCGTCGGTTCTCAAGCAGGTGGCCATCTCCAAGACCGAGCCGGGTGACGAGAACAACCAGGACATCTCGTCGCTGGTCGGCAAGGTCGACATCCGCAAGCTCGAGCTGCTCGCGCAGGACGACCCGGACGCGTACAGCTACTCCGGCGGCCTGTGCCTGGCCAACCAGGGCCTGCTCGAGTTCGTCGAGATGTTCAAGGCGCCGATCAAGATGCTGCACCCCCTGCTGACGGCGACCCAGGAAGGCAACTTCAAGGGCACCGAAGGCTTCTCGGCGATCCCGTTCCAGGGCGTGATCCTCGCGCACTCGAACGAGTCCGAGTGGCAGGCGTTCCGCAACAACCGCAACAACGAGGCCTTCCTCGACCGGATCTACATCGTCAAGGTGCCGTACTGCCTGCAGGTGTCCGAAGAGGTCAAGATCTACAAGAAGCTGCTGCGCAACAGCTCGCTGGCGACCGCGCCCTGCGCACCCGGCACGCTGGACATGATGGCGCAGTTCGCGGTGCTGTCGCGGATCAAGGACCCGGAGAACTCGAACATCTTCACCAAGATGCGCGTGTACGACGGCGAGAACCTGAAGGACGTCGAACCCAACGCCAAGTCGGTGCAGGAGTATCGCGACTTCGCCGGCATCGACGAGGGCATGACCGGCATGTCCACGCGTTTCTCGTACAAGGTGCTGTCGGCGGTCTTCAACTACGACCAGACCGAGATCGCGGCCAACCCGGTGCACCTGATGTACGTGCTCGAGCAGCGGCTGCTGCGCGAGCAGCTTCCGGAGGAGACGCAGCGCCGGTTCCTGGACTTCATCAAGCAGTTCCTGGCGCCGCGCTACGCGGAGTTCATCGGCAAGGAGATCCAGACCGCGTACCTCGAGTCCTACTCCGAGTACGGGCAGAACATCTTCGATCGCTACGTGACCTTCGCCGACTACTGGATCCAGGACGAGGACTACCGCGATCCCGAGACCGGCGAGAGCTTCGACCGGGCGCAGCTGAACGGCGAACTCGAGAAGATCGAGAAGCCGGCCGGCATCGCCAACCCGAAGGACTTCCGCAACGAGATCGTCAACTTCGTGCTGCGTGCCCGCGCCAACAACGCCGGCAAGAATCCTGCATGGACCAGCTACGAGAAGCTGCGCGAGGTGATCGAGAAGAAGATGTTCTCGAACACCGAGGAGCTGCTGCCGGTGATCTCGTTCAACGCCAAGGCGTCGGTCGAGGATCGCAAGAAACACGAGAGCTTCGTCGCGCGGATGGTCGACAAGGGTTATACCGAGAAGCAGGTCCGGCTGCTGTGCGAGTGGTATCTTCGGGTGCGCAAGTCGCAGTAGTCGATCGGGCCGTGACGGGCGCGGTCCGTGCCGCGCCCGCGCCACCCGGCCCTCGGGAGATCCGATTTGTCCGTCATCATCGATCGCCGGCTCAACGACCGCAACAAGAGCGCGGTCAATCGCCAGCGTTTCATCCGCCGCTACAAGGCGCACATCCAGCGTGCGGTGACCGACATGGTCGCCGACCGCTCGATCCGCGACATGGAACGCGGCGGCACGATCGACATCCCGGTGCGCGACATCTCGGAGCCGAGCTTCCGCCACGGCCCGGGCGGCGACCGGGAGATCGTCCACTCGGGCAACCGCACCTTCAATCCGGGTGACCGGATCGCACGGCCCAAGGGCGGCGGCCAGGGCAAGGGTTCCGGCAACGAAGGCGGCGAAGGCGAGGGTCAGGACGGCTTCTCGTTCGCGCTCTCGCGCGAGGAGTTCATGGAGATCTTCTTCGACGATCTCGAACTTCCGCGGATGGTGCGCAACGTGCTGGGCGACATCAAGGAACGCCGCCCGCAGCGCGCCGGCTACACCACCAGCGGCTCGCCGACCAACCTGTCGGTGAACCGGTCGCTGCGCAACGCGATGGGGCGGCGGATCGCGCTGACCGCGTCGGCGCGCCGCGAACTCGCCGAGAAGGAAGCCGCACTCGCCGCACTCGCGTTCGCGACCAACCTGGCAAGCGACCCGGCCGCGGTCCCGCACGAGGCTCCGGTCGACGAGGAGATCGTCGCCGTGCCCGACGAGGCGCCGGAGACGCTGCGTGCCGAGATCGCCGAGCTCAAGCGACGCATCGCGCGTGTGCCGTTCCTCGATGACATCGACCTGCGCTACCGGCATCGCGTCTTCGTGCCGCAGCCCAAGAGCCAGGCGGTGATGTTCTGCCTGATGGACGTGTCGGCCTCGATGGACGAACGCAAGAAGGACCTGGCCAAGCGGTTCTTCACGCTGCTGTACCTGTTCCTGACCCGCAAGTACGAGAAGGTCGAGGTGGTGTTCATCCGCCACACCGAGGATGCCGAGGAAGTCGACGAGGATCACTTCTTCCACGATCCGAAGACCGGCGGCACGGTCGTGCTGTCGGCGCTGCACCTGATGCGCGAGATCGTCGATGCGCGTTTCTCGCCGTCGGCCTGGAACATCTACGGCGCCCAGGCCTCCGACGGCGATGCGTTCGGCGCGGACCCGGAGAAGAGCCGCGGTTTCCTCGAATCCGAACTGCTGCCGCTGGTGCGGCACTACGCGTACATCGAGGTGCCCGACGAGCAGAGCCGGATCTCGACCCTCGCCTCGGCGTATCGACGCATCGAGTGCGACCACTTCGCGATGCGCGAGGTGCTCGAGCGCCGGGATATCTTCCCGGTGTTCCGCGAGCTCTTCTCGCACGAACTCACGCCGTAGGCGGCCCAGAGCCGCCGACTGGCCACGCCCGGAGCGTCCATGACCCTGCTATCCACCGGTGCCGACTGGACGTTCGAGCTGATCCAGACCTACGACAAGTCGATCAACGAGATCGCGGTCAAGGAATTCGGCCTGGACTGTTATCCGAACCAGATCGAGATCATCAGTTCGGAGCAGATGCTCGACGCCTACGCGTCCACCGGGCTGCCGATCGGCTACCCGCACTGGAGCTACGGCAAGGAATTCATCCGCAACGAACACGCGTACCGAAAGGGCGCGCGCGGCCTGGCCTACGAGATCGTCATCAACTCCAATCCGTGCATCGCGTACCTGATGGAGGAGAACACGATGCCGATGCAGGCGCTCGTGGTCGCCCACGCCTGCTACGGACACAACTCGTTCTTCAAGGGCAACTACCTGTTCCGCCAGTGGACCAACGCGGACG
>CADEEH010000007.1 GCA_902826305.1 uncultured Burkholderiales bacterium
AACGCACCGGCGAGGGAAGGCAGCGGATCGGAGGGACCTGGCGACGGGGTGGATGACATGGGCGGCTCGGCATTGACCAGGACGTATTATAGGAACCGGCCGCGTCTTGGGCCGCTGACACCCGCCGACGGTACCGGATGATCCGCAAGTTGATGTGGCTGCTGGTCGTGGTTGCGCTCGCCGTCGCGGGACTGGCGGCGTGGGCCCACCACCGTTATACGCGCGAGCCTCTGGTGCTGTCGAACACACCGCTGCGGATCAACGTGGCGAAGGGTGCGACGCTGCGCAGCCTGGCGCAATCGCTGCCCACACAAGGGTTGCCGGTCAGTCGGTGGGAGCTGATCGCCGCCGGCATGTGGCGCGGTGACGGCGACCGGATCAAGGCGGGTGTCTACCAGCTCGATCAGGCGCCCACGCTCGAACAGCTGCTCGACAAACTGGTCAAGGGTGAATCGGTACTTGCCGAGATCCGTTTCATCGAGGGCTCGACGTTCCGCCAGATGCGCGCGGCGATCGCGCAGCACCCGGACCTGGCGAAGGACACGGTGGCACTCGCCGACGACGAACTGCTCCGGCGGATCGGGGCCACCGAGACCCATCCCGAGGGGCTGTTCATGCCGAGCCGCTACGACTTCGCGCCCGGCTCGAGCGACCTGGACATCTATCGGCAGTCGTATCGGGAACTGAAACGCACGCTGGAGCAGGTCTGGGAGTCCCGGGCCGCCGACCTGCCGCTCAAGTCGCCTTACGAAGCCCTGGTGCTCGCCTCGATGGTCGAGAAGGAGACCGGCCGCGACGGTGATCGCGACAAGGTGGCCGCGGTGCTGGTCAACCGGCTGAAGAAGGGGATGCTGCTGCAGAGCGACCCGACGACGATCTACGGCATGGGGGATCGATTCGACGGCAACCTGCGCAAGCGCGACCTGCAGGCCGACACGCCGTACAACACCTACACGCGGCCGGGCCTGCCACCGACGCCGATCGCGCTGCCGGGCAAGGCGTCGCTGCAGGCCGCGATGCAGCCGGCGCGGATCAACGCGCTGTTCTTCGTCGCACGCGGCGACGGCAGCAGCGAATTCTCCGACGACCTCGCCGCCCACAACCGTGCGGTGCAGAAGTACCAGCTGCGCAAGCGCTGATGCGGCCGCGATTCATCACATTCGAGGGCATCGACGGGGCCGGCAAGAGCACCCACGTGCCCTGGGTCGCCGATCGGCTGCGGGCACGTGGCATCGATGTCGTCACCACCCGTGAACCCGGTGGTGCGGCACTGTCCGAAAGACTGCGCGAACTGATCCTGCACGAGAAGATGCCGTTCGACACCGAGGCATTGCTGATCTTCGCGGCCCGGCTGGTGCACCTGCAAGGTGTCGTACGCCCGGCGCTGGCCGCCGAGCGCTGGGTGCTGTGTGATCGGTTCACCGATTCCACCTATGCCTACCAGGGCGGGGGACGCGGCATGCCGGCCGAGCGCATCGCCATCCTCGAGGCCTGGACCCACGGCAACCTGCAGCCCGACCGGACGTACCTGTTCGACCTGCCGGCCGACGAGGCGGAGCGCCGGCGCGGTGCCGTGCGACCTGCGGACCGTTTCGAGATGGAGGACCTCGGATTCTTCGAACGGGTGCGTGCAGCCTACCTGGATCGGTGCCGCAACGATCCGCGGCGGTTTCTGCTCATCGACGGGCGCCAGTCGATCGACGATATTCATGCATTACTAGACGAAGATATCGCAACTATCTGTTCAACAAAAGATTAGTGCGAGTGACCCGGACCGCAACTCAGATCGAGTCAGAAACTGGATGAAGTCCAAGCCGGCAAGGTCTTGATGGAAAAGACTCGTCTACCCTGGCTCGAGGCGCAGCTCGTCAGCCTGCTCGCGGGCCGCGAGCGGCTCGCCCACGCGCTGCTGCTGTTCGGTCCGCCCGGTGTCGGCAAGAGCCAGCTGGCGCATGACTTCGGCCAGGCGCTGCTGTGCGAATCGCCGGCCAGCGGCGGTCTTGCCTGCGGCCGCTGCGACGCCTGTGGCTGGTTTGCCGCTGGCAATCATCCGGACTGGCGACGCGTGGCCCCGGAAAGCCTGGACGCCGCCTCGGGCGGCGACGCCACGGACGACGGCGAGGACGAGGGCTCGGCCGAAGCCGCCGCGCCGCGCGCACGCGCCGGCCGTGCCTCGAAGGACATCAAGATCGCCCAGATCCGCGCACTGGCCGATTTCATCGCGCTGGCACCGCACCGGGGGCGGCGCAAGGTGATCCAGGTCGACCCGGCCGATGCGATGAACATCCCGGCGGCCAACGCGCTGCTGAAGTCGCTCGAGGAACCCAGCGGCGACACCGTGTTCCTGCTGGTGACCAGCCGGCCCGCTGCACTGCCGGCGACGATCGTGTCGCGTTGTGTGCGCCGGCCGATCCAGGCACCGACCGCCGACGAAGCGACCGCATGGCTGGCCGCGGACAGCGGCCTGTCGCCGGCCGACGCCCGGACGCTGCTGGATGCGGTCGGCGGATCACCGCTGCGCGCCCGGGATGCGGCCGAGCCGGCCCAGGGCACCGCCTATCGGACGGTGATGGAGGCCGTGGCCGGCATTCCGGACACTCGGCTCCAGGCCGTGGTGGATCTGTTGTCGCGGCTGGATCCGTCGGGATGGCTGCCACCGCTGCAACGCTGGCTGCTCGACCTGGCCCGGGTCGGCGCCGGCTCGGCGCCGCGATACTTCCCGGCGCAGGCGAAGCGGCTGGCCCAGCTGGCGGGCCGCACCCGCGGTGCCGATCTGGCCGAAGCCGGCGCCTGGCTGGCGCAGCGCGGAAGACTCGCCGAACACCCGCTCAACGCGCGCCTGTTCTGCGAGGAGATCCTGCTGCGGTATGCCGGGTGTTTCGACAGGGCCGACAGGAAGCGACGAGAAGGGCAGCGATGAGTGACACGACGCCAGGCATCACCCCCGCGGCCGCGGCCGGCCCGCGCCCGGGTGTCGTCCAGCTGACGATCCGCGAGAAGGCGGCGCTGTATGCCGCCTACATGCCGATGATCGACGGCGGCGGTCTGTTCATTCCGACCACACGCGCCGCCCAGCTCGGCGACGAGATCTACGCGCTGCTGACACTGATGGACGAGCCGGCCAAGGTGCCGATTCCCGGCAAGGTGGTCTGGGTGACTCCGGCCGGCACACCCGGACGCCAGCAGGGCATCGGCATCCGCTTCGCGAAGAACGAATCCGGCGAACAGGCGCGCCGCAAGATCGAGAACTACATCGGCGGCGCGCTGAAGTCGAGCCGCCCGACACACACCGTCTGACATCGGCCCGGGGCGTTCGCCCCGGGTTCTCCCTGTCCACATCCCCGCTTTCGGCGGCCGCCCATCGCGGCCGTGGCACGTTCAGCTTTGCTGAACGGACAGTTCACCGAACACGAATTCGTCGCCCGAACGTTGTTCGGCACACTGCGCCCACCCGGGGCGGGTGATGAGGAGACACGATGACGATTCGAAAGATCGCGGGCAGCGTCGCGGCGCTGCTGATGACGGCCGGCGTCGCGCTGGCGCAGGACAAGCCGGCTGAACTGAAGATCGGCATCTCGACGTTCACGTCGGGTGCCGCATCGGTGTTCGGTGTGCCGGCCAAGGCGGCCGCGGAGATGCTGATCGAGGAAATGAACGCGGCCGGCGGCATCGGCGGCGTGAAGATCAGTCCGACCTTCATCGACGAGGGCATCGGCGGCGACAAGCTGCTCAGCGAATACCGGCGCCTGGTCCAGGAGCAGGGCATCCGGACGATGCTGGCGGCGATCTCGAGCGGCAACTGCAACATCCTCGCCCCGGTGGCCGAGGACCTGAAGGTGCTCAACGTGATGTGGGACTGCGGCACCGAGAAGGTCCTCGAGGCCCGTCGCTACAAGTACGTGGTCCGCACGCAGGCCAACGCGACCACCGAGATGGTCGCGACCGTGCTCTACCTGCTGAGGACACGGCCGGACTTCAACACGATCGCCGTGGTCAACCAGGACTATGCGTGGGGCCGCGACTCGTGGGAGATCTTCCTGAACACGCTGAAGGTGTTCAAGCCCGAGGTCAAGGTGGTCGCCGAGATGTTCCCCAAGCTGGGCGCCTCGGACTTCTCGACCGAGATCAGCCGGCTGCAGGCGCTCAAGCCCGACGTCGTGTTGTCGACGAGCTGGGGCGGCGACCTCGACACGCTGGTGCGGCAGGCCTCGCAACGTGGCCTGTTCACGCAGGGCGCGACCTTCGTGATGCCGCTGCTCGAGAGCTCGCTGGAGCGGCTCGGCGCGGCCGTGCCCGACGGCATCATCGCCGGTGCGCGCGGTGATCACTACTGGTTGCATCCGGAGACCAAGGACGATCCGAAACACAAGGAGTTCGTCGCCAAGTTCAAGGCGAAGACCGGTGCCTACCCGATCTATCCGACCTACCACATGGCGCAGGCGCTGTTCGGCCTGAAGGTCGGCTACGAGAACGCGATCAAGTCGGCCGGCGGCAAGTGGCCGACCCCGGAACAGGTCGCCGACTCGATGCGGCAGATGCAGTTCAAGGCGTTCGGGCAGCCGGTCAAGATGCGCGAGGACGGGCAGGGGCTCGAGACCCAACTCCTCGGTGTGACCAGGCGGGTGCCGCAGTATCCGTTCGCGGTCCTCGACAAGATGATGCTGGTGCCGGCGGAGATGGTGACGACGCCGGTCGGCCAGCAGTCGCCGACCTGGGTCAAGACGATCGACCCGGCGATCCTGAAGAGTGACCGCCTGAAGACCTACGACTTCAAGTGAAATCCGCGGGCGGTCGACCGGATGCGCCGCAACGGCGCATCCGGCGTCGCCTCGACTGACGGCGGCGCTGGGTCGCCGGATACGAACGCCGCGACCGGCGCGACGACACCACACCGATGGACTCCAGCCTGATCGCCCTGGCCGTGATGGACGGCGTGTCGTACGCGGCACTGCTGTTCCTGGTCGCACTCGGCCTGACGCTGATCTTCGGTGTCATGCGGATCCTGAACGTCGCCCACGGCAGCCTCTATGCCTGGGGTGGCTACTTCGCGGCGACGCTGGGCCTGGCGATCACGAAGAACGGACTGCCGCCGTGGCTCGCATTGCCGGCGCTGTTCGTGGCCGCGATCCTGATCGGCGGGCTGCTCGGCACGATCCTCGAGTTCGCGCTGCTGCGCCGGATCCTGGACAAGGATCCGATCCTGCAGCTGCTGGTCACGTTCGCCGCATTCATGGTGCTCGAGGACGTGCAGCGCCTGATCTGGGGCGTGCAGCCGGTGTTCGTCTCCGACGTCGTGCCGCAGCTGGGCACGATCGCGGTCGGCGGGATCACGTACACCCGGTACCAGCTGCTGGTGCTGCCGGCGGTTGCGGTGGCGGCATTCTTCGGGCTGCGCTGGTTCCTCGGGCGCACCGCGCTCGGCCGCCAGGTGACCGCGGTCACGCACCATCGCGAGATCGCCACCGCGATGGGTGTGAACACGAATCGCGTGACCTGGCTGACGATCGCCCTCGGTGGCGTGCTGGGCGCCCTCGGCGGCGCACTGGCCTCACCGACCACCTCGTTCACACCCGGCATCGGCGCCGACATGATGGTGCTGTCGTTCGCGGTGGTCGCCACCGCCGGCCTCGGGCAGATCGGCGGTGCCGCGCTGGCCGCGCTGATGATCGGGCTCGCCCGCTCGTTCGCGATCTACCTGATGCCGGAACTCGAGGTGCTGATGCCGTACCTGATCATGGTCGGGGTGCTGCTGCTGCGCCCCGAAGGCCTGTTCTCGACCGCCACCGCACGGAGGATCTGATGTCGTCGCGATGGCGCCTGCCGCTGCTGGTCGTGCTGCTCGTCGCCGCGGTCCTCGGAGTCTCGCTGCTGATGCCGTGGCTGAAGACCCCGGTATTGGTCGCGTTGTCCAACGGACTGGCGGTCACCGGCGTGATCATCCTGATCCGTGCCGGCCAGGTGTCGTTCGGCCACGCGATGTTCGCCTGCCTGTCCGGTTACGCGGCCGCCTTCGCGGGTCGGGCTTGGCATTCGGATGCCCTGGTGCTGATCGCGCTGGGCACCGCGGCGGCGACCGTGGCCGGCATGCTGGTCGGCCTGTTCATGGTTCGTTACCGCGGCATCTTCTTCGGTATGCTGAACCTGGCGTTCTCGATGGTGCTGTTCTCGGTGCTCGGCAAGTTCGGCGCGGTGACCGGCGGCACCGACGGCCTGCGCTTCGACCGGCCGTCGTTCGCCTGGGTCCATCTCGAACGCGACGCCTTCGAGACCGTACTGCTGCTGCTGGCGCTGCTCGCCGCGGTCGCGGCCGGCCTGCTGGTCCAGCGTTATTTCCGCAGCGTCAGCGGCCAGGCGCTGGCCGCGATCAAGACCAACGAGACCCGGCTCGAGTACCTCGGCATCTCCGCCAAGCGTGTGTTCTGGGGTGGTTACGTGCTGTCGGCGGCGTTGTGCGGACTCGGCGGCAGCCTGTTCGCGCTGGCGCAGGGCCTGGTGACCCCGGAGATGGGCTACTGGGTGCGTTCGGGCGAGATCGTGTTCATCGCGATCCTCGGCGGATCGGGTCATGCGATCGGTGCCTTCGTCGGCGCGTTCGTCTTCGAGTTCGTCAAGCTGTACGCGGCGGCACTGCTGACCGGCGCCTGGCAACTGGTGCTAGGCCTGGTGCTGATCGTCATGGTGTTCGTCGCGCCCCGCGGCTTGTACGGACTGGTCGAGCGGCATGTCGCCGCACCCAAGGCCGCGCCGTGACCCGCAACGGCGACGCGCTGCTGTCCACGCGCGGGTTGTCGCTCGCGTTCGGTGGCGTGGTCGCCGCCGATGGCATCGACTTCGACCTGCGCCAGGGCGAACGGCTGGCGGTGGTCGGCCAGAACGGCGCCGGCAAGACCACGTTCATCAACATCTGCACCGGCTACCTGAAGCCGTCGTCCGGCACGGTCCGCTTCGATGGCACCGACATCACCGGCCAGAGCCCGCGCGCGATCACCCGTCGCGGCATCGGGCGATCGTTCCAGCTGCCCCAGGTCTTCACCGAACACACGGTGCGCGAATGTGTGATGCTGGCCGCCTCCGCGGTCGGCCACAAGCGCGGCTTCTGGCCGTCACTGGCCGAGGCGATCGATCGTGCCGAGGTCGACCACACACTCGATCTGCTGCAGCTCCGGGACCGCGCCGACGACCTGGCCGGGGCGCTGCCCGAGGGGCAGCGCAAGCTGCTCGACGTCGCGATGGCGCTGGTGCTGCGGCCCAAGCTGCTGATCATGGACGAGCCCACCAGCGGCGTGTCCAGCGACGAGAAACACGAACTGATGGCGGTGCTGATGCGTGCACTCGACGAACGCGAGGTGACCAGCATCTTCGTCGAACACGACATCGACATCGTCCGTCGCTACGCGACGCGGCTGGCCGCGTGGATCGCCGGCAAGATCGCCGTCGACGGGCCACCCGAGGCGGTGCTGCGCGACCCGGCCGTGATCCGCAACGTGGTCGGGGAATGAGATGCTGACGCTGGAGAACGTCACCGCGACGATCGCCGGCCTGCAGGTGCTGCGCGGCATCGGCGCCGCCTTCCACGCCGGCACCACCGTCGCGGTCGTCGGCCGCAACGGCGCCGGCAAGACCACGTTGCTGCGGCTGGTGATGGGATTCCTGCCCGGCCACGAGGGCCGCGCGTTGTTCGACGGCGAGGACCTGGCCCGCGTGCCGGCTCGGGACCGGGCGCGGCTCGGCATCGGCTATGCACCGGAGGACCGGGTGATGTTCCCGAGCTTCAGCGTCGAGGGCAACCTGCGTTTCCCGTGCGAGGTGATCGGTCTGTCGCGGCGCGAGATCGACGATCGCCTCGCCGAGACGCTGAACATCGTGCCCGAGCTCGAAGTGATGCTCGGCCGCTCCGGTGCGGCGCTGTCGGGCGGGCAGGGCAAGATGGCGGCGCTGGGTCGTGCGATCATGGCCGGTCGGCGGCTCGTGCTGCTCGACGAGCCGTTCCAGGGGCTGGCGCCGGTGCTCGCGCAGCAGTACTCGGCCTCGCTGGTGCGATTGCACCGCGCGCGCCCGGATCTGTGTGTCGTGGTCACCGAATCGAATCGCAGCCTGCTGAAGGACATCCCCACCGAGACCCTGGTACTCGAGCGGGGCGAACTGCTGCGCGGCGATCTCGCCGCGTCGCCGGGTCATTGATACGGACGAAACGAAGGAGGATCGGATGAGACTCAAGGACAAGGTCGCGATCGTCACCGGCGCGGCGAGCGGATTCGGCGCGGAGATCGCACGACAGTACGTGGCCGAGGGCGCGCGCGTCGCGGTGGCCGACATCAACGAGGCCGGGGCCAAGGCCGTTGCCGGTGAACTCGGCGAAGGTGCGATCGGCGTCGCCTGCGACGTCACGAAGCGGGCCGACATCGATGCCCTGGTACGGGCGACGACCGAGCGCTGGGGCCGGCTCGACATCGTCGTCAACAACGCCGGCTGGACCCACAAGAACCAGCCGCTGCTCGACGTCGACGAAGCCACGTTCGACCGCGTCTATGCGATCAACGTGAAGAGCATCTTCCACATGATCCACGCGGTGGTGCCGCAGATGCGCCAGCAGAAGAGCGGCGTGATCCTGAACGTCGGCTCGACCGCCGGCATCCGGCCGCGGCCCGGCCTGACCTGGTACAACAGTTCCAAGGGTGCGGTCAACCTGATGAGCAAGTCGCTGGCCGTCGAACTCGGCCCCGACAACATCCGCGTCAACGCGATCTGCCCGGTGATGGGCGCCACCGGCCTGCTCGAGTCGTTCATGGGTGTGCCGGACACCCCGGAGAACCGCAAGAAGTTCATCGCGACGATCCCGCTGGGTCGGCTGTCGATGCCGATCGACATCGCCCGCGCCGCGGTCTTCCTGGCCAGCAGCGATGCGGAGTTCATCACCGGCGTCGAGTTCCCGGTCGATGGCGGACGCACCGTCTGAAGCCGACGGACGACACGACGATGCACGAGGACGGTGACCGGCGGCTGGCCGCGTTCGCGGCCGGCCTGACGTTCGACGACATCCCGGCGCCGGTCGTGCGCCGCACCGAGGATCTGTTCCTCGACTGGATCGGCTCGGTGCTGGCCGGCAAGGGAGCCCGCGCGGTCGAGGCTTTCGCGCGTTTCGTCGCCTCCCAGGGGCCCGCCGACGGCCCGGCCGAGGTGCTGATCCACCGGACACGCACCAGCCCCTGGCTGGCGGCGGGTGTCAATGCCGCCGCCTCGCACCTGGCCGAGCAGGACGACGTGCACAACGGCTCGGTGTTCCATCCGGCGGCCGTGGTGTTCCCGGCCGCGCTCGCGATCGCACAGGCACTCGGCCGATCCGGGCGCGAGTTCCTGCAGGCATCGGTCGCAGGCTACGAGGTCGGCATCCGCGTCGGCGAGTTCCTCGGTCGTTCGCACTACAAGGTGTTCCACACCACCGGCACCGCCGGCACGCTGGCCGCGGCCGCCGCCGTCGGCAACCTGCTGCGGCTCGATCCGCAGCGGATGCTCGATGCCTTCGGTTCGGCCGGCACGCAGGCGGCCGGATTGTGGGAGTTCCTGCGCGACGCGGCCGACTCCAAGCAGCTGCACGTCGCCCATGCGGCCTCGGCGGGGCTGGCCTCGGCATGCCTGGCCGCCGAAGGGTTCACCGGCGCCCGCCACATCCTCGGCGGCGCACAAGGCATGGCCGCCGGGATGTCGCGCGACGCCGACCCCGCGCGGCTGACCGCCGGTCTCGGCTCGCGCTGGGCCACGGCCGAGACCTCGTTCAAGTTCCACGCGTCGTGCCGCCACACCCATCCGGCCGCCGACGCGCTGCTCGAAGCGATGCGTGTCCACCACCTGGCCGCCACCGACGTCCGACGGGTGACCGCCCGTGTCCACCAGGGTGCCATCGACGTGCTCGGTCCGGTGACCGATCCGACGACCGTGCACCAGGCGAAGTTCTCGATGGGCACCGTGCTGGCGATGGTCGCGCTGCACGGGCGCGCGGGGCTCGCCGAGTTCGATGCCCACTTCCGCGATCCGGCGACGATCGCGTTCCGCGACCAGGTCGCAATGACCCTCGATCCCGAAGTCGACGGGGCGTATCCGGCGCGTTGGATCGGCAAGGTCGACGTGGAGACCCGCGATGGCCGGCGAGTGCAGGGTCGGATCGACGAGCCGAAGGGCGACCCGGGCAACACGTTGTCGCGCCCCGAGGTCGAGGCGAAGGCGATCGCGCTGGCGGGTTATCGCGGCGGCGCGACCGAAGCCGAGATGCGGGTGCTGATCGATCGGGTCTGGACGATCACCCAGGCGGAACACGTCGGGATGCTGCTCACCTGAGTGGTCCGCGACGTTGACGCGGCCGGTCGCCGGCCACATACTTGCCTGAGGCAAGTAACTCGGCGACCCCGATGCCTCGAACCAGGAGTGTCAGCGGCACCCCCGCGCGCGACACGAAACAGGATGTGGACCGGAAGGCCCACGGCCCCACGGCCCGCGCCGAGCCGGTGGCGCCGGCTCGGATCGCCTCGGTCCGCCAGTTCAACCGGTTCTACACCCGGCGCCTCGGCGTACTCGACCGCCAGCTGCTGGCGAGCGGCTTCTCACTCACCGAGTCCCGCGTGCTCTGGGAACTTGCCCACCGGGCACCGCTGACCGCGAGCTGGCTGCGCGAGGCGCTCGGCGTGGATGCGGGTTACCTGAGCCGGCTGCTGGCCCGGCTTCGCGCCGCGGGGCTGATCCGTGCGCGAAGTGATCGCGACGATGCCCGCGCGCAGTCGCTCTCGCTGACGGCGGCCGGACGTCGTGCCTTCGACCGGCTCGATCGGGCATCCGAGGCGCAGATCGGCCAATGGCTGGCCGCCCTGCATCCGTCACCCCAGGGCCAACTCGTGCAGGCGATGGACACCGTACGCCTGTTGCTCGGGTCACCACCCCGGGCCGAGGAGATCACGCTGCACGAGCCCGCGCCGGGTGACATCGGCTGGGTCATCCAGCGCCACGGCGCGTTGTACGCCGAGGAATACGGCTGGGACCTGTCGTTCGAGGCGCTGGTCGCGCGCATCGCCGCCGACTTCGTGAGCCAGCGCCAGCCCGGTCTCGAGCGCGGCTGGATCGCCCGCCGCGAGGGGGTGAACGTCGGCTGCGTCTTCGTCGTGAAGGCGAATCCGGCCGAATACGGCGAAGGCGTCGCCAAGCTGCGCCTGCTGCTGGTCGAGCCGAGCCTGCGCGGTGCCGGTCTCGGCGAGCGCCTGGTCGCCGAATGTGAGCGTTTCGCCCGCGAGGCCGGCTACCGCCGGATGACCCTGTGGACGAACTCGATCCTGCACGCGGCGCGCGCGATCTACCAGCGTCGCGGCTGGACGCTGGTCGCCGAGGAAACGCATCACAGCTTCGGGCACCGATTGACCGGACAGACCTGGGAGAAAGCGCTGATCGGCGATCCGCGATGACCGGTCAGGACACCGGCCCGGGCGATCCGGCGCGTTGGGTCTGGATCGCGGCGACACTGGCCGGCATGCAGGTCGGCCTGGCCACCGTGCTGTCGCGTCCATTGCTGGCACCGCTCGGTCCGCTGTCGTTGGCGTTCTGGCGTTACGCGATCGGGGTGCTGGTGATGGTGCCGCTCGCATGGCGCGCGTGGCACGCACTGGCCGAATGCTGGCGCTGGCGCGACGCGTTTCCGGTCGCGGCGATCGGCATCGGCCAGTTCGCGGTGCTGCTCGCGCTCTACAACTACGGATTGCAGACCGTACCGGCCGCCCAGGCGACGCTGCTGTTCGCGACGATGCCGGTGTTGTCGCTGCTGTTCGGCGCGCTGGTCGGCCAGGAACGTTTCACCTGGGCCAAGGCACTGGCGCTGGTGCTCAGCCTCGCCGGTGTCGCGGTGACTCTCGAGGGTGGCCCTGGCCCGATCGGCATCGGACGCGGACAGGCGGCGCTGCTGGCGAGCGCGGTCGTGGGTGGCCTGTGCAGCGTGTTGTACCGCCCTTATGTGCGCCGATATCCGGCGCTGCCGCTCGGCGTGATCGCGATGAGCTGCACCGTCGCCGCGCTGGCGGCGGTCACCGGCGTCGACGAGATCACACGCGCCCGGGTGCTCGACGTCAATCAATGGCTGGCCCTGACGGTGATCGGTGTCTCGAGTGGCGTCGCCTACTTCCTGTGGTTATGGGCGCTGCGTCGGCGCGACGCGAGCCAGGTCACGATCTTCGTCGGCCTGAGCCCGATCACCGCCGCGCTGCTGGGTGTGGTCTGGCTCGGCGAACCGCTGACGTTCCGGGTGATCCTCGGTGCGTGCCTGGTCATCGGCGCACTGGCCTGGGTCGGCCGCTCCCGCTGAGCGCCGGACGGGAGGATCCCGCCGCTTCCGGTGCCACCCGCGCCGGTGACGATCCGACTGGCGAGCGTCTCGTCCGCCTACAGCATCGGGACCATGCCTATCCCAGAATCACGGTGATGGTTCGCCTGGCGTTCGCCGATCCGGTCGAGCAGGTTGCCCGGTCATTGTCCTGTGCAGTGGGTACCGGTCGGTTCGAGCCAGTGCGACGGATGCTTCAGTGCGGGCACGACACTTGCGGCAGGAGCGGTGATGACTGGTGAACCCTTCCGTGGCCGGGACGACGACGATCGGGCATATCAGCGCTGGGTCGCTCCACATTTTGTCGGTCCGGCCGAATCGCCGGATGGCCTGAACCGTGAACTCGCCGGATGGGGCGGTGATGATCCGGACGGGAAAGCCGACAACAGGGCGGATGATTCGCTCGAGCCTCGCGCCGAAGGCGACGCCTGGTATCGGGTGGCTGCCGGCTCATTGGCCGGTGCAATCGTCGGTGCAATCGTCGGCGTGTGGGTCGCAGTGCAATGGCTCGACGAACCGACAGTGGCGACCGACGGCCCATGGGTGGCTCTGCTGGCGTTTGCTGCGGCAGGCGGTTCCATTGCCGGCGTGGCGCTGTCGTTGGCTGCGCTGTTCCTGCTGCCGGGGCCATCAGGCCGATCGGGGTCGTCGGGTCGATGACCGTCGGGTCCGCATGTGACGGCAGGTGTCCGCGATGATCACGCTGGGCATCAACGCCGCATTCCACGACAGTTCGGCCGCGCTGGTGCTCGACGGCCGGGTGTTGGCCGCGGCGGAGGAGGAGCGCTTCACCCGCGTCAAACACGCGAAACGTGCGCTGCCCTTCACCGCCTGGGAACTGCCGTTCCACTCGATCGCATGGATGTTGCGGCAGGCTGGCGTCACGCTGGCCGATGTCGATCATGTCGCCTACAGCTTCGACCCGACGCTGTTCGCCCGCGACCGCGCGGCGCTCCGGGTCGGAGCGGACGCGACGATCCGTGTCCCCGCAGGCACCGGTGATCCGGCAGGTGCCTGCGTCGAGGCGTGGGACAACCCGTGGGATCCGCTGTTCCAGGCTTATCAGCTCGACGCGCCGAATCAGCTGCGCGACGGCGCACCGTTCCATCTGACGTCCGCGCTGTGGGGTGAAGGTCGGACCCGCGCGGCACACTGGCAATGGCACCCGGTCGCCCACCACCTGTGCCACCAGGCCAGCGCGTTCCTGTGTGCGCCGTTCGATCGCTGCGCGGTGATGACCCTGGACGGTCGGGGCGAAGTCGCGACCACCACCTACGGCGTGTTCCGTGACCATCGCTACCGGCCGCTGGGTGAGGTCACGATGCCGGATTCGCTCGGGCTGTTGTACGAAGCCGCCACCACACATCTCGGCTTCCTGAATTCGAGCGACGAATACAAGGTGATGGCACTCGCCGCACTCGGCCGGCCCCGGTTCGCCGATGCGTTGTCGGCGGCGATCCGGATCGAGGGTGGACAGTTCCGGATCGCACCGGTCGATTTCGAGGCGATCGCGGGGCCGCCACGGCCACCGCGTTCGGCGCTGCTGCCCCGGCACCTGGATCTCGCGGCCTCGCTGCAGGTGGTCCTCGAGGCCACCGTGCTGCGCCTCGTGCGCTGGTTGCGCGAGGCCAGCGGCGAACCGTTGCTGGCGATGGCCGGTGGCGTCGCATTGAACTGCGTGATGAACGCGCGCCTGCGCGACAGCGGCGTGTTCGACCAGGTGTGGGTGCAGCCGGCCGCCGGTGACGCCGGCACCGCGCTCGGCGCCGCCTTGTGGGTCGACGGCCGGCTGCGGGCTGCGCAACCGATGGCCATCACCGCGGACAGCCCGGATGCCCTGGTTGCCCCGCGGAGTTTCACGATGGAGCATCCGTATGTCGGCCCCGCATTCGAGGATCAGGAGATCGAAGCGCTGCTCGAATCGGCCGCGCTGGACCATCGGCGCTTCAGCGACGACACGGACCTGGTCGATCATGCCGCGCGGCTGCTTGCCGACGGTCGGATCGTCGGCTGGTTCCAGGGTGCGATGGAGTGGGGGCCCCGGGCACTGGGCGCGCGCTCGATCCTGGCCTCGCCGATCGACCCGATGATGCAAACGCGGCTGAACGAACTGAAGGACCGCGAGGACTTCCGCCCTGTGGCGCCCGCGGTGCTCGCCGAAGCGTTCGGCGACTGGTTCGAACCGGCCGGGGCCAACGGCGGGCGCAGTCCGTTCATGTTGTTCACCTACCGGGTCCGCGACGAACGGGCCGCACTGATCCCGTCCGCCTGCCACAGCGACGGTACCGCCCGGGTACAGACCGTGGAGGCCACGCACCATCCACGGTTCCATGCGCTGCTGGCGTCATTCGGGCGACTGACCGGTGTGCCGATCCTCGTCAACACGTCGTTCAACGTCCGCGGCGAACCGATCGTGTGCACACCCAAGGACGCGTTGGATGCGTTCTGGACGACCCCGTTGGATGCGCTGGTGATCGGACGATTCCTGCTGCTCAAGCCACACGCGGCGCGACTCGTCCGCGATCAGCCGGGACAAGCGGCGACGGTGGCCGCATGAGCCGGCCCGCGATGACGACCACGAGGGTCGGGCGCCTCCGGGACGGGGATATCGACGGCAATCCGCGGATCTCCGTGGTGATCCCGACCTGCGGCCGGCCGGCGCTGCTGCGACGTTGCCTCGATGCGCTGCTCGACCAGTCGGGCATCGGGCGCGACGACTACGAGATCGTGGTCGTCGACGACCGGGGCGATTCGGCGACGCGGCGACTGGTCGACGGATTCGCCGTCCGGCCGGGGGCGCCTCGGATGCGATGCCTGGCGCCGTTCGGTGCACACGGTCCGGCCGCCGCGCGCAACGCCGGCTGGCGTGCGGCGAGGGGCGCGATCATCGCATTCACCGACGACGACACCGAACCGGCGCCCGACTGGCTGCAGCGCGGCGAGGGGGCGCTGCGCGGCGGAGACTTCGTCGCGGTCGCCGGTCGCATCGAAGTGCCGCGGATGTCGCACGATCGGTGCGAGCCGAGCGACCACGAACTCATGACGCGTGGCCTGGAGCAGGCCGAGTTCGTCACCGCGAACGCGTTCGTGCGTCGCGACGCGCTGGAACACATCGGCGGCTTCGACACCCGGTTCACCCGGGCCTGGCGCGAGGACACGGACCTGCAGTACCGACTCGAGCGGCAGGTCGGTCCGATCGGCCGCACCGGCGCGCTGGTCCGTCATCCGGTGCGCCCGGAGCGTTGGGGCGTGTCGTTGCGCCAGCAGCGCCACGCCTATTTCGAGGCGTTGCTGAAGCGAGAACACCCGCAGCGCTACCGGCGGCGTGCCGACACGGCCACACCTTGGCACTACTACACGATCGTCGGTGCGACGCTGGCAGGTGTTGTCTTCGCGGCCCGCGGGCGGCCGCTGGCGGCCGGCGCCGCCGGCACTCTGGCGCTGTCGATGATCGGACGCTTCACGCAGCGGCGTCTTCGCGGCACACGACGTGATCCGGCCCACGTGACCGAGATGGTGGTGACCTCGGCCGTGATTCCGTTCCTGTCGGTCTATTGGCGACTGCGCGGCGCGATCCACTTCCGGACCTGGCTGATCTGAGCGCGTCGCGGACGGGACCCGCCCAAGGGCATGCCGTTTGCGGAAGCTTCGCCGTCATCCCACGGACCCACGCATCATGACCTCCGATGGTTCGATCCTCGTCACCGGCGCCGCCGGATTCCTGGGCAGCCACCTCTGTGATCGCCTGATCGCCGAGGGCCACCGGGTCCATGGCATCGACGATCTGTCGACCGGGAGCACACGCCATCTGGCCCATCTGCGCGGGCATCCGGCGTTTTCGTTCACCGTGCACGACATCGCGCGGCCGCTGCCACCCGGCCTCGACGATGTGACGCGGATCTTCAGTCTCGCCTGCCCGGCCAGTCCGGCCTACTACCAGCAGCATCCGGTGCAGACGTTGCTCGCGAGCACCCACGGCGTGTGGCAACTGCTCGAGTTCGCCCGCGAACGCGGCGCGACCCTGCTGCAGACCTCCACCAGCGAGGTCTACGGCGACCCGCAGGTCCATCCGCAACACGAAGGGTACTGGGGTCACGTCAACCCGATCGGGCTGCGCTCCTGCTACGACGAGGGCAAACGCTGCGCCGAGTCGTTGTGTTTCGCCTGCGAACGCCAGTACGGAACGCGGATCCGCGTCGCGCGCCTGTTCAACAGCTACGGGCCGCGGCTGCGCCCCGACGACGGCCGGGTCGTCAGCAACTTCGTCACGCAGGCACTGGCCGGGGTCCCGTTGACGATCTACGGCAATGGCCTGCAGACACGCAGCTTCTGCTACGTCGAGGACACGATCGACGGGCTGATCGCGCTGATGGTCTCGTCGGTGCAAGGACCGGTCAACATCGGCAATCCGACCGAACACACGATCCTCGAGGTGGCCGACCAGGTGCTCCGCCTGACCGGCAGCCGCTCGCGGATCGACTTCCATCCGGCGCCGCCGGACGACCCGGTACGTCGCCGGCCGGACATCACACGCGCCAAACACGAGCTGCACTGGCAACCGCGGATCGCGCTGGACGAAGGATTGCGGCGCACCGCGGCCTGGTTCGCGCACCCGATGCCCGTGGCTGCGCCCAAGGCGGCCTGAACCGGCCCGCTTGCGGCAAGCAGGGGTCACTGAAAGGCGATCCGGTGCGTGTCCTACAATGCGGGCATGCTGATCGACTCGCATTGCCATCTCGACTTCCCGGAGTTCTCGAACCGGCTCGACGAGGTGCTCAAACGGATGGACGAACACGGGGTCGGACGGGCGTTGTGCATCTCGGTGACGCTGCCCGAATTCCCGGCGGTGCTTGCGGTCGCCGGACGCGACCCGCGGCTGGACGCCACCGTCGGCGTGCATCCGGACTACCAGGATGTCGAGGAGCCGGATGTCGCGACACTGGTCGGCCTGGCCGATCATCCGAAGGTGCTGGCAATCGGCGAGACCGGGCTCGATTACTTCCGGCTCAAGGGCGACCTGGGCTGGCAGCGCGACCGCTTCCGCGTCCACATCCGGGCCGCCCGCGAGTGCCACAAGCCATTGGTGATCCACACCCGCGCGGCCGCCGCCGACACGATCCGGATCATGCGCGAAGAGGGCGCCGAAGCGGCCGGCGGCGTCATGCACTGCTTCACCGAGGACTGGGACACTGCGAAGGCGGCGATCGACCTGGGTTTCCACATCTCGTTCTCCGGCATCGTCACCTTCAAGAACGCTGAGCCGCTGCGCGAAGTGGCCGCGAAAGTGCCCGATGACCGACTGCTGGTCGAGACCGACGCACCGTACCTCGCGCCGGTGCCCCACCGGGGCAAGACCAACGAACCCGCGTACGTCCGGCACGTCGCCGACCGGATCGCGTCGGTGCGAGGCGTCGACTCCGCCCACATCGAGCGTGTCACCACCGACAACTTCCTGCGACTGTTCCGACCGCATGTTTCGAGCTGAACCCGATCGACCACATCCTGCGCCGGCAGGCAGGCGGCGCTGGCTGCACGCGCTGCTCGCCGTCGGTCTGGCACTCGGCGCTGGCGCGGTGTTCGCCGGCGCCTATGAGGACTTCCTGGCCGCCTTGGAGCGCGACGACGCACCGGCCGTCAAGTCGCTGCTCGGCCGCGGCATCGATCCGAACACGCCGCACCCGAAACTCGGTCCGGCGCTGATCGCCGCCGCGCACCACAAGGCCTATCGCTGCATGGACCTGCTGATGGTCGCGCCCGGGATCCGGGTCGACGCGCCGAACACCCACGGCGAGACCGCGCTGATGCAGGTCTCGCTGACCGAGGAGGTCTCGGTTGCGCGCCGGCTGATCGCCAACGGCGCACAGGTCAATCGGCCGCAGTGGGCACCGCTGCACTACGCGGCCAGCGCCGGCCAGATCGAGATGATCCGGTTCCTGCTCGAGGAACACGCCTACATCGATGCCGAGTCGCCGAACGGCACGACGCCGCTGATGATGGCCGCGCGCCAGAAGCAGATCGAGGCGGTCAAGCTGCTGCTGGAGGAGGGCGCCGATCCGACCCAGCGCAACCAGTCCGGGCTCACCGCGGCCGACTACCTGGAAAAACATGGCGAAATCGAACTCGCGAAGTCGATGCGCGAACGCGCGGCCGAGTTCGACCGCAAGTACCGGGCGAAGTGATCACAGCCGGCTGCGTCGGATGCTGAGTGCCGGCCGGCGGGCCCTCGGCGGGTCCGGCCGGCGGGTGTCGTGCCAGGTGATCCTGATCCTGGTGCTCTGGGCATCACACCTGCCGACCACCTTCGCGCAGACGCCGGTGCAGGAGGCCATCCGGGAACGCGTCGAGCAATTGCGCGCCGGACGTGTCCTTCGAGTCGGCGGCGTGACGCTGTCCGCGCGGACGCTGATCGGCGACTTCTACGAGGCGAGGGCGTTCGAACCGGTCTGGCGCGACGCTGCCCACGTGACCGCGCTGATCGAGGCGGTCAACGACAGCACACGCCACGGCCTCGCGCCGTCGGACTACGGCATCGACGCCCTGGTCGGCCTGGCCGCGGCCGATGGCAATGCTGTCCGCGGCGCCGAGCGCGACCTGCTCTGCACCGAGGCATTGATCCGGCTCGCCTACCACCTGCGTTTCGGCAAGGTCGATCCGCGGCAGCTCTACCGCGACTGGAACTACTCGCGCACGCTGGGCAGACTCGATCCGCGGACCGCCCTGCAGGCGCTGATCACGGCCCCGGACATGAAAGCCGCGGTGGGATCGTATGCACCGCGGATCGCCGCCTACCACCAACTGCAGGCGGCGCTCGAACGCTACCGGGCGATCGAAGCGAAGGGCGGCTGGCCAAGGGTCGGCGCGGGCACGACGCTGCGGCCCGGACAACGCGACCCGCGCGTGGCCGCGTTGCGCACCCGCCTCGATGCCGAAGGATTCGCGCCCGGCCCGACCCCGGCCGATCCGGATCTGTTCGACGACGCGGTTGCGAGCGCACTCGCCACGTTCCAGCGCCAGCACGGCCTGCAATCCGACGGCCACGCCGGCCGGCAGACGATCGAGGCGCTGGATGTCGGCATCTCGCGACGGATCGAACAGCTCTGGATCAACCTCGAGCGCCTGCGCTGGGTGGCGGCCGATCTCGGCGACGACTACCTGCTGGTGGACATCGCCGGCTTCGAGGCGAGTCTGACCCGGGGCGGGCAGGTGACCTGGACCTCGCCGGTGGTGGTGGGCCGTCCGTACCGGCGCACTCCGTCGTTTCGCGCGACGTTGCGTTACCTGGTGATCAACCCGACCTGGACCGTGCCACCGACGATCCTGCGCGAGGACGTGTTGCCGAAACTCGCCGCCGATCCGAACTACCTGGCACGCCATCATCTGCGCGCGCTCGACCCCTCCGGTGCCGAGGTGGCGGCTCGCGACATCAACGCCGCCAGGATCAAGTCGCTGCAGTTCGTGCAGCCGCCGGGCCCGGACAATCCGCTCGGCCGGCTGAAGTTCATGATGCCCAATCCGTATTCGGTCTATCTGCACGACACGCCGTCACGTGCACCGTTCGATCGGTCCTCACGGGCGTTCAGTTCCGGTTGCATCCGGCTTGCCCGGCCGCGTGAACTCGCGGTGCAGTTGCTCGAGGATCCGGCGCAGTGGAGCGCGCCGGCAATCGAGGAGTCGATCGCGACCGGTCACACACGAACGGTGTTCCTGAAGCGGCCGATCGAGGTGCTGCTGCTGTATTTCACGGCGCGGGCGGGGCCGGACGGGCGCGTCGCCTTTCGCCCCGATCTGTATGACCGGGATGCCGAGGTTGCCGCGGCGATGACGCGCGGGTTCAGTTTCCGGCCAGTCGATCGCATCCAGGACACGAACCTGCCGGAAGCCGGCAAATCGGCGCCGGACTCGCGGCGTGGTGCGGCGCCCGGATCGCGCTGACGAGGATCGTCAGGAGGCGGCGTCGTACGAGCCGTGCGCGGACAACACGCGCCAGCGCCGCCCGGCCTTCACGTAGGTGCGGGTGTAGATCATGTCGATCTCGAACGCGGCGTCGCCGAAACGGCCTTCCATCCGCATCCGCGTCACCGCGACCGCGGTTGTCCCCTGCACCTGGGCATCGAAACTCTTATGCTGCGCACGGGTGAGCTTCAGGCCGCCCCGGTAGCGCGCCAGGTCCTGCTCCTTCGTGGAAACGACGCCCTCGGGACTGACATAGGTGTAGCCATCGGCCAGCAGGTCGTCGAGTGTGGATACATCACGCGACAACATCGCGCCGACCAGGTCGCGTTCGCAGGCGACCAGATCGGCGGGCAGGTCGGCACGGGAGGCGAGCGGATTGGGGTATTTGTCGACGGACGTATCCTGGGTCATCGTCGGTCTCCGTGACGCGAGTTCAACACACGCAGGCGATCACTCGACACTATGCCCCCGGCTCGCCGCGGACGCCAGCATGACAGCGGCCGGCGTCGCGTGATTCCGACTCCGACGGGATCGCGACGTGGCCTTGCCGCGCACCCGCCACGCATCAGCGTGGCTGGCGACGCCTCGCGCGGATCGTCTCGCGCCAGGCACGAACGCGGCGGAGTGTCGCGATCACCATCGGATGGCGAAACACCAGGTCGTAGAGCATCCGTCGCAGAGCGAGGAATCGTGTGTGCAGCCGTGTGAACCACGGCATCGACAGCAGCTGCGGCGACGTCAGTCCCCAGACCCATGCCAAGGCGGCCGTGCCGACGATCTTCGCGGCGATGAACATCACGAGCCCGGACATCGAGTGACCGGCGCCGATCAGGGCCAGCGCGGCGATCTTGATCGGCAGCAGCGCCAGCGCGGGCACGGCGAAAGCGAGCAGCGCCAACGGCCCTGGCAGGGCACGCAGACCGGCTTCGATCCAGCTCACCGGCGGGCGCCGGCCGAGCCAGGTCATCAGCCGCGCGAGCGGCTCCCAGAGCCACTCCTCGAACGCCAGGATCAGCGCCGCGAGGATCGCCACCGGCGCGGTGGCCAGCCGGCGCAGCTTGCGCAGTCGCCGTTTGCGATCGGGAACCGGTGCGTGCAACGGCATCAATCCGGATTGCGGTTCTGCACCTCGACGTAGTCGACGACGTCGTTGGCATCGAGCCCGATGCGCGCGTTGCGGCTCGTGATCCGGTTGGCGCCGCGATTGGTGATGTAGGAGTAGATCAGCACCTCCCTGGCCGGCGCCTTGGCGATCGGCGCGACACCGGTCCCGGCGGGCTTGCCGAGCAGCGCGATCACCTCGCTGCGGCGGGTCGTTCCCTTGATGACCCGGGTGACCAGGGTGTCGTCGAACCGGGTGTGATCATCCTTGAAGGACGAATTGAAGGTCTGGCCGACGAGACGATCCTTCTGGAAATAGAACTGGGCGCTGCGCACCGGCGTGACACCGGTCTCCAGCGGCGTGCCCGTGCCCATCGCGACGTACACGTAACTCGCGGCCTCGACGATCTCGCCATTGAACGAGACGTTGTCGACCCGATGCGGCGACCCCATGGCCTGCAGCACCTGGTCCTTGTTCGTCTGCCCGATGACGAAGCGCTCGGATGGCGCACGACTGAAATCCCTGCCGGCGGTCGCGCATGCGCCGAGCGCCATCACCAGCATCACGATCGACACGATGCGATTCATTGTCTTGTCTCCCGGGCGGATTGGCGGATCATGTCGCGCGCAGCCGTGCCGAACGCGACTGCGGGTGTTCATGCGCACTATAGCGTCGGCGCTCGGGTGCCTTGTGCGCCTACAGGGAGCGCCGTTCGGATTCATCCTCTACTGCGGATAATGTATATTATGTTAAATACTAAGTGGTGTTGGCCTACCATGTGGTGGACCTGCCGCTCCTCGATTCCGTTGATGGCCTGTTGTGCGACTCAGAGACAACCCATGCCCAGCAAGGAAGCCTCGACCGCTTCATCCAGCGGCGTATGGGGTTCGTGCCCCATCACCTCGAGCAGCCTGCCGTTGGCCATCTGCACCGGTTGGTCCCACAGATAGCGCATCTCCAGCAGTTCGCGCAACATCGGGACGACGGGTGCGGCCACGCGCAGCGCCCACCACGGTGTGCCGCTGATAGGCGGTTCCTTACCCGTGTGACGGGCAACAACTCGCCGGATGGATTGCACCATCAGCAGGCCGGTCGGATCCCAGTGGCCGGCCATGTGGAAGCGCTCGAACGGCTTCAGCAGCTCGCGGCGCGCCAGTAGTTCGACCATCGTTCGTGCCACGTCGGGCAGGTAGCCCCATTGGTGACCGACGCCGGCTCGGTTCGGGTTGGCTATCGAGGTCACCGGTCGACCGGGCTTCACCAGACCTTGCGTGAACCAGCTGTTGCCGGCTTTCGGGCCGAAGAAGTCACCTGCCCGCACGATGATCACGCGGGCGCCTCGCAGGCTGGCGGCTTCCAGACGCTGTTCCAGCTGCACCCGGATCGCGCCCTTGCGCGTGACCGGGTGCTGTGGCGAGTCTTCATGCAGGATCGGGAAGGCGTCCGGCCCGAAGTTGTACACCGTGCCGGGCAGCATGATGGTGGCGCGCCGGGCCGTTGCCGTCGCAATGGTATTGTCGATCATTGGAAGCACCAGCTTCTGCCAGTCGCGGTAGCCGGGCGGATTGACCGCGTGCACTATCACCGAGCAGCCGTCGGCAGCGCGCATCACGTCCTCCTGGTTCATGGCATCGCCGCGCAACCAGGTGATGCCGTCACGGTCCTCCATCGCCTTGGGGGCTGCGCGTTTCAGCGCGCGCACGGCCCACCCCGCGTTCCGAAGCTGCAGTGCCGCCTCGCCACCGATACCGCCGGTGGCGCCCAGCACCAGTACCGTCCTTTCGTCGCTTTCCATATCCTGCTCCTCTATCTGAAGGGTTCAGTGCATCCATCGACAGGCTGATTCTGGGCGCCGGCAGGTCGTAATGGAATTGCCGATCCTCGGCCATCGGCTATACATTCCTGCATGGGATCGAAGACCATCGGCTGGGAGCTCTATCGCTCCTTTCTCGGGGTGCTCAACGAAGGCTCGCTGTCCGGCGCGGCACGCGCGCTGGGCATCACGCAGCCGACGGTTGGACGCCACATCGCGGCCCTGGAGCAGGCGCTGGGTGTCGTGCTGTTCACCCGTTCGCCGACAGGGCTGCTGCCCACGGAGACCGCGGCAACCCTGCGTGCGTATGCCCAGGCGATGCAAAGCACCGCGGCGGCCCTCGAACGGGCTGCCGCAAGCCAGGGGGGCGTCGGTGTGGTCAAGGGCGCCGTGCGGATCAGCTGCAGCGATGTGATCGGTGTCGAGGTGCTGCCGCCCGTCATCAGGGCGCTGCGTTCGGTGCATCCCAGCCTCGCGATCGAGCTGGTGTTGACCGACCGGGTGCAGGACCTGCTTCGTCGGGAGGCCGACATCGCCGTGCGCATGGTTCAGCCCAGGCAGGAGCAATTGGTCGCGCGGCGCGTCGGCCGCATCGAGGTCGGCCTGCACGCGCGACGTGACTACCTGGAACGGCATGGCACGCCCCGCGACGTCAGTCAGTTGGCCGGACATTCGACCATCGGATACGACCAAGTGACGGCGTTCCTGCGTCAGGCAGAGCAGACTTTGAAGGGACTGCGCCGCGACATGTTCTCGCTGCGTAGCGACAGCAACCTCGCGCAACTGGCGCTGATCCGTGCCGGGGCCGGCATCGGCATGTGCCAGGCGCCGCTGGCTCGCCGCGACCCCGGCCTGTTGCGGGTGCTGCCGAAGCTGGTCTCGCTACCGCTGGAGACATGGGTCACGATGCACGAAGACCTGCGCGGCAGCCCCCGCTGCCGAGTCACCTTCGATGCGCTGGTCGATGGACTACTGGCCTACATCAAAGGCTGAGCCCCTCGGGCGCCATGTCCCAACCATTTGAACCGGTGCGGGGGACTCCTGCAGCGCTCTCTGAGGATCTGGCGCTAGCATTGAGTTCATTGCACCCCAGTTGAACCGCGCCCCGCGGCCACCACCACGCCCCACGATGCCCGACCTGTTCAGCCCCTTCATTCTCAAGGACGTCACGCTCCGCAACCGGATCGCGATGTCGCCGATGACCCAGCACCGCGCGGTTGACGGGTGCGTCGGCGACTTCCACCTGATGATGGTCGGCTCGCGGGCGGCCGGCGGCTTCGGCCTGGTGTTTCCCGAGCAGGTGGCGATCACACCCGACGGCCGCACCAGCGTGCACTGTGCGGGGCTCTGGAACGACGGCCAGATTGAGGGCTTCGCACGACTGACCCGGTTGGCGAAGGACATGGGCGCGGTGCCCGGCATCCAGCTCGGGCACACCGGGCGGAAGGGCAGCGAATGTGCGCCCTGGCTCGGTCGCCGCCAGCTGCCGCCGGACGATCCCGAGGGCTGGCAGGTGCGCGGTCCGTCGGCCCTGCCCTACGGCGGCGTGCGCCCCTACCCGGTCCAGCCGCTGTCACACGAGGAGATCACCGACCTCCAGCGTGCCTACGCCGACGCCGCACGGCGCGCGCTCGACGCGGGCTTCGAGTGGCTCGATCTGCACTTCGCTCACGGCTATCTCGGCGCGAGCTTCTTCTCGCCGATCGCCAACGTGCGCACCGACCGATACGGAGGCTCGCTCGAGAACCGGCTGCGCTTCCACCTCGAGGTCATCGACGCGGTGCGCGCGGTCTGGCCCGAACGCCTGCCGCTGACGATGCGCCTGGGCGCGGACGACCTGAATCCGGACGGCGTGACACTCGAGGACTCGATCGTGGCGGTCCGTCGGATGAAGGCGCACGGACTGGACCTGGCGGACCTGAGCATCGGCTTCAACACCGACGAGATGTCCCCGAAGCCGTTCGCCGAGCTGGCATTCATGGTCGAGCGCGCGGCGCGTGTGCGACGCGAGGTGGGCATTCCGGTCGCGACCAGTTGGAACCTCGGGCAGCCGCAGGTGGCCGACCGGGTGATCCGCGACGAGGCGATCGACCTGGTGATGCTCGGCAAGCCGGCGCTGTCGAATCCTCACTGGCCGCTGTGGGCGGCACGCGAGCTCGCACACGCGGATCCATTCGTGCTGTTGCCCGAGGACTGGGCCTGGTGGCTGCGCAACTCGCGCGGACATCCGGATTGTGAGGGGTGGCCGACACCGTCGAGGCGGGCCCCCGGCTAGGTTCTGTCGTGATCCCGCTGGGCTCGGACAGCACCGATGATCGTCAGGAATCGGCGGTCGGCGGCGAGATCCTCGATTGTCGCGTCGTAGCGGAGGCGCCAGTTCGGATACCCATCGGTGGTCCCGGGAAGGTTCGGTTGCCGTGCGGACATCAGCGCGTCCTCGAGCTGGACGGCGAACAACAGCGAACGTGCGCGCGCGGCGAAGGCGTGGATCGCCGCCGCGAGCGACTCGTCCAGCTCATCCGGCATCGGCTGTTTGCCGGACAGGATGTCGGCCCAGGTTGCCGGCAGCAGCCGTTCGTGCTCCAGCGCGGCCAGCAGCGCCAGACGGTCCCGCTCGCGGTCCTCGAAGTCACGCTGGCTCGCCTCCCGGGTCAGCCGTCCGGCCTGCGCGCGCAACATGATGTCGCTTCGAGCCCACCAGCCGGCGAGTGTGGCGAGGTCGTGGGTGGCGATGCAGGCCAGCGCGAGTTCCGGGTACTGCGCAGGCGGCAGGAATCCGCCGCTGTCGCCGCGCTCGAAGTAAAGGACGTGGTACGACAGGATGTTCGCCGCCGCCATCGACGACAGGAATCCTTCGGGTACCGTGCCCAGGTCCTCACCGACGACGAGGCATCCGTGCGCTTGGGACACGGCTGCGACCGTGTCGATCATGGCACCGAGCGGATAACACACGTAGCCGCCACCACTCGGCGTGCCGCCGGCGGGGATCCACCACAATCTCGCCAGCCCCATCGCGTGATCGATGCGGATGGCGCCCGCGTGTCGCATCGAGGCATCGAAGGCATCACCGAGCGGGCGGTAGTCGCGCGCGGCAAGCACCCTCGGCGACAGCGGTGCCAGACCCCAGTCCTGGCCTTCCGAGTTGTACAGATCCGGCGGTGCCCCGATGCGTGCATGACCCACCGTGAGTCGGGGGTCGGACCAGGTGTCGGCCCCATCGGGTGCGACGCCGACGGCGAAGTCGAGATACAAACCGATCGTCATGCCGGCGGCGCGGGCACGGGCCTGCGCGTCGGCGAGTTGTCGGTCGGCGATGAACTGCAGCCACTCGTGGAAGCGGATGTCGCTGTTGTGATCGGCCTCGAAACGCGCCACCGCGTCGCCGCGACGATCCTGCAGTGCCTCTGGCCAGTGGTGCCAACCGGCGTGTCCCCCGCTGCCCACCTGATCGGCCGAGAGTGCCTCGAACAGTGCGAACGAACGCAGGTCCGTGCCGCCCTGCCGGCGGAAAGCCTCCAGGTCGTCGTCACCCGCCGCGTCGCCATCCTCGTACAGACGACGCAACAGCCGCGTCTTCAGCGACGCCACGGCGCGGTAGTCGACGAACTCGCCGTCGAGACGGCGGAATGCAGACGGATCCTGCTCGCGTGCGGCGGCGATCAGCGGGCTGCCGCCGGCAATGTGATCGACGGCGATGAGGAGCGGGTTGAGGAATCGACGGGTCGACGGTGAATAAGGACTGACCAGGTCCGGGTCGGCGAGAAACAGCGCATGCAGCGGACTGACCCCGAGGAATGCCGCACCCGCCCCGGCGGCGATCTCGGCAAGCCGCGCCAGATCCTCGAAATCGCCGATACCCAGGTTGCGGCCAGAGCGCAGACCGTAGAGCTGGCAGGTCAGCCCCCAGGCGCGTCGACCGTGCAGGCCGTCCGGGAGGACGCAGCGTCGCGTCGCCTCGTGCTGAGAACTCGCGAAATCGCCGGGCTTCCCGGAACGTGGATCACCGTCGAGGACACCCAGCAGCGCACGCTTGGCGTCGTCCGTGATCTCCCTCGACTCGCCGGTCTCCGCGGTGTACCGGGTCTGGATGCCGTGACTGCGCGCCAGGTCGTCGAGACGGGCCATCGGGCGACACCACTACCGCGTGCCGGCCGCGATCCGGTAGATCGCGCCATTCAGGTCGTCGGACACCAGCACGCTGGCATCGGGCATCACCAGCACGTCGACCGGACGTCCCCAGTAACGTCGCCCCTGCAGGAATCCCTGCAGGAACGGCTCGACGCTCACGGCGCCGGGTCCGCCGAGGGTGACACGCACGACGTCGTAGCCGACGCGGATCGGCGGATGGGATCCGTGCCGTGCGACCAGCAGGCTGCCACCGGCCGGCGTGGCCGCCGCCCCGGGGCTGTCGAAGCGCAAGCCCAACGCGGCCACGTGTGCGCCCAGGCCCGATACCGGTGGCGTCGATCCCGAGCAGTTCCGCCGCGCGCCGAGTTCCGGGTCGGAAATGGTTCCGTGACAGTACGGAAAGCCGAAGTGTTCTCCCGCCCGCGTGACGACGTTCAACTCGTCCTCCGGCCGATCGGGCCCGAGTTCGTCCTGCCCGTTCTCGGTGAACCACAACTGCCGGGTCTTCGGATGCCAGTCGAAGCCGACCGTGTTCCGGATGCCGCGGGCGACGACTTCGCGCGCCGATCCGTCGGTGGAGAAGCTCAGGATCGTGCCGTATTCGTCGTCACTCGCCTCGCAGACGTTGCACGGCGATCCGACGGAGACGTACAACCTGCCGTCGGGACCCAGCGCGAGGAAACGGGCGCCGTGACGGGACTTGTCCGGCAGTCCGTCGACGATCGTGATCGGCTCGGGCAGTTGATCCAGGCGGCGATCGACTCCGTCGTAGCGAAGGATCCGGGTCCGCGTGGCCACGAAGAGGGTGCCGGCCTGGTAGGCGATGCCCACGCCGGGCTCGAGACCACTGACCAGTGTCCGCGCCCGTGTCGCCCGCTCGCCGTCGATATCGAGCGCATACACCCTGCCCTTGCCGCTGCTGACCAGCAGCACACCCGGCGGCCCGAGTGTCATCTGGCGTGCCTCGGCAATGTCCTGGGCGAACACCGTCACACGCCGGCCCGCCGGCGCACTCAGGCGCTCGATCCGGATGCCCGGCTGCTCGTCGCGCAGGTCCTGCAGCCACCCGCATCCGCCCAGAAATGTGCAGAGCCCGAACACGAGCGCCGCCGATCGTGTTGTCGGCCGCCGCCGCGTCCCATCGCCTGCTGTCGCCATTGCCCTTCCTGTCGCTCGCCCTGCGGCATCGGCCCGGCCGAGGCGGCATCGGGCGCGATTGCCGCGCAACGACGACGCGACGCAAGTCGGATGCCCGGACTCTGCAGGGCCCTGCACAAGAACCGACAGGCTGTCGAGATTCCCATCCGCCCGTTGCCGGGCGTGCGACTAGCCGCCCGAGCGGCGGTTTTGTGTCACAGCAGGTGCGGACACCGCGACACGCGCCTCAGAACGCATCGAGCCTGCGCCCCGGCATCCGGCTGGCGACCCCGTCCTTCTTCAACGTGCCGTCGCGCAGATGGTGGCTGATCGTCTCGCCGGCCTTGCGCAGGAACGAGCAGGTGTTGGCCTCGGCCCGTTCATAGACGTAACACACGCGCCCTTCCTTGACCGACCAGCGCCCGGTGTATTCGCGCATGCCGAAATAACGCACCTTGCCTTGGATCTCGCCGGATCCGGTGTAGTACTCGATCCAGTCCTTGCCGCGCAGGGTGTGGTCGACCAGCGTCTCGACGACCTCGGCGTCATCCAGGAACGCCTCGCCGGCAGCGGCGGAACCGATGCCCGCGACCATCACCAGCGTCGCGAGGGCGAACCGGGCCGCGTACGCGGTGGTCGCGTTGGCGGCAGCGGCTCGCACGGCCTGGTCCGGGATCAGCGCGGCGCGGTCGCCGCGGGCAGGCCGCCGGGCACGAATCGGTCCCGTGCGTGGGCGATCGCCGCATGGAAAACCGCCTGCTGCGCACGCACCACCTGGGGCCAGGCTTGCGACAGCGCGAGTGTGCGGCCGGCCTGCCCCAGCCGTCGCAGACGCGACGGGTCCTCGACCAGTGCAACAGCGGCCTGCACGAACGCGTCCGGTTGTTGCATCGGTGCCAGAACGCCGTTGTGGCCACTGTCGATCAGCTCGCCGGCGGCGGCGTGGCGGAAGGCGACGACGGCCAGTCCGCTGGCGAGCGCCTCGAGTGTCACGTTGCCGTAGGTCTCGGTGACGCTGGGGAAAAGGAACAGATCGGCCGACGCGTAGTGTGTCGCCAGCTCCGCGCCCCGACACACTCCGGCGAAGATCGCACCCGGCAGCCGTTGCCGCAGCGCCGGGCCGCTGGGCCCGTCACCGACGATGACGAGTCGGCAGTCGGGACGGCGCCGGCGGATCGCATCCAGCGCCCGCACCAGCAGCTCGAGGTTCTTCTCGGGCGCCAGTCGCCCGACGTACAACACCACGGGCACCTCGGCTGACGCGCCCCAGCGCCGGCGCAGCGCCTCGCTGCGGGCGCCGGGATGGAAGCGCTCGGTGTCCACGCCGCGTGCGATCACGTGCAGGTTGTCGAAGCCGCGTGCCGCGAGCAGTTCGCGGATCGCCCGCGTCGGCACCATCGTGGCGAGCGTGCGATTGTGCAGGCCGCGCAGATAGGCCAGGATCGGTCGCTTCGCCCAGCCGATACCGTAGTGTTCGGTGTAGGCATCGAAGTTGGTCCGGAAGTCGGACACCACCGGCAGCCCGAAGGCGTTGGCCGTCCGTACCGCCGACCATCCCAACGGGCCTTCGGTGACCACCTGCACGATGTCGGGTCGTTGCGCACGCCACGCGGCCTGCAGCGCCGCGCCACACAACAGTCCCATCTTCAGTTCAGGGTAGCGTGGGATCGACAGGCCACGGACCAGCACTTCCTGATAACGCCCCGCGCGCACCGGTCGATCGTCCGCGTGCTGTCGCGGCCGGACCAGCTGCACCGCGTGACCGAGGTCGAGCAGCCCGGCGACGAAACGCTCGGCGGTGTTGGCCACCCCGTTGACCTCCGGCGGATAAGTCTCGGTGACCACCGCGATCCGCAGCCGTCCCGGGCTCACGGCGCCGGACAGCGCCGGCCTGCCCTTCGGATCGGGGACACCGGGGCCCGTCCGTCGTTCTGCGACGGGCGCGACCGTCAGCGGGGATTCCATGGCGAGGCTCCGATCACGAGGTCGACGGGAAGGCCCGACGGGGGTTGAAGGTCCGGCACCGGCTCGCCGGTGGTCTCGGCGGATCGACGCCGTCCGACGCGGCGCGAGAACCGGTGGGTGATCAGCTCAGTGATCAGCTCACGCAGCACCTGCCGGCGGATCGACTTCGCGGTCGTTCCTGCGGCGAGCCACCACCAGCCGTCGGCGAGCATCTCGTGCGCGGCACCGACGAAGCGCTCGATCACGGCGTCGAACGCCGCCTCGTCGTAGTTCAGGCTGAAGATCAGGCGGCCGGTGCCGACCCAGCTGAGCGCCAGGCCGTGGGCACGCAGGTAGTACTGCAGCATCCAGTGGTAGCGCCCGGGCTGTGTGTAGGTGATGGTGAAGATGCTCGACAGGCTCTCGACCCTGACCGGGACACCCGCGTCCCGCAGACGCTGGTTGAATCGTTCGGCCCGTCGGTTCCAGGTCTCGTCGAGGTCCTCGTAGACCGCCTGGCAAGCCGGCGTCTCCAGTCGCTCGAGGAACACCTGCATCGCGCAGATGACGTAGGGATGGGCGTTGAACGTCCCGCGCGCGAAGCAGACGTCGGCGGGCCGCTCCTCGTCGAAGCGACGCATCAGCGTGGCCTTGCCGCAGACGACACCGACCGGGAAACCACCACCCAGGGTCTTGCCGTAGGTGACAAGGTCGGCGTCGACACCGAAGTACGCCTGGGCGCCGCGCACGTGGAGCCGGAATCCGACGAACACCTCGTCGAAGATCAGTACGATGCCTCGCGCCGTGCACACCTCGCGCAGGTCCCGCAGCCATCGTGTGTAGGCCGCACGGTCGAAGCCCGCGCGGCGACTGCCATCGATCAGGCCGGAGTCACCCGGCGCATTGGCATTCGGATGCAGCGCCTGCAGCGGGTTGACCAGCACGCAGGCGATGTCGCCGCGGGTGCGCAGCACCTCGAGTGTGCGCTCGTCCATGTCGCGCAGCGTGTAGGTCTCCCGCGGTGGCATCGGATTGCCGACGCCCGGCTGCACGTCCTCCCACCAGCCGTGATACGCCCCGCAGAAACGCACGACGTAGCGCCGGCCGGTGTGGTAACGCGCGAGCCGGACCGCCTGCATCACCGCTTCCGTGCCGGACATGTGGAACGACACCTCTTGCTGGCCGGACAACCCGAGCAGCCGGCGCGCGACGTCGGCGACCGCCGGGTGGTAGGCACCGAGCACCGGCCCCAGCGATCGGGCCCGCACACTCGCTTCGTCGATGCACGACTTGTAGAAGTCGTAGCCGAACAGGTTCACGCCGTAGGAGCCGGCCAGGTCGTAGAACCGGTTGCCGTCGATGTCGATGAGCTCGACACCATCGCTGGCCTGCAGGAACGCGCCGACCGGCAGGCGTTCGCGGATCACCGCGGCGAACGGCAGCGGCACACGGTAACGGCCGATGAACTGGAGGTCGGACACCATCGGCCGGACCCGATCGGTCATCGCGAGGGTGCGGGCGAACCGTTCCTCGAAGACGGCCGCGAGCCGCACCAGCGCGGCTTGTCGCCTCGCGCTCACCTCGCCCGGCGCCCCATCGACCGCGCAACTCTCGGCAGGTTCGTAGTCGTAGGCCGGGATCCAGCGTGCGATGCGCTTGGCCATCCGCGAGTGGCCGGCCAGCGACCGGTGCTTGGCCCGCGACAGCTGCAACCGGCGGTGAAGCCGGGCGCCCGCCCACAGGCCGGCACCCGCCGCCAGGCTCGCCCACAGGCCGATCGTGATCACGTCGTTCATCTCACACCCTCGCGATCGTCATCGCACCAGGACGGTCTCGCCGCCCCGGACACGCTGTCCGGGAGCGACCAGCACCTCGAATGCCTCGCGCAACGGCATCACCAGATCCACCTGCGAACCGATCCGGATCATCCCGAACTTGGCGCCCCGTTCGACGCGTCCGCCGACGGGGACGTAGCTGTCGATCCCGTTGACCGTCTTGGCGCCGATCTGAACGACGTAGAACGGCAGGTCGACGCCCCGGTAGTCGGCACGAAAACGTGTCACGGTCCGCTCGTTGCGCACGATGTGTGTGCTGTTCTCGTGGTACGGCGGTCGACGCAGCAGCAGCCGCCAGTGCATCGGCCCCATGTGGACGTTGCCGCCCTGCCCCGGATAACGTCGGATCGATTCGACCCGGGCATCGATCGGCGCGCGGTTGTAGTGCACGTCGAACGGGCTCATGAAGATGCCGATGACGATCCGCGGCTCGCGCTGCTCCTCGCCGACCAGATCCGTCAGCATCGCCGCCAGCCCCTGCTTGATCGTCACCACCGGTTCGCCGGGGGCCACCCGGCGCACATAGACCACCTGGCCGTCGGCCGGGCTGACCAGCCCCGGCGTCTGAGGCGGTGTGCGCTGCGGATCACGAAAGAACCACCAGCGGCGCCAGGCGAGATAGGCGGCAGCGGCGACGAGCCCTGCCGCCGCCATGACCTGCACCCATGCCGCGGGTGTCATGCGGGGACGAGCTCCGGCGAACGATCCTCGAGGACACGCACCAGCGCCACACCGGAGGCGAACGGAAAGTCGACGATCTCGAAGGCCTCGGTCTGGCGCGCGATGCCTTTGGTCAGGCGCCGCACGCCGGAGTGGCGCAGGAATTCCCGGACCGCGAGATTGGTATCGTGCAGCAACACATAGCTGTTGCGACGGCACTGACGCACGACCGCCATGAAGTCGTGGCTCGCCGACTTGAAGCTGTGGTTGCCATCGATGAAGGCGAGGTCGATCGGCGCCAGACCCGAACGGTCGTAGGTCGCGAAGAACTCCTCGCTGGTGAGGCGATGGTGGGTCACGATCGCTTCGACCTCGAAACGCGCGAAGTGCGCGCGGACCTTCGCCGGGTCGTCCCACTGACCGGTGCCGCCGACCGTGCGCAGCGGCCCGTCACGCAGCAGCGAATACGACGGGTCGACGAAGGTGAGTGTGCCGCGGCCGTTGTCCTTCAGGCCAAGGGCCAGGCACACCACCGAGAATCCGTAGCCCGAGCCGATCACGACGATGTGATCCGGTCGCAGGCTGCGCACGAGGCCGTAGTAGAGAAATCCGAAACCCAGGTTCAGGAACTCCGCGTCCTCGCGATGGCCGAGCGGCCGGGCGTGTTCGAGGATGCTTTCGATCGTCGGTGCATCCAGGCTGTATCGCGCAGGCTTGCGTCGCAGGGGTTGCAGCATCGAGACTCCGTCCACGTCGAGTTGGACGCATTGTGCGAATCCCTCGATGACACATCCGTGACTGATGCGAGGAAACCACTGCAACGTTTTTGCAATGTGCGCGTAGCAGACTTCCGGCCGATCGCATGCTTCGCGATCGCGTCGGACCCGCCCTCGTTCCCAAGGAGATCTCATGCCGCACTTCCTGGATACCCTGCGCGAGCAGCGCTGGGATGACCACCGCTACTACCACCAGAGCCGGATCAACCAGGCGCTGCATCTGGTCAGCGCGATCAGCTTCCTGTGCGCGTACGTGCTGTTGTTCGTGGACCCGGTCGCCGCCGCGCTGCTCGCGTGGCTGGTCTCGATGACGACGCGACAGGCCGGGCACTTCTTCTTCGAGCCGAAGGGCTACGACACGATCAATCGGGCCACACACGAACACAAGGAAGCGATCAAGGTCGGCTACAACCTGCAGCGCAAGATCGTCCTGCTGGCGATCTGGGCCGCACTGCCCCTGATGATCCTGATCTCACCCACGCTCTGGGGGCTGTTGCCCGCCTCGGTGGTGTCCGGCGGGGCGTTGCGCAGCATCGGAGCCGCCTGGTTGGCGCTGGGTGTCGGCGCGCTCGTGTTCCGGACGGTGCACCTGTTCCTGCTCAAGGGGGTGGAAGAGGGATTGGCGTGGGCGACCAAGATCCTCACCGATCCGTTCCACGACATCGGCCTGTACTGGAAGTCCCCGTGGTACCTGATGAAGGGTGAGTTGCTCGACCCGATGCCCCACGCCGTGTCGCATGACTGATCCCCGGGGCGCAGGTCCGGCGCCGGCGGCCGGGATCACCGACGGCTCGCCGCTGCCGGTGCCCGCGCCGGACCCGCCCGGCGTCGGTGCCTTCCTGCGGCGACTGGCCTCACACGAGCAACTCAACTTCCTGCTCACCAACCGGATCCCGCGCGTCGCGCTGACCCGGTTCATGGGCTGGTTCAGCCGCATCGAGCAGCCGCTCGTGCGCGATGCCTCGATCGCCGTCTGGCGCCTGTTCACCGACCTGGACCTCACCGATGCCCGCGAGCGTCGCTTCGAGAGCCTGCACGCGTGTTTCACGCGCCGGCTGCGCGAGGGCGCGCGGCCGCAGGACCCGGACCCGCGGGTGCTGGTCAGTCCCTGTGACGGCATCGTGGGTGCCTGCGGCGACGTGAACGGAACCCGGGTTTTCCAGGCCAAGGGTTATCCGTACTCGGCGGCTGAGCTGTTCGGCGATCCGGCGCTCGCCGAGCGCTTCCGCGACGGCTGCTACGTCACGCTGAGACTCACGTCGGCCATGTACCACCACTTCCACGCGCCGCTCGATGGCCGCGTGCACCGGATCGACTACATCTCGGGCGACTGCTGGAACGTCAATCCGGTGGCCCTGAAACGCATCGAGCGCCTGTACTGCCGCAACGAACGTGCGGTGGTCCATTTCACCAGCGACAGCGGCGGCCATCCGCTGGTGATCGTGCCGGTCGCCGCGGTCCTCGTGGCCAGCATGCGGTTCACCTTCGTCGACGTCCGGATGCACCTGCGATACCGCGGTCCCAACCGGATCGACTGCGACGCGGCGCTGGCCAAAGGCGCGGAGATGGGTCACTTCGAACACGGATCGACGATCATCGTGTTCGCACCCCGCGGATTCACACTCGCCGCCGAGGTGCGCACCGGCGCCAGGCTGCGCGCCGGCATGCCGCTGATGAGGCTGCCCGACTGATCAGGCGGGCACGGGTTGGCGCGGCGAGCCGGCGGCCTGCGGCACGGCCGTTGTCGCCGGGGTTCCCGGGCCGTGCCCCTGGCGCCGGTTCCAGCCGATCAGATGGAGCTGTCCGTCGTGGGATTCCGCCAGCGCCGACAGGCTCTCGACCCAGTCGCCGTCGTTGCAGTACAGGATCCCGTCGATCATCCGGATCTCCGGCTTGTGGATGTGACCGCAGACCACGCCGTCCATCCCCCGCCTGCGAGCCTCGTTGGCGAGTGCCTGTTCGTAGTCGCTGATGAACGAGACCGCGTTCTTCACGCGGTGCTTCAGGTACTGCGACAGCGACCAGTAGTGCAGGCCCATCCGTGCCCGCACCCGGTTGTAGTGGTGATTGATCTTGAGCGCGAGTTCGTACAGGGCATCACCCAGATAGGCCAGCCACTTCGCGTACTGGATGACGCCGTCGAAACGGTCGCCGTGGATCACCCAGAGCCGTCGTCCGTCGGCGGTCACGTGCACGACCTCGTCCATCACCTCGATGTCACCGAAGGACAGGCCGACGAACTGCCGGGCGAACTCGTCATGGTTGCCCGGGACGAAGATCACCCGTGTTCCCTTGCGCGCCTTGCGCAGCACCTTCTGGATGACGTCGTTGTGGAGCTGGGGCCAGTACCAGCCCTTGCGCAACTGCCAGCCGTCGACGATGTCGCCGACCAGGTAAAGCGTGTCGCATTCGTTGTGGCGCAGGAAGTCGAGCAGGAAGGCCGCCTGGCAACCGCTGGTCCCGAGGTGCAGGTCCGAGATCCACAGCGTGCGATGGTGCTTCACCGCGAGGGTGTCGGCGTCGCCATCGGTCGCGGCGAGTGAGGATCGGAGCCGCTGCGTCGTCATTGGGCCCGCCCTCGCGCACCATCCGTCCGGGCATCGGGCCTGGAAGTGCGCCGCCTTTGGCGACACACACCTGCGCAGCAACAGCGGAGTGGCTCGGACATCGGTCCTCTGCATCGGCGTGAGGATCCCAGTGTGTCGTTCGAGCAATGACAGACCCGTGAAGGACCCGGCGGCGATGGCATCGCTGCAACATGCTCGTCGCCGCATGAATGTGACAACGGCATGACAATTCCGTGACATCCCGATTTGCGGCCGGCCTGGATCACAGTTCAAGAGATCGTTGTCACAATCCGCAGCGCATATCATGGCAACATTGCAGGATGGTGACAGGACTGGTCTTTCATTGGTGGGCACTGCTGTGCTTGACGGCGACCTGCAACGTGCTGCTCTGGGCAGGCGCGGGGCGCGCGCTGTATCGGCAGCGCGAAGCACTCGACCTCGAGGCCTTCGCCACGCGCAGGATGCAGTTCCTGCTTTGCGCCGGTTATGTGTTCGGCTGTGCGTACCGGTCGCTGCTGCCGGTCTACGACGTGCCCCGCATCGTGCTCGTCGACAGCTGGCTTTCGAGTGTCATCGTCGGACGGACGGTGGCGACGATCGCCGAGATGTGTTTTGCCGCCCAGTGGGCACTGATGGCCCGCGAACTCGCACGAACGACCGGCAGCCGGCAGGCGGCGCGGGTCGGCGCGGCCGTGCTGCCGGCGATCGCACTTGCCGAGGTGGCCTCCTGGTTCTCGGTCCTGACGACGGCCAACATCGGCCACGTGATCGAGGAGTCGATCTGGGGTGGCTGTGCACTGGCGCTCGCGGCGACGTTCTTCAAGCTGCGGTCGCGCTGTGATGCCGCGCTCCGCCGTCGACTGGTGGCATGGTCCGTCGCCGGCGCCCTGTACGCCAGCTACATGTTCCTCGTCGACGTGCCGATGTACTGGTCACGCTGGATCTCCGACGAGGCATCGGGTCGTGGTTATTTCGGCGTGCTCGAAGGCGCGGCGGACGCGGCGAGCCGCTGGATCGTCTCGCACCACTGGCACGACTGGCGCTCCGAGGTGTTCTGGATGAGCGCCTATTTCAGTGCCGCGGTCTGGATCAGCATCGCCCTGGTCCACGCCCCGGTCCCACGCCGGCCGGTCAGCCGGCCCGCTTGACCCACGCGCTGCACCATCCCTTGGCGGGCACGGACTTGCCGGCGAAGATCGAACAGGGTCCGGTCGCCGCGGCGGCGCCGGCCGTGTAGAGCTGGCAATTGCTGCACAGCTGGTCGTTCGAGTGCTTCGGATATTTCTTCGTGTCGACCTTGCTGCTGTCCGTCACGAATCCCAGTGCGCTGGCCTGGGGGTCCTTCTCGTCGACCGCGGCTTGCGCCTGCGCGACACGGGGGGCGACCAGCATGCCGATACAGGCCGGCGTGATCGCGATGAAGGTTCGACGGCTCGTCATCTGGCTTCTCCATCGGGTTGGGGGTGCCGATGGATGATCGTGGAGGCGACGCCGCCCCGATGCCGGCCGCGACTGAACTGTTCGTAGGACGACAAGCCGTCGTGTGAGCGCCATTGCGGACTGCCGCTGCGCCGGCCGCCTTCAGAAGTCGGTGCTGACCGTCGATCGGGTGAACGATTCGTTGTGATCGATCAGCGCGTCGAGCGCGCTGCCCGCCGCCGCCTCGTCGCCCTCGGCGATCGCCCGCGACAGGTGACCATGCAGTGCGGCCATCACCTCGATGTCGTCGGCCTGCCGGTGGTGCAGGAACCAGAACCGCCGCGACAGGCCGTGCATCAGGCCCATCGCACCCTCGGCGAACTCGTTGCGCGCGACCTTCACCGACAGGTCGTTGAATTCCTTGTCGGCGCGCATGAAACGGGTCGGGTCACCCGAGGCCGCGGCGGCGAAGAATTCGTCGGCCAGCGCGGCGAAACGCTGGCGTTCGACCCCGGTCGCGCGGCGCGCGGCACATCGGGACACCAGGCGTTCCACCTCGCGCCGGGTTTCGAGCAGGCGCATCTGGCGTTTGACGTCGATCGCCGACACGAGCACGCCGCGTTGCGGCAGGATCTGCACCAGATGCTCGCGCGCCAGCCGCTGCAGCGCCTCGCGCACCGGCGTGCGGCCGATACCCAGCCGTCCCGACAGTTCTGTCTCGCTGATCGCGCTGCCCGGCAGCAGCTCGAGCTTGACGATCATGGCCTCGATCCGTTCGTAGGCCAGGCTGGTCAGGCTGCGGGGGCGCCCCTTCGGTGGCACCGCGGGACCGGTCTTCGGCGGCCGCGACTTGCCCGCACGCGATGCTGCGCTGCGGGCCCTGGCCTTGCGCGCCGGGCCCGCCATCCCCTCGTCGATCGTTCGCGCCCTGGTCATCTCTTCCCGTCCCTTGGCCCGCGGCATCACCGTGGCCGAAGATACCTCACCCCGCTTGACAAAGCGCAAGCGGGCCCCCTAGCATCATTCTAATATGTCAGTTGCATAGGAGGAGGACACCAGATGATGACCGAGCGCCAGCGACAGTTCCGCGAACAGTACAAGGGGCGGATCAGCCCGTTCTACAACGGGATCGTCCACATCGGTGTCATGTTCGCCGTCGGAATCGGCCTGATCACGTTTTGCCTGCGCCAGATGCAGGGCGCCACCTGGGAGTGGCTGTTCGTCGTCCCCGTGTTCATCGCCGGCAACTTCATCGAGTGGGCGATGCACAAGTACGTGATGCACCGCCGCCGCGACGTCTTCGCGCTGCGCGCGATCTACGAGCGCCACACCCGCGAGCACCACCAGTACTTCACCGACAACGACGTGACGATCGACACCACGCGCGAATTCCGCATCGTGTTCTTCCCGTGGCGCGTGCTGATCGTGCTCGGTGTGTTCGGCACGCTGTTCGGCTGGATCGCCGCGCAGATCCTCAATCCCAACGCCGGCTACGTCGTCTTCATCACGATGGTCGGGCACTACCTGCTCTACGAGGTGTTCCACTTCTGCTGCCACGTCCACGAGAACGCGTTCGTGCGGAACATGCCGTTCGTGAACACGATCCGCCGCCATCACACCGCCCATCACAACCAGGGCATCATGATGCACAAGAACATGAACCTGACGTTCCCGATCGCCGACTGGGTGATGGGCACCAGCGACCTGGACCGCGGCCTGGTCGGCACGATCTTCAACGGTTTCGACGAAACGCACATCAAGACCGACCTCAGGCCGATCGTCGCCCGCTTCCGCAACAGCGAGACACAGGACAAACGGGTCACGCTGGACGGGCCGATCCTGACCCCCGAAGAAAATCAGGCGCTCGCCTGACAACACGAGCCGCAAGGCAGGAGACAACGCATGAAACGTCGTCAGGTCATCGGCACCGTCGGACTGGCCGGCGCCGGGCTGCTCACCGCATCCACGGCGATGGCGCAGGCCGGACCGACCTACAACTGGAAGATGGCCACCGGGTGGGCAGGCGGCCCGCTGATGGACATCGGGGCCAAGGCATTCGCCGAGCGGATGGACATGCTCTCGGGTGGCCGCTTCAAGATCCAGACCTTCCCGGGCGGCGGGCTCGGCAACGCGCTCAAGGTACCGGAGACGGTCAAGAACGGGCTCGCGGAATGTGGCCACACCTGGATCGGATACGACTGGGGCAAGGACCAGACGACCGCGCTGTTCGGCGGCTACGCTGGGAGCTTCGACGCCGAGCGGATGTTGCACTGGCTGTATGAAGGCGGCGGCGCGGACCTGCAGCGACAGTTCCGCGACGAAAGCGACGGTGTCGTATCGATCCCGCTGTTCATGCGCACCGCCGAGGTGTTCCTGCACTCGCGCAAGCCGGTCAAATCGCTGGCCGACCTCAAGGGCCTGAAGATCCGCACCGCGGGCGCCTGGCTCGAAATGGCCAAGGACCTGGGTGCCGCGCCGGTGACCACCGCCGGCGGCGACGTGTTCCCGATGCTCGAACGCGGCGCGATCGACGCGACCGAGTGGGGCACGCTCTGGGAAAACGTCTCCCCGGGCTTCTACAAGGTCGCCAAGTTCCTCAGTTACCCCGGTGTGCACCAGCCGTGCGCGCCGTTCGAACTGGTGATCAACAAGGATGTCTGGTCGAAGATGCCGCCGGCCGACCAGAAGCTGGTCGAGGTCGTCGCCAAGCTGGTCACGTTCGAGAGCTGGCTTCGCATCGGCGCCGAGGACGCGAAGGCGTTCGACTTCTACAAGAAGCAGGGCGTGACGATGACCGAACTCGACGACGAGGTGCAGTACGCGACACGCAAGATCGGCCTGGACTGGGCCGAGAAGACCGCCAAGGAGAGCAAGTCGAAGTGGTTCGCGCGTGTGCACAAGAGCCTGCAGGAGTTCGACACGGCCTGGCGTGACGCGGACGACTGGCGCAAGGTGAAGGTCAAGCGCGCCTGAGACTCGGGGCACATCCGACGAGGGCACGTGTTCGCCGCACGTGCCCTTCCCTTGGGCGGCACCTGCCCGCCCGACCGACGAGGACCTGGAACTTGAAGAGCCTGATCGATCAGGCCGAGCGGCTTGTCGTGGCGATCGGCACCGTCGCCGCGCTGCTGCTGGTGCCGCTGGTGCTGGCCACCACCTGGGAGGTGTTCGCGCGTTACGTGTTCGGCGCACCGACCATCTGGGCCTACGAGGTCGGCTATACGCTGACCGGCGCCCATTTCCTGCTCGCGCTGGCCTACACGTTGCGACAGGGTGAACACATCCGCATCGACGTGCTCAGCGGCCACCTGTCGGCGGGTCTGCGCCGCGGCGTCGACGCGATCGCCTACCTGCTGGTGCTGCCGATCGTGGTCTGGATCGCCTGGACGATGTGGCGCTACATGCTCGACGGCTATATTCGCGGCGAGACCTCCGGCCAGTCGGCGTTGAACATGGTCGTGTGGCCGTTCCGTGCGGTCTTCTTCCTCGCCTTCGCGACGCTGGCGCTGCAGGTCCTGTGTGAGCTGGGCAAGACGCTGACCGGGTCGGCGGCGGGCGACGATCCGTCATGAGCACTTATTTCCCGTTCCTGATGCTGCCGATGGCCTTCGGCCTGATGTTCCTCGGCGTGCAGGTGGCGTTTGCGATGCTGCTGACGGCCACCGCGTTCGGCCTGGTCACGTTCGGTCCGGCGGTTGTCCACCAGTTCGTCGAGAAGATCGACGACCTCGCCTCGAATTTCGTGCTGGCAGCGATTCCGCTGTTCGTGTTCATGGGCGCGATGCTGGAGAAGTCCGGCATCGCCGACCGGTTGTTCGAGGCGATCCATATCTGGACCCGCCGCCTGCCCGGCGGACTGGCGATCGCCACCGTGCTGATGTGCATCGTCTTTGCGGCCTCCAGCGGCGTGATCGGTGCCACCGAGTCGGTGGTGGGCCTGCTGACGATCCCGATCATGCTGCGCTACGGCTACGACAAGCGGCTGATCAGCGGCGTGATCTGCGCCGGCGGCTCGCTCGGCACCATCATTCCGCCGTCGGTGGTCGTCGTGGTCATGGGGCCGCTGGCCGACGTGTCGGTCGGTGACCTGATGTACGGCATGGTGCTGCCCGGATTCCTGATGGCCGGTTTCTACCTCGTCTACGTGTTCGTGTTGTGCACCGTCTGGCCGGCGCAGGGACCGCGGATCCCGCGCGAACCCGGCGAGCCCGGTTTCGTCGAGAAGCTGGGCATCACGCTGCGCAACCTGGTGCCTCCGCTCGGCATGATCGTCGCGGTGCTCGGTTCGATCCTCGGTGGCCTGGCTTCACCCACCGAAGCCGCGGCGATCGGCTGCATCTGTGCGGTGCTGCTGACGATGCTGTACGGCCGCTTCACGATGCAGGGCCTGTACAACTCGCTGCTGAAGACGGTCCGCGTCACCGCGATGATCATGGCGGTGCTGCTCGGCGGCACGCTGTTCACCGGTGTGTTCATCGGCGCCGGCGGCATCAACCTGGCGAGCACGATGATCGGCCAGCTGCAGCTCGGCCCGTGGGCCCTGCTCGGCCTGTTGCTCTTGGTGCTGTTCATCGCCGGCTTCTTCCTGGACTGGATCTCGATCGTGCTGATCTTCCTGCCGATCTTCACGCCGCTGGTCAAGGCCGCCGGCTTCGACCCGGTCTGGTTCTGCATCCTGTTCCTGATCATGATCCAGACCAGCTACCTGACGCCGCCGATGGCGCCCGCGATCTTCTACCTGCGCGCGGTGGCGCCGCGGGAGATCACGATGCAGCACATGTATGCCGGCATGGTGCCGTTCATCATCCTGCAGGTGCTGACACTGTTCGCCACGCTGTACTGGCCACAACTGGTGACCTGGCTGCCGACGGTGGCGATGCAGGCCAGGTGAGGTCGTGACAGGACAATAGGACGATGGACCGCAGACCGAGCCAGCGGATCGACGTCGAGGTGCTCGTGATCGGCGGCGGCGCCACCGGCGTGGCGGCCGCCTGCACGGCGGCACGCGCCGGCCGTTCGACGCTGCTGGTCGAACGTTACGGCTTTTGCGGTGGAGGTGCGGTGGCCGGGCTGTCCGGCACGATCTGCGGGCTCTACGAGGCGGATGCGTCGCCGCGTGTGCCACGTCAGCTCGTGCACGGCTTCGTCGACCGGTTCATCGCGCAGATGGAGGCACGCAACGGACTGACGCCGCCGCTGCTCTACGGCAAGACCTTCACCCGCGTGCACGAGCCACTCGCCTGGCGCGACAGCGCCGACGCGCTGCTCGCCGAGTCCGGCGCCCGGGTGCTGTTTCACGCGCTTGCGATCGGGGTGCATCGCGATGGGGACCGGGTCGCGGGGGCGATCGTCGCCACCAAGTCCGGGCCGCTGGACGTGCGCGCGGGCCTGACCATCGACGCCAGCGGCGACGCCGATCTGCTGGCGATGGCGGGCCTGCGCACCTGGTGTGGTGCCGATGGCGTGGTGCAGAACCCGACGATGATCTTCCGGCTGCAGGGCGTGGACACGGCGCGTTTCCTGGCCGCCTACGGCCCGGACACGATCATGCCGGCGAGCGTGTCCGAACGCATCGTCTCGGCACAGCGGCAGGGGCGCGACCTGCCGCGCAGCAAGATCTGGCTGTTCCCGACGACCCGTCCCGGCGAGCTGCTGTGCAACTGCACCCGCATCCGCGGCGGCGACGGTCGCGAGTTGAACGCTTCGATCGCCGAGGATTTCAGCGAAGCGGAAATCCAGGGCCGGCGCCAGGTGCGCGAGTACGCGCGTTTCTTCCGTGATCATCTCGCAGGCTGCGAACACGCCTGGGTCGCCGACACCGGGGTTCAGGTCGGCGTCCGCCAGACCCGTCAGGGTGCCGGGACCTCGGTCCTGCTCAACGCCGATGTCGTCGCCGGGACAAAATCCGCCGACGGTGTCGCCCGTTCCCCCTGGCCGATCGAACTGCATGCCGGCGACCGGCCGCGTGTGGAGTGGCTGCTGAACGACTTCTACGAGATTCCCTTCGGATGTTTCGTGCCGGAGGTCGGCGAGGGCCTGCTCTTCGGCGGTCGGTGCCTGTCGGCCGAGCACGAGGCCGTGGCGTCGGCCAGGGTCACCGCGCAATGTTTTTCCTACGGTCACGCGCTCGGCACTGCCGCCGTGCTGGCACTGGAAGAACACGTGATGCCGCGCGCATTGCCGGGCCGGGTGGTGCGCGAGGCGCTCAATCGTGACGGGGCACGGCTGGACGATTGAATCCGGCTGCAGTTCTCTGGCCCGCTTCCTGATGTGCGGGCAATCACGCTCGAAGGAGACGACGATGAACGATGTCGACGATCGCGCCCGACGCTTCGTGGAACTCCATCGCGAAGGCTGCTTCGTGATCCCCAATCCCTGGGACCGGGGCTCGGCGCAGTTGCTGGCCGGCTTGGGGTTCCCCGCCTTGGCCAGCAGCAGTGCCGGTCAGGCGTTCGCGCAGGGGCTGCCCGACGGGGGGCTCGGTCGCGATCGAACGCTTGCGCACTTGCGTGATCTGGTGGGTGCGACGACGCTGCCGTTGTCGGCCGATCTCGAGAACGGTTTCGGCGATGCGCCCGAGCACTGTGCGGACACGTTGCGCGCCGTTGCGGCACTCGGTGTGGTCGGCGGCTCGATCGAGGATGCCACCGGACGGGCCGATGATCCGATCTACCCGTTCGACATCGCGGTCGCGCGGGTGCGCGCTGCCGTGGCCGCGGTGCGTGCGCTGCCGTTTCCGTTCACATTGACCGCGCGCGCGGAGAACCTGCTCTGGGGGCGTCCGGACCTGGACGACACGGTGCGCCGGCTGCAGGCATTCGCCGAAGCCGGCGCCGACGTGTTGTACGCGCCGGGCCTGAAGACCGCCGACGAGGTCAGGCGGGTCGTCCAGGCGGTGGCCCCGCGGCCGGTCAACGTGCTGATGGGCCTGGCCGGCTCGACGCTGGACCGAGGCCAGCTCGCCGCGCTCGGCGTACGCCGGATCAGCGTCGGATCGTCGCTGGCGCGCGCGGCGTACGGCGAGATGGTCCGTGCCGCGACGGTGATCCGCGACGAAGGCACGTTCGAGTACGGCCGCCGCGCGCCCTCGCTGGCCGTGTTCAACGAGGCCTTCCGGCACGGGGGTGCCCTGCCGGGCTGACGCCGGTCTTCCGTCCGGAAGACCGGATCACTCCAGCAGACCCGCGAGTTCCAGCCCCCGCCGGCCTTCTGGATGGCGGCAGTCAATCTCCTCGAACTCGTTGATGTTGTCGATTTCGGTGCGGCGCTGGAGGCACGCCTGAAGGCGCGGCTGTTCCATCGCAGCCCACTGTCTGTGCCGGATACAACCGCAGGGATTCAGGCCGCCGGTCCCATCGGTCCGGGATAGCTGACCTCGTCCAGTTGTCCGGTGTCGACGTCGTAGATGAAACCCCGTGCGCTCACCGCATCGGTCCCACTGCTGGGCAGCCACGGATGATTGAGGATCGCCGACAGCCCTCGGCGCACGTCCCACTGCAGTCGCTGCATGTTCTTCTCGTCACGCGGCGCATCCAGTGGTTCGATCTCCCCACGGAAGGCATGGAACTGTGCCGGCGTCGCCGCACACTTTCCGCAGCTCACGAAAGTGCGCCCGGTGGCCTGGCCGAGGACCTTCTCCGAGGCCGGATCGCCTTCGAGCCCCGCCTTGAGCAGGTCGTCGGTGAACGCGAGCATGCCGCAGCGGGTGTGATGGATCAGGATGATCTCGTTGGTGTTCAGCAGGTGATGCGAGATGATCAGACAACGGATCGCGTCGTCGGTCACGACACCCCCCGCATTGCGGATGATGTGTGCCTCCCCGGTCTGCAGACCGAGCAGGTCTTCGACGTCCAACCTCGCATCCATGCACGCGACCACCGCGACTCGTTTCGCCGGCTGGATCGGCTGCTTGCCGGGATACGCGGGCTTGTGGTTCGCCTGTCCTTCGGCGTAACGCTTGTTGTTCGCCAGGCACTGGTCCGTCATCGAAACTGCCATGGTGTCTCCTCGTTGTGTTGGCTTCGAGTGTAGTCCCGTGAGCTGATCGACGACCTGGCGGGCCGCGGTCAGGCCGGAATCATACCGAGACCCGGCCGCCGATCCGCTGCGACAGCGCCCGGGCCGCCTGGCGCAACGCTTCGGTGATTTCCGGGATCGATTTGCGCCGGATCTGGTCGATCCGCTCGGCATACGGCACCGTCAACGCGGCGATCGCGCGTCCCTGGTTATCGAGGATCGGAAAACTGACCGCGTACAACCCCCGGACCTGGACACTCGGGATCGATTCGTAACCGACGGTCCGGATGGTCTCGAGTGTGCGCTCGATCTGCGGATCGGCCTGCTCGGGGCGCCGCTGCACCGACTCCTCGATGCGCAGCTTGCGCGTCTCCTCGTCCTGGAAGGCGAGCAACACGCGGCCGGAGGCGGAGATCAGCACATCGAGTTCGGCGCCGGCACGCACAGCGAAGCCCATCCCGCTGGGCGTATCCACCTTGCTCAGAACCACCTGCTTGCCCTGGCCGTAGACCGTCAGGTGGCACGACTGGTCGAGTTCGCCGGCAAGCCGGTGCATGATCGGCATCGCTTCGGACAGCAGCCGGTGTGTCGGCGGGTTGACGTGCGCTAGCTCGAACAGTTTGCTGGTGATGCCGTAGGTATTCTCGTCGACCAGCGCCACGTAGTTGCGGTTGACCAGGCACGCGATCATCCGGTAGATCTCGCCGACGCTTCGCCCCAGGCGCTGGGCGATGTCCTTCTGGGTCAGCGGCTGCTCGCTGCGGCAAAGTGTCTCCAGGATGTCCAGTCCCTTCTCCAAGGCCGGCGCCGAATACGACCGACCATCCGCTTCGGCGACCTTGGCAGTTTCCTTTCCGTCCGCTTTCATCGTCCGCTCCGTTGCCGTGCCCGTCTCGCCTGCGGTGGGCCCATGGTGCCGCCTGCGCTCGACCGGTATTGTCGCCGAATCGTCAGTTGCCGTTGCCGGCGCCCGTCGCGCCGTGAGGCGACGATCAAGATCGCACTCACGCCGGAAGGCCGCCGTCGATCATCAACGTGGCTCCGGTCACGTAGGAGGCCTCGTCCGAGGCTAGCCAGAGCATCGGATAGGCCATCTCGTCGGGAAGGGCCCAACGCTTCAGCGCGCAGGGCGGGACGAGACCATCGACGGCGCTTTCCCCGAGTCTTTCCAGATGAAACGGGGTCCGGGTGAACCCGGGACAGATCGCATTGGCGCGGACACCGTGTTCCGCTTCCTCGAACGCGAGCGTCCGCGTCAGCGCCAACACGCCGGCCTTGGTCGCGTCGTAGGCGCCCATGCCTTTGCGGCCGTAGACCGCGTAGGTCGACGACGTGTTGATGATGCTGCCCCGGCCGGATCGGCGCAGATGCGGCAGTGCAGCCCGGGCCATCGACACGAAGCTGAGCAGGTTGACGCGGACGATCGCATCCCAGGTCTCCCACGGCGCGTCGGCAATCGCCTCGTAGCGTCGGATCCCCACGTTGTTCACCAGCACGTCCACCGCGCCCAGGCGGGCGACCACGTCCTCGACGACCCGACCGGCTTGCGCCTCGACGCCGAGGTCCGCAACAACAGTGTGAACCTGCGCATCGGCGACCTCGCGCCGGATTGCGTCGGCGGCGGCGATGACGATCTCCTCGCTATGGTCGACCAGCGCCACCCGTGCCCCTTCGGCACAGAATATCCTGCCCGCGGCCGACCCGATGCCACCGCCACCGCCGGTGATGACGGCGGCTTTCCCCTTCAACCTTGCACTCATGACGTTCTCCTGGTTCGAGCGATCGGGATGGCCCGACTATGATCAGGACGAGGCATGCCGACGGTCACCCGGGTGGGCTGCCTGGGGCGGCGTGCGCCGCCTTCGTCGACAACAGCGCGTCGATCTGCTCGGCCCGGTAGCCGAGTTCCTCGAGGACGGCTCGTGTGTCCGTACCCCGCGGCTGGGCGGGGGCACCCGGCGACGGATAGTCCGCGTCGAACCGGATCGTCGAGCGCAGGGCCGCGGTCCGGCCTTCGGTCGGATGTTCCTCATAACGGATCAGACCCACCGCTTCCAGATGCGGATCGCGAGGCAAGGTCTCCAGCGTGTGACACGCCTGCACGGCGATGTCGGCGGCATGCAGGATCCGCAGCCATTCGGCGGTCGTATGCGACAGCAGCGGCGCACCGCGAACCTCGAACCACTGCGCCACGTTGCGGGCACGGGCAGCGACGCTGGAGAACCGCGGATCGTCGACCAGAGTGCTGCGGCCGGTCGCAACCAGGAAGGCCCGAACCTGCGGATCGGTGTTGACCGTGAAGGCGATCCAGCCGTCGGCGGTCTTCACCGGCTTGTTGTGCGGACTGAGCAGACGCTGGTCGCCGGGCGGGCCGACCGGCGGATCGAAGCTGTGCTGCGCCAGGTGTTCCTGCAACACGAAGGCGGCCATCGTCTCGAACATCGGCACCTCGAGGCTGCAGCCCCGGCCCGTGACCTTGCGCTCGAGCACGGCCGCGAGGACGGCACCGGCGGCGATCTCACCGGCAACATGGTCACAGATCAGCATCGGCATGTAGGCCGGTGAACCGTCGCGTGCCAGCATCAGGCCGGCCATGCCACTGGCTGCCTGGACGACGCTGTCGTATGTCGGCCGGCCCGAGTACGGTCCATCGGTGCCGTAGCCGGTGATCAGGCAATGGATCTTGTCCGGATGCCGGGCCCGCACGCTCTCGGCATCCAGACCCAGCCGTGCCAGCGCGTGGGGCCGCATGTTGGCGACGATCACGTCAGCGGATGCGAGCAGTCGGGTCGCCACGTCGCGGGCGGCCGGCTGCTTCAGGTCCAGGCAGATGTTGCGCTTGCCGCGATTGAAGTGCAGGTAGGCCCCGGAGTGCTGGCCGGTCGGCGAGATGCCGCCCAGCCCACGCATCAGGTCGCCTTCGGGACTTTCCAGCTTGACGATCTCCGCGCCGTACTGCCCCAGCCGCCAGGTGCAGACCGGCCCGACCACGACGCTGGTCAAGTCCAGGATACGCACCCCCTTCAAGGGTTCGAAACTCATTGAACGGTCACCTCCATGCCGACGGCCAGTCGATGATGATCGTCGTAGGCGCGCAGCAGCCAGCGATCACCCGAGCGATCTGCAGCCAACGTGATGGCGCGATTGCAGTACAGGGGCGCGACATGACGCACGGCGATCACCGAAGGGGTCACCGCCAGGTCGCGGCGAAGGAACTCGGTGAGCAGCAGCGTCGACAGGCCCCCATTGACCACCAGTTCCGGAAAACCCTCGACGCCTCGCGCATGGTCACGATCGATGTGGATCCGGTGCGAGTTGAAACCGAGGGCGGAGTACTGGAACAGCAGGGTTTCGTCCGGAACGAATGTCTTCATGCGGGTGGCGTCGACGGCGCTGCCCGGCGCCGATTCCCGCAGGGGCTCGCCGTCCGCGCGGGCCGGTAGCAGCAGATAGGTCTGGGTTTCGACCAGTGCGGGTTGCACTTCCGAGGTGATGTGCAACTCGTGGGCCACCGTGACCACGGCCATCGAACCGTTTGGCCTGGACTTCGGCACCACACTGAGCACGCGACTGGTCCGCTGGACCCGCGCGCCGATCGGTATGTCGTGACGAAACGAGACCGTCCTGCCGCCCAGCAACAAGCGGGGCAGGCCAAGGTCCGGCATGGGCACGCCCAGCCCCGGAAATCCGTCACCACGCAGCGCCGACCGACGTGTGTCGGCGGCGAGCAGCGCGAAGTGCCATCCCCGGGGCAGCACCGCGCCGTCGACCCATCCGTCCGGCGCGAGGTCGAGCATCGCGGCGATCCGCCTGACCAACGCCGATGTACAGGTTTCCTCGCGCGACACGGCCTCAGCGGTGGGCCCGGACTCGGCGTCGCAAGGTTCGGTACGGTCAGGCATGTGTGAATGGTGCGTTGCACATATGAATGGACAGGGGTGACTTTACGCCACGTCTCCAGCAGGATCGAATCCTCAGATTTTATATATGCTTGCTTGACTTCACCAGTAAATCCATTAAGGTGTGCACCGGAATGTGCATCAGTCACCCTTCCAAGCTCTCAGGCGAGCCTGCCTGTTCCGACCCCGTCGACTCGACGCCCCCTCCGCCACCGAGAAGGACCGACATGAACTTCAAGTTCCATCACATGAACATCTGCACCGACAACCTGCCTCGGTTGACCCAGTTCTATCGGACCCTGTTCGACCTCGGCACGATCAGTGACAAGGAACACACGGTGGTGAGCGGCATCCGCGAGGACCGCGCGTACACCGGCAAGGTCGACTTCCTGACCGACGGCGACATCGAGTTCCACTGGTCGGAACGCGACCTGGAGACCGGCTTCAAGATGAAGAAGTTCGTCAACCCGATGGGTCACGGCCACTTCTGCTTCCGCACCGACGACATCAAGGGCTTCATGCGCAAGTGCGACCAGATGGGCATTCGCTACTCGGACTATGGGTGCTGGGCGATACCGGGCTGGTACCAGGTGTTCCTGTACGACCCGGACGGACATGTCATCGAGGTCCACCAGCCCGGCGTGTTCGAGAAATGAGCTGAACGGACGGATTGCGACAACCATCGAATCGCCATCGGCGATCACGTACTCAGGAGACACCCTTCGATGAACAAGCACCTGGACCCCCGGACCGACACACCTGAGCGCTCAGCCGGACGCCGCACGCTGCTCCGGCAACTGGGCGGGCTGGCCGCCACCGCCTGCCTGCCCGGCATCGCACCCGCACAAACCGTGACCCGGATGAAGATCGCCATCTCCATTCCCGAGAGCCATCCGACGACCGTGGCGTTGAAAGCCGCCTGCGCGCAGATCCTGAAGGAGTCGGCGGGCCGCCTCGCGATCGATGTCTATCCGAACGGGCAGCTCGGCAGCGACACGGACACGGTCTCGCAGGTCCGCGCCGGGGCGATCGACTTCGTCTGCACGGCCGGCACCATCTGGGGCAACCTGGTCCCAGTGACCTCGATCAATACTGTGGCGTTCGCGTTCCCGGACTACCCGACCGTCTGGAAGGCCATGGACGGGGACCTCGGCGGGCATATCCGCACCGCCTTCGACAAGATCAATCTCGTGCCGGTCGGCAAGGTGTTCGATCACGGGTTCCGCCAGGTGACCCATGGCGCCAAGCCGATCACATCGCCGCAGGATCTGGCCGGCATGAAGATCCGCGTGCCCGCCAGCCCGATGCTGACGTCGCTGTTCAAGGGCCTCGATGCGTCTCCGGCGACCGTGCCGATCGGCGAGCTCTACACGGCGCTTCAGACCAAGGTGGTCGACGGCCAGGAGAACGCGCTGCCCACCATCGACGCAACCAAGCTGTACGAGGTGCAGAAGTACTGCACCTACACCTCGCACATGTGGGATTGTTTCACGCTGGTGGCCAACAAGCGCACCTGGAGCGCGTTGCCCGACGACCTGCGCGCGACGGCCGCCCGGATCCTCGAGTCGCACGCGACAGAGCAGCGCGCCGCCCACGACGCCCTGAACACCTCGCTGGAGGCCAAGCTCAAGGCTGCCGGCATGCAGTTCAACAAGGTCGATCCGAAGCCCTTCCGCGAGATGCTTCAGAAGGCCGGTTACTACACCGAGTGGCAGAAGAAGTTCGGGCCCGAAGCCTGGGCTTTGCTCGAGAAGTACAGCGGCAAGCTCGTTTGAGCCATCGCACGTCGTCCACCCCGGCTTCCGATCGCGACACGCGGCCTGGCTCGCCTCGCCGCGCCCGTCGCCTCGTCTGCCGTTTCCGGTCCTCCTGGATATCGAGCTGCCCGTCATGACTGCAGAAGTCTCCACAGCCTCGGCGCTGCCAGGGGGGACCGAATCCACGTCGGCCCGGCAGACCGCCGCGAATCGCGCGCTGGCGCGCTGGATGCTGCCGCTGGAGGTGGTCTCGGCCGCCCTGCTGGTCGCCATCGTTGCGATGCTCTTCGGCGGCGTCGTGGCCCGTTATGTGTTCGCCCGCCCGATCACGTGGATCGACGAAGCGGTCTCCTTCGCGTTCATCTGGGTCGCGATGCTGGGCGCCGTGCTGGCCATGCATCGCAACGAACATCTGCGGCTGACGATGTTCGTGGAACGGATGCCGCCCCGGGTACGGGGCATCGTCCATGCATTCGCACTGGTCGCGATCGCCGCCTTCCTGATCGGCCTGATCGGACCGGCCTTCGAGCATGTCGCGTCCGAATGGATCGTGACCTCGCCGAACCTGGAGATCCCTGCCGGCATTCGGGTCGCCGCCATCGCCGCGGGGCTGATCCTGATGCTGGCGATCGTCCTGGTTTACTCGATCCGCACCGTCTCGCTGTCCGATCTGGCCGTCGCTGTGCTCGGCGTCGGCACCTTCGTCGGCGTGTGCACATGGATGGCGCCGCAACTGAACCAGCTTGGCCTGCTGAACATCCTGATCTTCCTGACCGGCCTGGTTGCGTTGTGCCTGGTAGCCGGGGTGCCGATCGCATTCTGCTTCGGTTGCGGCGTCATGAGTTTCCTGGCGTTCTCGAGCCAGGTACCCCTGGTCGTGATCGTCGGGCGGATCGACGAGGGCATGGCCAATATCGTGCTCGTGTCGGTGCCGATCTTCGTGCTCCTGGGATGTGTGCTGGACGCCACCGGCATGGGCAAGGCGATCGTGGATCTGCTGGCCTCGCTGATCGGACACGTCAAGGCGGGGATGTCCTACGTGCTGCTGGCGTCGCTGTTCATCGTCTCGGGCATCTCGGGTTCCAAGGTCTCCGACATGGCCACCGTCGCTCCTGCCCTCTTCCCGGAGATGAGGCGGCGCGGCAACCGGCAACCCGAAATGGTCGCGCTGCTGGCGACCGGGGCCGCGATGGCCGACACCGTGCCGCCGAGCATCGTCCTGATCGTGCTCGGTTCGGTGGCCGGTGTCTCGATCGCCGGGTTGTTCGAGAGCGGCTTCTTCGTCGCGATGGTCCTGCTGCTGGCCCTGCTGCTGCTGGCGCGATGGAAGGCGCGCCACGAAGTCACCCGCCACGTGCAGCGGCCGACCTTCAAGACCATCGGCCGGCTGGCGATGATCGCCGCGCCGGCGCTGGTGCTGCCGTTCCTGATCCGCAGCGCCGTTGGCGGCGGGGTCGCCACCGCGACGGAGGTTTCCACGATCGCCGTGTTGTATGCGATGCTGATCGGCCAGATCCTGTACGGTGGCATCGGCATCCGGCGCCTGTACGCGATGCTGGTCGAGACGGCGGCACTCAGCGGCGCGATCCTGTTGATCCTCGGCACGGCCTCGGCGATGGCGTGGGCCATCACCCAGAGCGGTATCGTCCAGCACCTGTCGCATTTCATGACGACGTTGCCCGGAGGCTGGATCGCGTTCATGGGCGTGACCATCGTCGTCTTCCTGGTGCTCGGCTGTCTGTTGGAGGGGCTGCCGGCGGTCCTGCTGCTGGCCCCGATCATGTTTCCGATCGCCAAGAAACTCGGCATCAACGACATCCACTACTCGATGGTGATCGTCTGTGCGATGAATGTCGGCTTGATGACGCCGCCGATCGGGGTCGGGTTCTATGTGGCCTGCCGCATCGGCGACGCCAGGCCGGACGATGCGATGATGGCGATCTGGCCCTACATCGCGGCGCTGATCCTCGGCGTGGTGGTGATCGCCATGGTGCCCTGGCTGTCCACTTTCATGCTGTGAAGGCACCACCGTGTTTCGACGAGGGACATCATGAACATCTTCATCACCGGAGCCGGCGGCTACATCGGCGGCTCCATCGCGGCGGCCCTGATCGAAAGAGGCCACGCCGTGCGCGGCCTGACGCGCAGCCAGGCCAGCGCGCAGCGCCTGGCGACGTCCGGGATCGAACCGGTCGTCGGCTCGCTGGACGATACCGATCTGCTGGCCGACGCGGCCAGCAGAGCCGATGGGGTGATCAACGCCGCCAACTCGGACCATGCGGCGGCGGTGACGTCGCTGATCAGCGGACTGACGGGATCACACAAGCCGTTGATCCACACCAGCGGCTCCAGCGTGATCGGCGACGACGCGCGGGGCAACCACGCGTCGGATGCCGTGTTCGACGAGGAGACGCCGTTCGTCGTTCATCCCGGCAAACAGGCTCGCCGCGACATCGACCTGATGGTGCTCGGCGCAGCGGCCGCCGGTGTGCGTTCGATCGTGATCTGTCCGAGCAACATCTACGGAGCGGGCCGCGGCCTGAATCCGTACAGCGTCCAGATCCCGTTCCTCGCCTCCAATGCGCGCGAGCGCGGCATCGTGCAGATCGTCGGAGCCGGCAGGAACCTGTGGTCGAACGTCCACATCGATGACGTCGTCGACTTGTACCTGCTCGCGCTGGCCGCTGCGCCGGCGGGATCGTTCTACTTCGCCGAGAACGGCGAGGCGTCGTTCGGCGAGATCGGAGCGGCGATCGGCCGCCGTCTCGGCCTGCCGGGTGTCGAATCGGTGCCTGCCGAGGAGGCCGCTCGGCATTGGGGTGAAGCCAAGGCGTACTTCTCGCTGGGCAGCAACAGCAGGGTGCGGGCCGTCCGGGCGCGGCGCGAACTCGGCTGGGCGCCGCGTCACCGGTCGGTGCTCGACTGGATCCTGGGCGAACTGCCAGTCGAGATGCCCTCGACTCCCCCGTCTGCGTGAGGTGATCATGCTGCTGCAGGACAAGGTGTGTGTGATCGCCGGTGCTTCATCACTTCGCAGCATCGGCTACGCGACCGCCGAACTGTTCGCCGAACACGGCGCCAAGGTCGTCGTCGTCGATCTGCGGATGGACGAAGCGGTACTTCGACGGATCAGGACATCGATCGAGGCGAAAGTCGTGGCGCCGGTGATCATCGACGGTTGCCAGTGCGACGTGAGCAGCGCGCAGGCCTGCGAACGGATGGTCCAGGACGTGATCGGGTTGCACGGCACGATCGACTGCCTGGTCAATTCGGCGGGCATCGTCAATTCGATGTCGCTGCTCGACATCGACGCCGAAGCGCTGGAGACGATGCTCAGTGTCAACCTGAAGGGAGCCTTCTACCTGTGCCAGAAGGTCTTGAAGGTGTTCGTCGAGCGGCGCGCCGGCAACATCGTCAACGTGGCCTCGCTGGCCGCCCAGCGCGGTGGGGGACTGGTCGGCGGGCCGCACTACGCCGCATCGAAAGGTGGCGTGCTCAGCCTGACCCGCAGCATCGCCCGGGAGTTCGGCCCGCTCGGCATCCGGGCCAACGCCATCTGCCCGGCAATGATCGAAACACCGATGCTCGACGGCCTGTCGCCGGAGCGCATGGGCTCGATCGTCGAGTCGATCCCGCTGCGAAGGACGGGCAGCACACGCGAGGCCGCCGGCGCATGCCTGTTCCTGGCCTCGGAGCTCTCGGGTTTCGTCACCGGCGCGACGATCGACGTCAATGGCGGGACACACATTCATTGAGCGCAAACGACGCTCCCTTCCCCAACACCCTTGAAGAAGGTGCCCACGACATGATTCTCGAAGTTGCGGACATCCGCATCCAGACCGGTCGACAGGCCGAGTTCGCGCAGGCCGTTCATCACGGCGTGCAGACCGTGATCGCCCGGTCCAAGGGTTTCCTCGGCTACGAGGTCCATCAGGGCATCGAGTCGCCCGAGCGGTACCTGCTGATGCTGCGGTGGGAAACCCTGGAGGACCACACCGTGGGCTTTCGCGGCTCACCCGCCTACGCCGAATGGCGCACAATCGTCTCCGGGTTCTTCGCCCAGCCGCCTGCCGTCGAGCATTTCACGATCGCGGCGACCCGGCCGGGTTCCTGAGCCCGGCCGCCCGATCCGGGCGTCGAAGCTCGAACGCGACGAGACGACGATGCAACGTCGCCCGCGAGACGCCGAGAATCGCCGCGGCCGCCGACACGTTCCAGCCGTTGCCATCGAGCACCGACGCCAGCGCGACCCGATCGATCTCGACCCGCACACCCGGTGATTGCCCGCGACCCCGCATCCCGGCGCCCCGGTCGCTGCGCCCGAGTGGCGGGGGCAGGCAGCCCGGTTCGATCAACGGCGAGTCGGAGACGGTCACGGCGAACTGCGCGACGTGCTGGAGCTCGCGCAGGTTGCCCGGCCAGTCGTGTGCCAGCAGGGCCGACCTGGCCTGCGGCGACAGGTCGCAGCCAGCCATGCCAACCTGCTTGGCCGCCCGCTCGAAGGCCCGCTCGATCAGTTGCAGGCGATCGGTGCGCTCGCGCATCGCGGGCAGGGTCAGGGTCGCGCCGCTGATCCGGTAGAACAGATCTTCGCGAAAGCGCCGTTCGCGCACCAGCGTCGACAGGTCCCGCAATGTCGCCGAGATCAGTGCGAACCGGACCCGAACCGGTTCGGTCGCGCCGACGGGGACGAGTTCACCTTCCGAGAGCACCTGCAGCAGGCGTGCCTGCAGGGCCAGCGGCATGTCGCCGATCTCGTCCAGGAACAGCGTGCCGCCATCTGCGCCGAGGATGCGCCCGGGCGAACCCTGCCGGGCCGCACCGGTGAAGGCGCCGGCGCGATAGCCGAACAGTTCACTTTCGATCAGGTCCGGCGGTATCGCGGCGCAATTGATCGCCACGAACTTGCCGGCCGCATGGGGTCCGGCACGGTGCAGCGCCCGCGCCAGTTGGGTCTTGCCGCTGCCGCTCTCGCCGCGCAGCAGCAGCGGCAATCCGCGCGCGTACAACCGCTCGGCGATCTGCAGGCCTTCGATCAGCGAGGGATCGTCGCCGACGATCTCACGAAGGGTCAGTGCCTTCGGGTCGGCCTCGTTGCCCGACGGCAGCGCGCCAGTCCTTCCGGCGCGCCGATCGAGTGATCGCGGACGATCCAAGTCCGATCCGCCCACCACCCCGATGGATCGCCGGGCCGGCTGCGTGATCCGGACATGGATCGGACCCTGCGCACTGGAAATGGCGGCGGCCGGATCGTCGAGCAGGCGGTCCAGGCTGTCGACCCCTTCGACATCGCTCAACCGGCGGCCGATCAGCGCCTCCATGCCGCGACCGATCGCGCCGGCCGCGAGCAGCCATTGCGCCAGCGGCGTGGCGTCGATGATTCGGCCCGCATGATCCAGCGCGATCCGGGCCTCCGACGCGCTGTCGCAGAAATCGTCGTGTCGCGACAGTCGAAGCACCCGGTCCGCGGTGTGACGGCGGTCGAAACAATGGTTCTCGATGCGTCGCGCGGAACTGGCGACCATCTCGCGCAGCACGCTGTGCAGCGCGTGGTCGGTCTCGCGGACCGACGAGATGTTCAAGGTCGCGGCAAGTCGGCCACCCGCACCGAAGATCGGCGCCACGGTGCAACTGAGACCGGCCAGCTTGGTCGCGAAGTGTTCCCCCATGACAACCGACACCGGTCGCCGTTCGCGCAGGCACAGCCCGACGCCGGTCGTGCCCTGGCTCTCCTCGGTCCAGATCGAGCCGGGCAGCACCCGAAGCGTCGCGCACTGGTCCACGACCGCGGAACTGCAGCGATAGTTGACAACGACACCTTGCGCATCGGTCAGCATCACGACCTGCGCATGATTCACCAGGCGCTGGAACAACCGGTCGATCTCCGGTGTCGACAGTGCACTCAGCTCTTCGACGGGTGCGCGACGCACCCGCAATTCGGCCTGGGACAACACGTCGGGTTCGGCGACCCGGTCCGGCTCGAGGCCATGCTCGACCGCACTACGGTGCCAGGAGGCGCGAACACCCAGGTCGCTGGACTCGTGCAGGCAGGCTTGCCGACCGTCGAGAAGCGCCATGACCTCGTGTGCATGTCGAATCCCCGCCAAGCCATTCTCCTCAGTCCGCCTATCCAGATACTAGTGGTCCCGAGCGGCCCTGCCAACGGGCTCGCTCGGGACTACTCGGGGGGCCGGCGTCGTCCCGATGCCCGACTCGCGACCGGCCGGCCGCGTCGGCCGTGTTGCGACCGTCCGCTGCGACACCCCGACTGTCGCAGGTATCGGGCATGCGACACACTGCACACCGCCAAGTCGTTGATTCCGCGAGGCAACGCTCCCTGGCATGGCCTTGGCTTGAAGTAACGGCCAACACAAGGCCGGAGCGGCCATGACAACGGGCAGGAGACAACGGCAGATGACAACATGCAGCCGAACGGGTCGCGAGCCGGCCATCGATCGCGCAGCGGATACCGCAGCCGATACCGCAGCCGATTTCCGTGACGCGATGCGGCGGCTGGTCAGCTCGGTGATGATCATCACCAGCCGCGACGACCAGGGGCAGCCTCACGGCATGGCGGCCTCGGCGGTCATTCCCGTGTCGATGGATCCGCCATCCCTGCTGGTGGCGATCAATCGCAACGCCGGTCTTCACTCGGTGCTCAGGCGCACGCGCCGCTTCTGCGCCAACCTGCTCGGCGAGCATCAGTTCCCGCTGCTGGCGCCATTCTCTCAGACGGCTTTGCGCGAGCAGCGCTTTCGCTCCGACGATTGGCGCGATGCCTGGCCGCAGGAAACGGAGGCGCTGCCGTGGCTGATCGGTGCGCCGGCCGTCATCGACTGCGACGTCGAGCTGGACACCGACTACGGTACCCACACGCTGTTCGTGGGCCGCGTGCTCCGCACGCGCTGCACGCTGGCGGCACCCCAGACCCCTGGCCCGCTGGTGTGGCTTGCAGGCCAACGGGCCGCCGTATGCCAGCCGAATTGAAGACACGTTCCGGATCGTCCACCCGGACACAAGGCGTGAAGACTGCCGCTGATCTTTTTCCAGCGCCTGCCGGCGCATCACCCCAGAGGAGACCACGATGAAACTTGGCCTGTTCGGCATGCCCTTGCATCCGCCCAGCCGCCCGATGGCGGAGACCTATGACGAAGACGCCGCCAAGGTGATCCACGCCGACCAGGTCGGTTTCGATGAAGTCTGGATCGGTGAACACATGTCGTGCACCACCGAACCGATCGCCTCGCCGCTGATGTTCATGGCCTCGCTGATCCATCGAACCCGCAACATCCGCTTCGGCACCGGCGTCATCGCCCTGCCCAATCACCATCCCGCGGTGGTCGCCGCCGAGGTCGCGCAGTTCGACCATCTGAGCCGCGGCCGCATGATGCTCGGCATCGGTCCCGGCGGACTGGCCAGCGACATGGAACTGTTCGACGTGCTGGACAACACCTATCGGACAGAGCGGATGATGGAATCGATCGACACCATCCTGCAACTGTGGAAGCAGGATCCTCCGTATCACGTCGAAGGCAAACACTGGAAGATCAAGCTCGCCGACACCGTGATGCCGGCGCTGGGCGTGGGCTACATTCCCAAGCCGCTGCAGCAGCCCCACCCGCCGGTGATGATGACCGCCATGTCGCCGTTCTCCGACAGCGTGAAAACGGCCGCCATCCGCGGCTGGGCGCCGATGAGCGCGAACTTCTGCCCCGAATACGTGATCGCCAGCCATTGGAACAAGTACCTCGAAGGCTGCGAGGTCGCCCGTCGCAAGCCCGGCGGTGAGGAGTGGCGGGTGGCACGCAACATCGTGCTTGCGCGCAGCGATTCGGAGGCTCGCGACCGCGTGATGGATCCGGCCGGCAGCAACTACTACTACTTCGAATACCTCTGGAAGGTGCTGCTGGCGGTCAACTACACCGCGGTCATGAAGGCCGACCCCAAGCAACCCGACGACCAGGTCACGGTCGAGCAGCTGATCGACAGCATGGTCATCTACGGCTCGCCGAAGACGGTCACCGAGAAGCTGCTGTCGTTCCGCGAGCGCACCGGTCCCTTCGGTGGCCTGCTGATGGCGATGATGGACGGATCGGGTGCCAACCTGGCCCGTGAGTTCGAATCGATGACGCTGCTCGCGCGCGAGGTGATGCCGGCCGTGCGGTCTGCGCTGGGTCGGTGATCGGCATGGGAGTCGGGTTCGATTCCTGAAACGCGGATGGGCGGGCGGTCCGGCCGGGTGCCGGCGCCCGGCCATGAGGTCCACGTGTCGACAGGACGGCGATTCGCCGTGCCCGCTCCAGGAAAGACCGCACAGCCCGATTGTCTGTCCGCGGGGCCGCGCCGCACCGGCCCTAAGATGACGCGACGCGTCACCCTGACGGGGGTGCGCCCATGTCGACGATGCGGCGGTCGGTACCGGCAGGCCCGCTGCGACCGAGGGCCTCAATGGCGAGAACAGACACCGGCAGTGCGCTTGGCAAGACGCCCACCGGCATCCCGGGACTGGACCAGATCACCGGCGGCGGCCTGCCGACCGGGCGACCCACGCTGCTGACTGGGGGCCCCGGCGCGGGCAAGACGATGTTCGCGGTGGAGTTCATCGTCCGCGGCGCGCTCGATCACGACGAGCCGGGTGTCTTCATGATGTTCGAAGAAACGGCCCAGGAGCTTGCCCAGAACGTCCGTTCGCTCGGACATGACCTGGACAAACTCGTCGCCGGCAGGAAGATCGCCCTCGATCACGTCTACATCGAGCGCAGCGAGATCGAGGAGACCGGTGATTACGACCTCGAGGGCCTGTTCATCCGTCTCGCCCACGCGGTCGATTCGATCGGCGCCCGGCGTGTCGTCCTCGATACACTCGAGGCGCTGTTCTCCGGGCTGTCCAACCAGGCGCTGCTGCGGGCCGAATTGCGACGGCTGTTCCGCTGGCTGAAGGAACGCGGCCTGACCGCGGTCATCACCGGTGAACGCGGTGACACCGGGTTGACCCGTTTCGGTCTCGAGGAATACGTCGCCGATTGTGTCATCGTGCTCGACCACCGGTCGCAGGACCAGATCTGCACCCGCCGGCTTCGCGTGGTCAAGTACCGCGGGTCGGCGCATGGCACCAACGAGTACCCGTTCCTGATCGGTGAACACGGCATCTCGGTGCTGCCGATCACGTCACTCAAGCTCGAGCATCCGGCCTCCGAGGAACGCGTGTCCAGCGGCAGTGCGCGGCTGGACGACATGCTGGGCGGGGGCATCCATCGCGGCAGCAGCATGCTGGTCTCGGGATCACCCGGTACCGGCAAGAGCAGCATCGGCGCGACCTTCGCCGAGGCCGCCTGCCGACGCGGCGAACGTGCGCTGCTGTTCGCCTACGAGGAATCGGCGGCGCAGCTCACCCGCAACATGCGCTCGATCGGCATCGACCTGGAACGATGGGTCAAGGAGGGCCTGCTGCGCATCCACGCGGTCCGCCCGACGCTGCAAGGACTCGAGCAGCACCTGCTGACGATGTATGACGCGGTCCGCGAGTTCCGGCCGGCGGCGGTGGTCGTCGATCCGATCAGCAACCTGGGCCTGGAGCACAACAGCCCGGACCTGAAACCGACACTGATGCGACTGATCGACTTCATGAAAAGTGAGGAGGTCACCGCGTTGTTCACCAGCCTGGCGTCGGACGGGCACGGCAACGTCGAATGGTCCGGGGTCGGCGTCTCGTCGCTGATGGACACCTGGCTGCTGGTGCGCAATCTCGAGAGCAATGGCGAACGCAATCGCTGCCTGTACATCCTGAAGTCGCGCGGCACCGCCCATTCGAACCAGGTCCGCGAGTTCGTGCTGACCTCGTCCGGCATCGACCTGGTCGACGTCTACGTCAGCGACGACCGCGTGCTGGTCGGAAGTGCACGGGTGAATCGCGAGACCGTCCAGCGCACCGTGGACGAGTTGCGCCGGCAGGACCACGAGCGGCGACGACGCGGAATCGCGCATCGCCAGGAGGCGATGCGGGCCCGGATCGCGGCGCTGCAGGCCGCGCTGGAGGCCGAGATCGCCGCCGAGGAGTTCGAGATCGCCAAGGAGACATTCGTCGCGGAGTCGACCGCACGAGGCGTGCGGTCGATCGCGACACTGCGCGGCGCGCCGAGCCAGGCGAATGGCTCGGCCAGAGACGAAGGCGTTGGACGATGAGTGAGACGACCAACGGGGCGACCCACCCCAGCCACGATCAGCAAGCCGAGTACCGGCTCCGCCTCTACGTGGCGGGCGAAACCCTCAAGTCGACCACCGCCCTGGCGAACCTGGAGCGGATCTGCGAGACCTACCTGACCGGGCGTTATTCGATCGAGGTGATCGACCTCAGGGTCAATCCGACGCTGGCCGCCGGCGACCAGATCCTCGCGGTGCCGACGCTGGTCCGTGCGCTGCCCGAGCCGATCAAGAAGATCATCGGCGACCTGTCGAACGAGGAACGTGTGCTGGTGGGTCTCGATCTGCGAACGGTCTCGTAGGACCGATGGCATGCCTCGCGCGACGACCCCGATCCGATCCGCGAGCGCCGGACGCGAAAGCGCCGCGGGCGGCGGGCTGCCGCGATATTCGTTGTGCCTCTACGTCACCGGGGCGACACCCAATTCGGTCCGGGCCCTGTCGAACGTCCGCACGTTGTGCGAGCGGCATCTCGCCGGGCGCCACGAACTGGAGGTCGTCGACATCGTCGCCGACCCGTCGCGGGCCCGTGAGGGTCAGGTGATCGCCGCCCCGATGCTGGTCAGGAACTTGCCGCTGCCGGTGCGACGGTTCATCGGCGACATGTCCCATACCGAACAACTGCTCACCGGGCTCGGGCTGTCCGCCGCGGTTTGACCGATGGATAGACCCCGGGTCACCGATGCCGCCGACAACCGGCCGACCGCCGCACGGGATGCGGACACCGGCGAGGTCCTGCGCGCCGAGAACGCGGAGCTGCGCCGGCGTCTCGAGGAAGCCGAACAGACACTCGAGGCGTTGCGCGGCGGCGAAGTCGATGCATTGGTGATCGGTGACCAGTTGTACACACTCGAGGCATCGGATGCCGCACTGAACCGTTTCCTCGGTGACATCCTCGCCCAGGTGGGTGACGCGGTGATCGCGATCGATGGCAATTGGCGGGTGACCTACCTGAATGCCGCGGCCGAACGGCAATACGACGTGGTCACGGGTGATGTGCTCGGCAGCCCGCTCGACGAGGTCTACACCGAGCGATGGCTCGATCCGGGCGACGAGGCCCGGGCACGCACCGAGTTCGAACGCGTCGGCGCCTGGCGCGGCGAGAACATCCATCACACCCGTCGCGGCCTCGAGATCCATGTCGAGACCAGCCTGCGCCGTCTGGCCGACCGTTCGGGCAGGACGATCGGTCGCCTCGCGGTGATCCGCGACGTGTCCGATCGGGGCCGGGCCGAAGCCGCGTTGCGCGCGGCCCATGACTCCTTCCGCCATCTGGTGCAGAACTCGCCGTTCGGCGTCTACACCGTCGACGCCGATTTCCGGCTGACGCAGGTGAGCGCCGGCGCGCACAAGGTGTTCGAGAACGTGCGGCCGCTGCTGGGGCGCGACTTCGCCGAGGTCATGCACATCCTGTGGCCCGATCCGTTCGCCTCGGAGGCGATCGCCCAGTTCCGCCACACGCTGGCGACCGGGGAGCCCTACCGATCACCGTCCATGGTCGAGCACCGCGACGACATCGATACCGTCGAGGCGTACGACTGGACGGTCGAGCGGGTGACCCTGCCCGACGGACGCCCCGGCGTGGTCTGCTACTTCTACGACCTGTCCGAGCGCCAGCGGCTGGAGGCGGCGTTGCGTGACTCAGCTGAACTGCTCAGACAGGCCGACCAGCGCAAGGACGTGTTCCTGGCCATGCTCGCCCACGAACTGCGCAGCCCGCTCGCCCCGATCCGCAATGCGGCCGAGGTGCTGCGACGGATCTGCGGCAATTCGACGCCGGCGCTGCGCGCAGCCGACGCGATCGCGCGACAGGCGACGCATCTGTCGCGCCTGGTCGACGACCTGCTCGACGTCTCACGCGTGACCCAGGGCAAGATCCGGCTGCTCAAGGAACCGGTGGCCCTGGCCGACGTCGTCCAGGCCGGCATCGAACTGGCCCGCCCGCTGATCGATCGACAGCGCCACACGCTCGAGGTGGACCTGCCCGCCGATCCGATGTTTGTCGTCGCCGACGCGGCCCGGCTCACGCAGGTGATCGACAATCTGTTGAACAACGCAGCGAAGTTCACCGGATCCGGCGGCCGGATCCGGTTGTCGCTCGCGAAGGTCGGCGAGCAGGTCAGCCTCATCGTGCAGGACACCGGCGTGGGCATCCAACCGGAGCTGCTGCCGCGTGTGTTCGACCTGTTCACCCAAGGCGAGCGTTCGCTGGACCGCTCGCAGGGTGGCCTGGGCCTGGGCCTGGCACTGGTCAAACACCTCGTCGAATCACATGGCGGCACGATCGAGGCCCACAGCGACGGGCCGGGCCACGGCAGTCGCTTCACCATCCTGATGCCGCTGATGCGTGGTGAACAGGTGGTCGCGGCCGCGCCGGCCGCGGCCGTGTCCGCCCGCCGGGTGCTGGTCGTCGACGACAACGTGGATTCGGCGGAAAGCCTGCGCACCTTGCTGGAACTGGAAGGCCACGCGGTGGTCCATGCCCATGACGGCCCGGCGGCCCTGGTGGCCGCGGCCGAGTTCCATCCGGATGCGTGTGTGCTGGACATCGGACTGCCCGGCATGGACGGATACGAACTCGCCCGGCGCCTGCGTGGCATGCCGCAGGCCGGGTCGACGACGGTCATCGCCCTGAGCGGCTACAGCCGGCTCGATCACGACGAGCGGGCGAAGGCGGCCTGCTTCGATCACTACCTGGGCAAACCGGTCGTCCTCGATACGCTGCTCGCGCTGCTCGCACCGCCGAGTGCGGACTGACCGACGCGGCACTCGCCACCGGGATCGCTCCGGCGCTGTCCCGCTGACGGGCGCTAACGAGTGGGCTCGAGATGCAACGCGACGACCTCGCCGGCCAGGTCGGCCGGTAGACCGGCAACCGCCGGGTAGCGCCTGAGCACGTCCGGATCGTGCCCGGGCACGATGTGGCGCGCCGACGGCGCGAGTTTCCTGACCTTCTCCCATCCGGCCACCATGTCCCCGACGTGGAATACGATCGGGTACGGCGCCTCGGCCTCCATGTTCTCGTAGTAGTGGCTGGCGTCGGAGGCGAGCACGACCCAGCCGCGACGGGTGTGGACACGGACGATCTGCAGGCCGTCGGTGTGGCCGCCGACCAGGTGGCATTCGATGCCCGGCGCGATCTGCGCGTCGCCGCGGGCGAACACGACCCGGTCGGCATGGACACCCCTGATCACCTCGATCACGTCCTCGACCGCGAACGCGGACCGAAACAGCGGCTTGCACATCTGGCAGCCGGTTGCGTAGTGAACCTCGCGCTCCTGGATGTGGATCCTCGCGCCGGGCAGCAGATCGAGGTTGCCGGCGTGGTCGTAGTGCAAGTGCGTGACGATCACGTCCTTCACCTGCCCGGGATCGACGCCGAGGCCCTCGAGCGAACGGATCGGACAGCGCAGGAACCGTCGCGCCCGCCGGCGGGCCATGTCGGCGTTGAACCCGGTGTCGACCAGCCAGACGGCGCCGTCGCGCCGGATCACCCAGACGAAATAGTCCATCGGCATCGGCGAGTCGTGGGGATCGCGTCCGCCGATGAAGTTGTCCCGGCGCAGGCGATCATGGGCGGCGTAGCGCAGGGCGAAGACTTCGTGCTCCGGGATCATGGCTCTCTCCAGGTTCGGGACTCGGTGTGCACCGGAGGGCCCGGGTCGCGTCGGACGACCGGGGCCGATTTTGTTGCACACGGTGCGGTCCGGGCAAGGGTCGTGGTCCCGGTCCGGCGCTGCGCGCCGGCGGACTCCTCGAGTGCCGGGTGTCATGTTCGCAAAATGCTAAGACTCGCCGAGCGAGAATCGAATGGACGTGCCGGTCCGCCGGCACGAGACTGCCGGCACCGGAGCGAAACAGCGATCCGAAGGCCAGAGGCATCGTCCCGATGAAACAGCCCACGCAGCGCATCCGTTTCAACGAGGTCGTCACCCGCGACGGCTTCCAGATGGAACCCGAATTCGTGCCGACCGACGCCAAGGTGGCGCTGATCGATGCCTTGGGTGAATGCGGCTACGCGAAGATCGAGGTGACCTCGTTCACATCGGCCAAGGCGATCCCGATGCTGCGCGACGCCGAGGAAGTCATGGGCCGGATCCGGCGCGTGCCCGGGGTCGAGTACACGGTGCTCGTGCCCAACGTGCGCGGCGCCGAGCGGGCGCTCGAATCGCGGGCCGACGAGTTGAATCTGGTCATGTCCACGTCGGAGACACACAACCAGGCCAACCTGCGGATGCCGCGCGAGAAGAGTTTCGCCGGCCTGCGCGAAGTGGTCGCGATGGCGCAGGGCCGGGTCCCGGTCAACGTCTCGCTGTCGACCTGTTTCGGCTGCCCGATGGAAGGTGAGGTGCCCCAGGACGAGGTGCTGCGCTGGGCCGATCGGTTCGCCGAGCTGGGCGTGCGCGGCCTGACCGTCTGCGACACGACCGGCATGGCGAACCCGGCACAGGTCGGACGGATGTCGGAGGCATTGCGCGAACGCTTCGAGGGGCTGCAGCTGACGCTGCACTTCCACAACACCCGCGGCATGGGGCTGGCCAACCTGCTCGCCGCCGTGCAGGCCGGCATCGACCGGTTCGACGGATCACTCGGCGGGCTCGGCGGATGTCCCTACGCACCCGGGGCAAGCGGCAACATCGCCAGCGAAGATGCGATCCACATGCTGCAGGTGATGGGCTACGACACCGGGATCGACATCAACCGGCTGCTGGCGGTCGCGAGGGATTTGCCTCGGATCGTTGGCCACGACGTGCCGGGCCAGCTCGCCAAGGCCGGGCTGACCACCGAGCTGCATCCGACGCCCTGCATCACGACCGTGTGACCCCGTGCCCGCGACGACGTATGACGAGCCTCTCGACCGCGAAATCGCGGTGACGATGCTGCGGCTGCTGTCCAGCCGGGCCACAACCTCGTCGATCTGCCCTTCCGAGGTCGCCCGTGCGCTGCGCGAGGGCGGCAACTGGCGTGTGCTGATGCCGCCGGTGCGTGCCGTCGCCAGCCGGCTGCGGGACAGCGGCATCGTGGAGTTGTCCGCCCGGGGTGTGCGCATCGACGACCTGGCGACCCATCGGGGACCGCTGCGGATCACACGCGGCCCGCGATTCCGACCGCCGCGGTGAGGGGCCGTCCGGCCGGTCCGTCAGGTCGCGAACAGGCTGCGGATGTCCTTGAAGGCCTTGATCTCGATCGCATTGCCGGACGGATCGAGGAAAAACATCGTCGCCTGTTCACCCGGTTCACCCTGGAAGCGGATGTACGGCTCGATGACAAACGCGACACCTAGTGCCTTCAGGCGATCGGCCAACATCTGCCACTCGGTCATCGGCAACACGATGCCGAAATGCGGCACCGGCACGCCATGGCCGTCGACCGCATTGTGGTGTGAGGCGCGAGCCTCGCCCGGCGCCAGATGGGCGACGATCTGGTGGCCGTAGAAGTTGAAGTCGATCCACTCGGGTGCGCTGCGGCCTTCCGGACAGCCGAGGATCTCGCCGTAGAACCGGCGCGCGTGATCGAGGTCGTGGACCGGGAACGCCAGGTGGAACGGAGACATCGGGCCCGGGTTCGTGGTCGGTGCTTGCATGGCGGTCGATCGATGGTTGCCGGTCGAACCCCGCATGGTATGTGCACCCGGCGACGATGAGAAGCCGAAGGGCTACCGGCCCGAGGTTTGCTCCCGCAGTATCGCCTCGGCTCGCAGCATCACCGGCTTGTCGACCATCCTGCCGTCGACCGCAACCGCGGCGCCGCCGGCCTCGCGGGCCGCGTCGAGCACACGCCGCGCCCAGGCCACCTCCGCCTCGCTCGGCGCGAATCCGGCACGGACCGCGGCCACCTGCCGCGGGTGGATGCAGAGTTTGCCGCCGAAACCGGTGCGCCGCGCGCGCATCACGTCGGCGGCGAGTTCGTCCGGTCGATCGATCGCGACCGTCACGCCGTCCAGCGGCGCGGCAATCCGCGCCAGCCGGCTGGCGAGCACGATCTCGGCACGGAACGGCAACAGGTCATCGTCCGACGCATCGCGCAGGCCGAGGTCGACCTGGAAGTCGATGTGACCGAAGGCGAGTCGTTCGACACCCGGAACGGCGGCCAGTGATCGGACGGCGGCGATGCCTGCGGCCGACTCGACCAGCGGTACCGTGCCCAGGCCGGGCCGCCGGGCCGAGATGCGGGCCAGCAGCGACGGATCCTCCGCCTTCGGCAACACGATCACCGCCACCGCCGGCAGGCCGGCCAGCGCGAGATCGTCCTCGAACCATTCGGTGTCGGCCGAGTTGATCCGGACCGCGACCCGTGCCGTCGTGGCGCCGAGCCATTCGGCCAGCAGCCGACGCGCCTCGGGTTTGTCGCCCGGGGCAACCGCATCCTCCAGGTCGACGATCACCCGGTCGGCGCCACTGGCCAGTGCCTTGTCGAAACGATCCGGCCGGTGACCCGGGACGAACAGCCAGGCGCGGCTCACGTCACGCGCGGGAGTCGGGTCGACCGAAGCGCCGATGTCTTCCTGTTCCTCATCCGTTTCATCCTTTCAGATCGCACCGGCGGCGCGCAACGCGGCGATGTCGCTCGCGCCATAGCCGAGTTCCGCCAGCAGAGCCTCGGTGTGTTCACCGACCGCGGGAATCGCGCCGATCGTCGCACCGAACTCCTCGGGCAACGCCGGCGGACGGAACGCGGGCAGCGGTCCGGTGGGGCTGTCGGCGATGCCCACCCGACCCCGCGCCTGGAGCTGTTCGTGTGACCAGACATCACGCATCGTGTTCAGGCGCGCGTTGGCGATCTGTGCCGCCTCGAGTGATTCGATCACCTGCGCGGCCGTGAGCGAGGAGAACACGTCGGTGATGATCGCGTGCAGCGCCTCGCGCGACTGGATCCGCTTCGGATTCGAGTCGAATCGTTCGTCGCGCGCGAGATCGGGCCTGCGCAGCACCCGTTCGCAGAACACCTGCCACTCGCGTTCGTTCTGCAGCCCGAGCATCACCGTCCGGCCGTCGCCGGCACTGAACGGACCGTACGGGTAGATCGTCGCGTGCGCGGCGCCGGCGCGCGGCGGCGGTTCGGCGCCGTCCATCGCGTAGTACAACGGGAAACTCATCCATTCGACCATCGCTTCGAGCATCGACACGTCGAGCCGGCAGCCGCGGCCGGTACGCGCGCGTTGCAGCAGCGCGGCCAGGATGCTGCTGTACGCGTACATGCCGGCGGCGATGTCGGCGATCGACGCACCGGCCTTCGCCGGTGCCTGCGCCGTGCCGGTGACCGACAGGAATCCGGCCTCGCTCTGGATCAGCAGGTCGTAGGCCTTCTTGTCGCGCATCGGCCCCGGATGGACCGGGTCGTCGCCATAGCCGGAGATGTCGCAGACGATCAGCCGCGGGTGTTCGTCCTTCAGGGCGTCGTAGCTCATGCCCATCCGCGCGGCCGCCCCCGGCGCCAGGTTCTGCACCAGCACGTCGGCGCGGGCGACCAGGCGTTTCATCACCTCGAGCGCAGCCGGCTGCTTCAGATCCAGCGTCAGGCTCTGCTTGCCGCGGTTGGTCCAGACGAAATGTGACGACTGCCCGCGTGCGCGACGATCGTAGCCGCGGGCCTGGTCGCCGGCGCCGGTGCGTTCGATCTTGATCACCCGCGCGCCGAGGTCGGCGAGTTGCCGGGTGGCGAACGGCGCGGCGATCACGTGTTCCAGCGCGAGCACGGTGACGCCGTCGAGCGGACGGACCATCAGAAACTCCGCGGCAACCCGAGCACGTGTTCGGCCACGTAGCTGAGGATCAGGTTCGTCGAGATCGGCGCCACCTGGTACAACCGGGTCTCGCGGAACTTGCGCTCGACGTCGTATTCGCAGGCGAAGCCGAAGCCGCCGTGGAACTGGATCGCCGCATTGGCGGCCTCCCAGCTCGCTTTTGCGGCCAGGTACTTGGCCATGTTCGCCTGTGCCCCGCAAGGCTGGTGGGCGTCGAAGCGGCGGCACGCCTCCCACCGCATCAGGTTGGCCGCCTCGACCTCGATGAACGCCTCGGCGATCGGAAACTGCACGCCCTGGTTCTGGCCGATCGGGCGGCCGAAGACGATCCGCTCCTTCGCATACGCGCTGACCTTGTCGACGAACCAGTAGCCGTCGCCGATGCACTCGGCCGCGATCAGCGTGCGTTCGGCGTTCAGTCCGTCGAGGATGTACCGGAAGCCCTGCCCTTCGCGCCCGATCAGGTTCTCGGCGGGGATCTCGAGGTTCTCGAAGAACAGCTCGTTGGTCTCGTGGTTGACCATGTTGGGAATCGGCCGGACGGTCATGCCCTTGCCGATCGACTCGCGCAGGTCGACCAGGAAGATCGACAACCCTTCACTCTTCTTGACCACCTCGGCCAGCGGCGTGGTGCGCGCGAGCAGGATCATCAGGTCCGAATGCTGCACCCGGCTGATCCACACCTTCTGGCCATTGACGACCCAGCGATCACCCTGCCTGACGGCGGTGGTCTTGATCCGGGTCGTGTCGGTGCCCGTCGTCGGTTCGGTGACACCCATGCTCTGCAGGCGCAGCTCGCCGCGGGCGATCGGCGGCAGCCAGCGCTGCTTCTGTTCGGTCGAACCGTGACGCAGCAGCGTGCCCATGTTGTACATCTGCCCATGGCAGGCGCCGGCATTGCCGCCCGAGCGGTTGACCTCTTCCATGATCACACTCGCCTCGGCCAGCCCCAGGCCCGAGCCACCGTATTCGGGCGGGATCAGCGCCGCCATCCAGCCGGCCTGGGTGAGTGCATCGACGAAGGCCTCGGGGTAACCCCGGGCTTCGTCGATCCGGCGGTGATACTCGGGCGGGAACTGCGCACACAACGCACGCACGCCGTCGCGGATCTCCGGATAGAGCTCGTCGGTCATCGCGTTCATTCGATCTCCGCGCCACGGTCGAAGCCGACACGCCGGGCTGGCGGCGCCGTTGCGGTCTGCGCAGCTTGCCGGTTGACGGGACGGACGGCCATTCGGTTTTTGGCAAAAGAGCCCTCCAAACCCGCTAACTCTGGGCGAGTCCGCCGGTCCGCCCCTGTGTCATCATCCTCCCCCATCCGATTCGATCCGACCCCCGTCGCGGATCCCGGCGAGGCGCCGCTTCGAGGCGCCGGCCGGGTATTGCCTGTCGACGACTCCCACCCGAGGACCCCCGCCCGCGATGAGTCAATCGTTGTCCAAGGCCGCCTTCTGGATGGCCGGCTGGCTGGCGCTGATGATCGTGATGGCGATCGCCGGTCGCGGTGCCACCCGGGAACTGGGTGTGTTCCAGGTGATGGAGGTGCGCAGCCTGATCGGGATCGCACTGTTCGCCCCGATGGTGCGGGCAGCCGGCGGCCTGTCGGCGCTGCGCAGCGCACATCTGGGCCGGCACGTGCTGCGCAACCTGATCCACTATGCCTCGCAGTACGGCTGGTTCGTCGCGCTGACGATGATCCCGCTGGCGCAGCTCGTCTCGATCGAGTTCACGATGCCGCTGTGGACCGTGATGCTGGCCGCCGCGTTCCTGGACGAGCGGATGACCGCGCGCAAGGTGATCGCGGTGCTCGTCGGCATGGCCGGCGTCGCGCTGATCGTCCGGCCCTCGGCCGGGTCGATCGCTCCGGGGCAAGTGATCGCGCTGATCGTCGCCGTCGGCTTCGCGATGTCGGTGGTGCTGGTCAAGTCGCTGACCCGCACCGACAACGTGGTTGCGATCATCTTCTGGATGCTGATCGTCCAGTCGGCCATCGGCCTGGTGCCTGCGCTGTGGACATGGCGCTGGCCGTCGGCGATCGCCTGGGGCTGGCTCGGGGTGATCGCGTTTTGCGGCACCTATTCGCACTACTGCATGGCGCGTGCGATGCGCCATGCCGACGCGACCGTTGTCGTGCCGATGGATTTCCTTCGCGTGCCGCTGACGGCCGCGGCGGCCTGGTGGGTGTTCGACGAGGTGATCGACACCTGGACCGTGATCGGGGCCGCACTGATCCTGTCGGCCAACGCGCTGAACCTGCTGCACCGGTCGGCAACCCCGGGCGTGCGCACGGCCTGAGCGCTCGTCAGTGCGCGGCAGGAGTCGTCAGCCCGAGCGCGGCCGGCGCCGCCAGGAATGTGTCACTCGCGGTGACGAAGCCGACGTCGCGATGCCGCGCGTGCAGCGCGAACATCGGACCGAAGATGTCCTCGCGCGGCAGACCACTGGTCGCGTACGGGCTGTTCAGCGTGACCGAGAACAGGCCGTCGCGGCGATACGGGTTGCCGCAGTCGCCCTCGCACAGGAACCAGGCCGTGCAGTTGATGCGGCCGGCCTGGCACGACACCGGTTCGGCATCGAACAGCACACCGACGACCGAAGCCAGGTCGAGGTGGCAATGATGGCCCTCGAAGGGCCCGACCTGCCAGCTGCGATGATTGCCCTCGACGGCGGCGACCAGGCCGGGCCCCAGGTCTCCGGTCTTGAATTCGACCAGGACACCCTTGCGAAAGATCACCAGCGACGCGTCGCGCAGCGCCAGCGCCTGCGACAGGATCGCCTCCAGGCGTTCGATCCGGTTCATGACGGGATCCCGGGCGAGGCGCGCATCGCCGCGGACAACGGGGTGAGCAGCCGATCCCCGTCGACGATCCGCTCGAGTTCTTCCCACCCGGCTTCGCCGCCCGTGGCAGTCGCGTCTCTCAGGCAACGGAACGTCGTCACGTCGGGGAACGCCTCGATGTGATCGACGACACGGGCCAGGTATCGAGACACGACCTCGACGTTCACACGCCCACCAACGTATGGCGAGCGCACGGACAGCCCGAGCCCGAACTCACGCATCGGGTCGCGGCCTTCGGCCACCAGGCGCAGTTCGTACGACGGCCGCATGCCGTAGCAGACACTCGGCGCGATCAGGTAGCAGGCCCGGGACAACCGGGCGAGGTCCAGGTGCACGTGGTGTGCGCCGTCATCGACGCGCAGGTCGCGCAGGCCGGCGAAATCACCCGCGTATCGAGGCGGGCTCAGGCGTGCACTCGCCGACGGCAGCAACTCCATGATCGCGCCGTTGCGCCAGTCGCCGCAGAACAACGTGCAGCCACCCTCGTCCAGCCACGACTGGACGATGAACGCGACCGCGTCGATCCGATCCGAAGCCTGGTGCACCATCGAACCTCCTGCGCCGTGCCGTCGGGGCGGCGACGCTTCGTCGTGACGAATGGCGTTACTATTGAAACGGAAACAAAAATATAGCGCCGATTCGCCCACACGCGTGTCATTTTGGCAGGCGACGAACACACATCAAAGAATGCAACCGATTTCGCCGAGCCAGGAAGACGAAGGGGCTGACAGCCGGACCGAAGACCCGATCGGGACCGGGATCCTGAGGCGATACTGGCGCGATGCCATCGGCCGCCCCGGAACCGGCATCAGGAAGGTCGTCCAATCGCTGGTCGCCGACCAGGCCACCCGCCTGTCGGACCTGTTCTATGCCGAGATCCTGACCGACCCGCGCGGCGAGCGGATGCTGGCCAACGGTATCGTCAACCAGCGCCTTCACGCGTCGATGGCCGACTGGATCCGCCGCTTGTTCTCGCTCGACGCCTCGGAAGCCGATCACTTCGAACTGCAGCGGATGACCGGCGAGATCCACGCCCGGATCGGCGTGCCGATGGACCTGGTGACACGCGGCGCCCGGGTCATCAAGCGCGAGATGTCGCGGCTGCTGGTCGGCGGCGACTTCGACCGCACCGCGCTGGCCAAGGCGATCGAGTACTGCAACGAGACGATCGACCTCGCCATCGAGATGATGAACATCGCCTACGCCAGCAGTGCGGCGCGGCTGATCCGCTCCGAGGAGACCTATCACCTGTTCTTCCTCGGCCAGAACATGAAAGCGGAACGCGAGCGCCAGAAGACGCAGCTGATGGAGTGGATCAACGACCTGCTGATCCGCAGCATGAGTGGTCCCGGTGACGGCCAGTCGACCGACGGCGTTCCGCCGAAGCTGGACGACTCGCCTTTCGGCGTCTGGCTCAAGCACAAGGCGTCGATCATCTTCACCAAGGAGCCGGAGATGGCCCGGCTGCTCGAGCACACCGCTCGCATCGAGGGTGAACTGCTGCCGCAACTCTGGAGCGCACGCGGTGATGCGCGCGCGGTCCAGCCGATGATGGCGCGGATCAGCCGCGAGGTCGACGTCGTCAAGACGCTGCTCGGATCGATGTTCGACAACCTCTGGCAGGCCAACGAGGTCAACGACCAGGCCACGCAGCTGCTGAGCCGGCGTTACTTTCCGACCGCGGCCCGCCGCGAGGTCGAACTGGCGATGCGCAACCGGACGACGTTCGCGTTGCTGCTGCTCGAACTCGACGATCTCGCACAGGTCCGCCGGATGCTCGGTGTCAACGGCAGCGATGCCGTGATGGCACAGATCGCGCAGGCGATCAGCGACCTGGTGCGGGCCGCGGACTTCCTGTTCCGCCTCGGCGACGAACGCCTGGGAGCGCTGCTGGTGGAGACCGACGAGGCCAGCGCGGTGCAACTGGCGGAATCGCTGCGTACCACGATCGCCGCACTGACCGTGAGGACACCATTCAGCGCGACCTACCAGGTGACGGTCAGCATCGGTATCGCGATGTTCGACGGGCATCCGGACTACCAGCGCGTGCTCGACAAGGCCGAGGAGGCACTCGCCGCCGCGAAGAGCACACAGCGCGATTCCGTCCGTCTGGCGACGTGAACGCGGCCGCACCGGCTCAGGTGTTCCTCCCCGAGACGGCATCCGGCCTGGTCCGATGCTGGCGATTCGGAGACTTCGAACTGCGCCCGGCGACACGTGAACTGCTTCAGCATGGACGCGAGGTGTCGATCGGCTCGCGTGCGTTCGACCTGCTGTGTGCGCTGGTGCAACGGAACGACCGGACGGTCGCGGCGGACGAACTGCAGGCGCTCGTCTGGCCACGCGTGGTCGTGGAGCCCAACAACCTGCACGTGCAGGTCTGGCATCTTCGCCACCTGCTCGGTCGCGACGTGATCACCAACCGGCCGGGGGCCGGATACCGCTTCACGCCGAAGGTGCGCGTGCACCTGCTGCCGGTCCGGCATCGCGCCCAGGCACACCATACGACGCGACACACCCGTGCGCCGATCGGCCCGGCGACGGTTTCGGAGCGTTCGATGCGCCGGCTGCATGGTCTGTCGCAAAGCCTGTGTGCGGCCGTCGCCACGCACCGCTTCGTCTCGGTGGTTGCATCCCCGTCGGACTCGTTGCGGTGGCTCGCCACGAATGCCATCGAGAATCTTCGCGCCGCAATGACGGGCGGTGTATGGACATTGACCGCCGCCGATCTGGGCGCCAGTGTCCTGCCGCGCCTGGTCGACGGTGCGGACGCCGGCTGGTCATCCGCCGACGACCTCCAGACCCGGCTGGACGCGGCGGCTGGCGACGTGCTTCCGCTGCGCAGCCTGTCCGACCGGAAGTTCCTGCTCGTCTACTGGCGTCTCGCCCAGGGTGTGCCGTTCGAGAGGCCATTCATCGGGCACCTGAATCGCGTCGCGCCGGGCCTGCACCTGCTGGCCATCGGGGAATCCGCGATCGGTGACGAACGCGAACACGTGTTCCCGGCGAACCCCGTCGAACGCAGGTCGTCGCGGGACCGAGGCAACTCACGAAGCCGATCGGCGGAGCCGGACCGGCGCTGACGATCGGGTCTCGCGCGCGCCGACGGCGCGGTCACTCCCGAGTCGGCGGCAGGTAATGGGTCATCACCGCCGAGTCGTCCTTCGCACCGAGCCCGCGGCCCGTCGTCTCCAGGAATGCCAGGTAGGCGGCATGGGCGAGCCCGGCCGCGAACCGGCACTCCCGCGTCGCGTCGAGCACCAGCGACAGGTCCTTGACGAAGATGTCGACCGCCGAGGTCACCTGGTCGTGGTCACCGGCAACCATCCGTGGCCCGCGATCGGCCAGCATCCAGGAGGCGGCCGCGCCACTGCCGAGGATCTCCAGGGTCTTGTCGAGGGGCAGCCCCTGGCGCCTGGCCAGGGCGAGCGCCTCGCCGGCCGCGGCCAGATGGACACCACACAACAACTGGTTGATCACCTTCATCCGCGCGCCGGCACCCGGCGTGTCACCGAGGTGATGGACACGACTGCCGAACGCTCGCAGCACCGGTTCGACGCGTTGGTACACCCGTGGGTCGCCCGCGGCCATGACCGTCAACGTCCCGTTGGCCGCACCGACCATGCCGCCGGTGACCGGTGCATCGATCAGTTCGATGCCGTGTGCCGCGAGGCGCGGCGCCAGCGTGGTCACGTACGCCGGTGACATCGTGCTGCAGGCCACGAACACCGCCTGCGGTCGCGTTCGTCCGACCAGTCCGTCCGGCCCGAACAGCACCGTTTCGGTCTGCTCGGCATCGACGACGAAGCTGACGAACACGTCGGCATGCCGGCCGAGTTCGGCCAGGCTCGCGGCAAAGCGGCCGCCCGTCTCGACGAACGCGTGGCCGGCATCCGGACGGATGTCGTGGGCGACCAGGTCGTGACCCGCCCTGATCAGATTCGCGGCGACACCGCGCCCCATCGCACCCAGGCCGATCAGCCCGACCCGCTTCGCGACATCAGAGGAAACGCTGGTCATGCGTCGGAGCTCCTTGCGGCGCGCAGCCCTTGCGGCGTGCAGCGGCGAACGTAGCACATCGGCGCGTCAGTCAGGACGGGTCGACGATGCAACGTGCATGCCCGCGCCTCGGCGTTGCGGCCTGCCGCCCGCGGCCGGCGGCCGCCGATCGTACCGACGGATCGACCCAAGGCCCGGCGTTTGCGTGCACGGCAGCCTGTCCTATCGAAAGGAGTTCCCGATGCAGCAACACGTCCATCCGCGCGAGCCCGGCGACCGCCCCGATCACGATTCGGGCGACGATCGGATCAACCTCACCCGGTTCGACCGGTCGGTGGCCGCGGCCGGCGCCGGGGCCCTGCTCGTGTTCGGCCTGGGTGACCGCGGCATCATCGGTCGCGTGCTGATCAGCGGCGCCGGCCTGTGGCTGATGACACAGGCGATGACCGGTCGCTGCACGCTTCTGGAACCGATGGGCATCCGCGTGTTGCACCGCGCCGAAGGCGGGCGTGACGACGAGCGGATCGACTGCCGCGAGACGATCACGATCGGCCAGCCGCGCGCCGACGTCTTTCGTGCGTGCCGCGACCGCTGGCGCCTCGGTGCCGGACTGGGCGATTCGAACTGGTGGGGGTCGCAGATCACCCGCGAGACAACCGACGAGGTGATCTGCTGGCGCCATGAACAGGAGGGTCGCCTGATGCATGTCGGCTGCATGCGCTTCGAGGACGCACCGGCCCAGCGCGGGACGGTGATCCACGCCGAGATCGAATACGTGCCGACCGCCGGTGCGTTCGGCGCCGTCGTTGCGAAGGCGCTCGGCCGCGCACCGGGTGCACACATCCGCGCCGACCTGCGCCACCTGAAACAGTTGCTGGAGACCGGCGAGATCGCACGGATCGACGGCCAGCCCGCCGGCGGCCGGCGGCCGGCCTCGCGGCCGCAGCCGACGATCGACGCGCCACCGACGCAGCGCGTCGCGGACGAGCGGGCGACCAAGACCGACCCGGCGACCGGGCTCGGACTGGTGGAGTGACGCGATGAAGGCATTGTGCTGGCACGGCAAGAACGATGTCCGGGTCGAGACCGTGCCCGATCCGACGCTGATCAACCCGCGTGATGCGATCGTGCGCGTGACCTCGACCTCGATCTGCGGTTCCGACCTGCATCTGTACGACGGCTTCATCCCGAGCATGCACAAAGGCGACATCCTCGGCCACGAATTCATGGGCGAGATCGTCGAGGTCGGCTCCGCCGTGAAGACACTGAAGGTCGGCGACCGGGTGGTCGTGCCGTTCCCGATCGCCTGCGGGGACTGTTTCTTCTGTGGCCGGCAGCTGTTCTCGCTGTGTGAGAACTCCAATCCGGACACACGACTGGCCGAGGCGTTCTGGGGCCGTTCACCGTGCGGGATCTTCGGTTATTCACACATGGTCGGCGGCTACGCGGGCGGCCAGGCCGAGTACGTGCGTGTGCCGTTCGCCGACGTCGGTCCGATCAAGGTACCGGTCGGACTGCGCGACGAACAGGTCCTGTTCCTGTCGGACGTGTTTCCGACCGGCTGGATGGCGGCGGAGAACTGCGCGATCCAGCCCGGCGACACGGTGGCGGTCTGGGGCTGCGGGCCGGTCGGTCAGTTCGCCATCCGCAGCGCGCTGATGATGGGCGCGGAACGTGTGATCGCGATCGACGCGGTGCACGAGCGACTGGCGCTGGCGCGCGGCGCCGATGGTGTCGTCGACATCGTCGATCATTCCCGGGTCAACGTCCACGAGGCGCTGACCGAGATGACCGGCGGGCGCGGACCGGACGCCTGCATCGACGCGGTCGGGATGGAAGCCGATCCGCACGGCCTCGCGGGACGTTATGACGACCTGAAGACGCGGCTGATGCTGCAGACCGATCGCGCGGTCTCGCTGCGCCAGGCGATCCTCGCCTGCCGCAACGGGGGCACGGTGTCGGTCGCCGGCGTCTACGGCGGGGTCATCGACAAGTTCCCGATGGGCGCGATCGTGAACCGGTCGCTGACGTTGAAGTCCGGGCAGACCCACGTCCAGCGTTATCTGCAGCGCCTGCTCGACCTGGTCGTCGAGGGACGCATCGACCCCGGCTTCATCGTCAGCCATCGGATGGCGCTCGACGACGCCCCGGACGGCTACGAGTTGTTCAAGCGCAAACGCGACGGGTGCGTGAAGATCGTGCTCGAGCCCTGAACCGCCGGGCGCTCATGGCGCCCCGGCGGGCACCGAGCGCAGGAAGTCGGCCAGCGACTGCTTCCAGAAACGTGCCTGGGACGTGGTCCCGTGGCCGGCGGTTTCGTCGCTGGCGGGGATGAGCAGCAGGCGGCCGTTTTTCAGTCGCTTCATTTCGCGCTCCATCACGCCGAGCTCGGGCGGGTTGCGTT